>DATKEI010000372.1:0-7260 GCA_035544455.1 Binatia bacterium | reverse complement strand
GGCAAGACCATGCTGGCGCGACGGCTTCCCGGCATCCTGCCCCCGCTGTCCCTCGACGAGGCCCTGGACGTGTCGGGCGTCTGGAGCGTGGCCGGGCTGCTCCCGGCCGACCAGGGCCTGCTGCGGGCCCGGCCCTTCCGTGCCCCGCACCACACGGTGTCGGAGGCGGGGCTCGTCGGCGGAGGCAGCATTCCCCATCCGGGCGAGGTCAGCCTGGCGCATCTCGGCGTGCTGTTCCTCGACGAGCTCCCCGAGTTCTCGGCGCGCGCCCTCGAGGCCCTGCGCGAGCCGCTCGAGGACGGCGCGGTCACCGTCACCCGGTCCGGGGGCAGCGCGCGCTTCCCCGCGCGCTTCCAGCTCGTGGCCGCCGCCAACCCCTGCCGGCGCGGATGCCCGGCCGTCGAGGCCTGCCGCTGCACGCCCCGGGAACGCGAGCACTACCTCGGGCGCCTGTCCGGGCCGCTGCTCGACCGCGTCGATCTCCACCTGGAGCTCCCGCCGGTCGCCTACGAGGACCTCGCCTCGGAGAGCCCGGGCGAGCCCTCCGCGGCCGTCCGGGCGCGTGTGGCCGCAGCCCGGGGCCGGCAGCGCGAGCGCCTGGCCGGCACCTCCGCCCGCGTCAATGCCCACATGACCAGCCGTCAGGCCCGCCGCTTCTGTCCCCTGCCCCGCGAGGCCAGTCGCCTCCTCGGCCTGGCCATGCGCCGTCTCGCCCTTTCGGCCCGCGGCCACGACCGCATCCTCCGGGTCGCCCGGACCATCGCCGACCTGGCGGCCGCCGAGTCCATCTCCCCCGAGCACATCGGCGAGGCCGTCAACTACCGCGGCCTCGGGGCACGGGGCCTGGTCTGAACTCTGGCGACGTGCTCCATCACCCTTCAAGCGATGCGGCGCGGCCGTGCCGCATCCTCGCAGGCCGCGCGCGCGGCCGGCCGCCTACCTGGCCGGGGTGATGGTCAGTCCCATCTCGCGCGCAGTCTCGCGAATGCGCTGGTCGAACGTCAGGAGCGAGAACTCGGGCACGTCGGCCGCGACGATGAGGGCACTCGCGAGATGAATGGCGTCGAGCGCACGCAGGGGCTCGATGGGGAAGGGCTTGCGGGCCCGCGCGACCACCTCGCCGTCGATCCGGAGCAGGTTCCAGTGACGAGCGGCCCGGTTCAGGAGCGTTCGCGCTCGCCCGGCTTCGGCGGGAGCCACCTCACCCGTCGCGACACCTCGAATGAGGGCGCGATCACATTCGAGAAGCGTGAGGTCCGATGCCACGATTGCCTCGGCCGCGGCCAGGACGTCGCGCGCGGCGGGCCCCGACGGCTCGCCCAGGAGCCAGCTCAGGATCGCGCTCGACTCGACGTAGACGATCAGCGTTCCGCTCGAACGGCGTCGAGGAGCCGCTTGGCGCGGCCCGCCTGCGGACTCTTGCGGAGCCGCGCATAGACCGCGGCCGAGTTGGCCGCCACCGCCCGGATGAGGCCGCGGCGATGAAGCGCGCCCAGACCCGGATGCTGCTGGCGGTCGGCCGCGACCCCCGGGGGCAGGAGTTCGGCGACGACCTGGCCGCGGTCGGTCACCTGGATGTGTTCACCGGAGCGCACCAGTCGCACGTACTTGCTCAGCTGGTTCTTCAACTCGCGAAGGCCCACCGTGCGCGGACGGATGCTCGCCATCGCCCGAATGTAGCGTCATGAAGCTTCATTGTCAATCCGGTCCCGGATGGCCGCTCCCAGGACTCGCGATGTCAGGATCGCGCGAGTTGACCGGGCGGCGCGGGTCAGGCCAAGCTCGATACCATATGGATGCCAGGCATCGGCTGGGCGCCGCGCCCGGCGTGGACCGCTTCACCGGTGCCTCGCGCCACATGCCTTCCGCGACGCGGCCCTCGCTCGCTGTCACCTGCCGGGAAGGGAGACTCCCATGCGCCTGAGCGAATCGCGCATCCGCACCATCCACGTCCAGCTGCACCAGCCCCGGCCCGTAGACGCCCCCGGGCTGCACCGGGCGACGGCGCGCTTCTGGCGTCGCTGAGCCGGCCCATGATCGGCGCCGCGCTCCTGGGTGCCCTGGCGCTGGGCAGCGTGCCCGCGGCCATGTTCCTGCTGCAGGACCACCTGATCTTCTTCCCCCAGCCGCTGGTGGGACCGGGCCCCGCACCCCGCCCCGGCCTGGAGGAGGTCGAGATCGCCGGCGCGGACGACACGCGTCTGCGCGGCTGGCTCGCCCTGCCCCGGCAGCGACCGGCGCCGCTCGTCCTCTACTTCGGCGGCAACGCCGAGGAAGTCTCCTGGCTCGTCGAGATGGCCCCGCGCCTGGGCGACTGGGGCTTCCTGCTGGTGAACTTCCGCGGGTACGGCCGCTCGGAGGGGCAACCGGGCGAGCGCGCCCTCTTCGCCGATGCGCTTCGCCTCCACGACTGGGCGAGCGCCCGGCCCGACGTCGACGCCGCGCGAATCGCCGTCATGGGGCGGAGCCTCGGCAGCGGGGTGGCTGTCCATCTGGCCGCCGAGCGGCCGATAGCCGGCGTCGTGCTGGTGACGCCCTTCGACAGCCTGACCGCCGTCGCGCAGCACCACTACCCGTGGCTCCCCGTGCGCTGGATGCTCCGCCATCCCTTCGATTCGCTTTCCCGCGCGCCCCGCCTGCAGGCTCCATTGCTGTGCCTCGCCGCGGGCAGTGACCGCATCATCCCGTCTTCACACTCGGCGCGCCTATACGCGGCGTGGGGCGGGCCCAAGCGCTGGATCGAGTTCCCGGCCGCCGATCACGACAGCGTCGCCACCGAGCCCGGATACTGGCCGGCCATCGCCGAGTTCCTGGCCGGGCTGCGGTAGCGCGGTTCTCCCCGCTCCTGGGCCATCGCGGGAGGGGAGCACAGCGCCGCCGTCTGGGGGGCGGCCGATGACACCGCCGTCAGCGTAGGCGCTGTCGCAGCTCGGCCGCCGACGGTCCGGTCGACCTGCCTGCTGTACCGGCGCACCGGGGACGTTGCCGAGATCGGCGAAGAGAGGAAGAGCGGGGACGCCGCGGCATTGCCTGTCGCCCCTGCTTCTATGTCAGGCGCGCACCAGCTTGCGCCGGTGCTCTCGCAGCTCCTGCGCGACGCGCTCGGCCAGGAAGATCTTCAGGAGCGACTGGTACGGGACATCCCGCTTGTTGGCGAGGAGCTTGAGCTCCTCGAGCAACAGATCCGGAAGACGCACCGAGATCGTCCTCAAGGAGGGTTTGAGGTTCGGGAACACGGCCCGCCGCCCGAGCTTCCACTCGACGTACTTGGTGGAGTCGGCCTTCGCCCAGAAGTTGCGCTCCCGGGCCTCGGACTTGAACTTCGGGACCCTCTTCATGCCTTGCCGTACGCCGCTCGCTCTCGCCGGTTCATGTCGCGGGCCGAGACCACCCTGATCAGGCCACGTCGTATGGTCAGAACAACGAACAATCTCCTCCCCGTATCGGTCTGCCCGAGCACGTAGTATCGAGCCTCCTGGTCCGAGTGCTCTTCATCGGCCGCCACCACCAGCGGTCGATTGAAGAACACCTGCTCGCACTCGGCCCCGGCCACCCGGTGTCGCGCCCAGTTCTTGCCGAGGTTGCCCTCGTCCCAATCGAACCC
Organism: Binatia bacterium; assembly: GCA_035544455.1. GTDB lineage: Bacteria > Methylomirabilota > Methylomirabilia > Rokubacteriales > CSP1-6 > DATKEI01. The sequence goes on along the minus strand of DATKEI010000372.1, from coordinate 3,656 downwards.
TGAACACTTGACCAGGTCGTCCAGCAGACCCATCGTATATGGCAGCAATATACGTGGACTCGAGGAGCTTGTCGAGATGCGGCCCGGCCCCGTCGCTCGCCGTGACGAGCCCGGGCACGGCCGCACCTGCCGTGATGAGCGGGCCGCGGTAGTGCCCCGCACCCCGGCCGACGTCGCACGAACTTCGTCGAGCATCCGGATCTCGTCGCCGACCGCATCGCCCAGGCCGTGGCGGTGGCCGGCGACCGGAGCCGCGTGATCGCCGGCGCCGACTGCGGGTTCGGCACCTTCGCCGGCTGGGAGATGGTGGCCGAGAGCGTCGTCTGGAAGAAGCTGGAGACGCTGAGCGAGGGCGCCCGGCGGGCGAGCCGGACCCTGTGGTAGGGGATCAGTACTCGTCGAACATGCGCTGGACCTCGACGGGGTCATTCGTTCTGGTGAGGGCCAGCATCGCCAGGACGCGGGCCTTCTGGGGCAGCAGGTTGTCGGCGACGACAAAACCGCGCTCGCGCAGCACCCGGCGCGGGAGCACGCGCCCGCTCCCGGCCCGGCTCGACAGCACGACCAGCACCCCGTGGCGGCGCGCCTCGACCAGGGCTTCGTTCTCCGCGGCGGTCGTGATGCCCGGGGCCAACGACGCCGAGACGATGCCCCGGGCGCCGGCGGCGACAAAGGCATCGATGGCGGCGCCCCCGGCCCCGGCGTAGGAATACGCGATGTCGACGCGCGGCATCGCCTGCCGCCCGCGCACGTCGAACTCGGTCGCCGGAGCGTGGCGCCGGGCCGGTCGGCGGTAGATAGCGACCCGGCCGTCGGGGTCCGCGTACCCCAGCATGCCGACGTCCGCGCTTCGGAACGTCTCGAGCCGGAGGGTCGACGTCTTGGTGACCTCGCGGGCGGCCTGGATCTCGTCGTTGAGGACGACGAGGACGCCGAGCCCACGTGCCTCCGGTGCGGCGGCGACGCGGAGCGCGCCGACGAGGTTCATCCCCGCGTCGGTGCTGAGCCCGCTGGCCGGCCGCTGCGCGCCCACGACGACGACCGTGAGGTCCACCTGGACGGCGAGGTTCAGGAAGTACGCCGTTTCCTCGAGCGTTGCTGTTCCGTGCGTAATCACCACGCCGTCGAGCGGGGTTTCGCGTGCGGCCACGCCGTGGATTGTCTCGGTCAGCAGCAGCCAGTCCGCGGGCCCGATGGACGAGCTGCCAACCGACTGGAACGGGATCGGGACGATCTCCGCGACCTGAGCTGTCTCCGGGAACCGCGCGACGAGCTCGCCGGGACCGATCTTCGTCCCGGTGTCCATGTACTCCCAGACGTCGAGGCCGTCCCGTCCGATCGACGAGATCGTCCCACCCGTTCCGATCAAGGCCACGCGCCGCTTGGGCGGTTCGCTCATCGAATGGTCCCCCGCGCGATGGAGAAAGCGCGCGGCCTGACGCGGCTCCGGACGGCGCCGCAGGCAAGGCCGCCGGCGAGAACCGTCATCGCCTCCCGCGAACCCGGTCGATCAGCCCCCGGGCGGGAGCAGGTGGGAGTCTGGCACGGCAGCCGGAATCAGGGCGCGCCCCGCGCCTGGCCCTCGCCGGGCGTGACGTGTCCATCCTCGGCGGCCAGCGCATCCGCCTTCGCCGCCATGATCATCCTACAGCCCGGGGGCTGTGGCCAGCGGGATGAACCGGGCCGCGCCCCCGCGCCGCCGGCCGGGGCACGCGCCTTGACAAGGGTGAAAGGCCGGACGTATCGTCCAGCCCGCGGAGCAGCGGCGCCATCCAGGCTCTCGCCGATCCGGCGCGGACCGACCCTCACCGATCCTCACAGGGGAGGCCTCTCATGCGGCGCATGACACTGACGTCGCTCACGGTGACGCTCGCGGTGGTATCCCTCCTTGCCGCGCTGGCATGGGCCCAGCAGGCGGCGCCCCCGCCGTGGAAGCAGGGCCAGCCGGCCAGCATGGCGGAATCGCCCCTGGCGCCCATTCCCCAGCCGCCGGCGCCCAAGGCGCCCGCCGAGATTCCCGTCGACAAGATCAAGGTCCCGCCCGGATTCAAGGCCGAGCTCTGGGCGTCCGGCATCAACAACGCGCGGGCGATGACCTGGGGCGACAAGGGCACGCTCTTCGTCAGCAGCCGCGTCGCCGGCAACGTGTACGCGGTCGTCGACAAGGGCGGCCAGCGCGAGGTCAAGGTGATCGCCTCGGGCCTCAACCTGCCGAACGGCGTGGCCTTCAAGGACGGCGCGCTCTATATCGCCGAGGTCTCGAAGATCAGCAAGATACCGGACATCGAGGACAAGCTCGACAGCCCACCGGCCATGGACCTCGTCTACGACACCTTGCCCAAGGACGTGCCGCACGGCTGGAAGTACCTGGCCTTCGGGCCGGATGGCAAGCTCTACTTCAATATCGGCGCACCGTGCAACATCTGTATCCCGCCGGACACGCACGCCAATCTCTCTCGCGTCAATCCCGACGGCACGGGATTCGAGTACGTGGCCCACGGCGTCCGCAACAGCGTGGGCTTCGACTGGCATCCCGTGACAAAACAGCTGTACTTCACCACCCACGCCCGCGACTGGATGGGCAACGACGAGCCCAGCGACCGGTTCGACGTCGTGACCAAGAAGGGCCAGCACTTCGGCTTCCCCTTCTGCCACCAGGGCGACATACTCGACCCCGAGTTCGGAAAGGGGCGCTCCTGCAAGGCGTACGTGCCGCCGCTGATCAAGACCGGCCCCCACGTGGCCGGCAACGGCGTGGAATTCTACACCGGCTCGATGTTCCCGCCCGAGTACAAGAATCGCGCCTTCCTTGCCCAGCGCGGGTCCTGGAACCGCGCGGAGAAGATCGGCTTCCGGGTGATGATGGTCACCCTCCGCCCTGGCGCCGCGCCGAAGTACGAGGTCTTCGCCCACGGGTGGCTGGAGGGCCAGGAGATCTGGGGCCGGCCCGTCTACACCAAGCAGATGAAGGACGGCTCGCTCCTGATCACCGACGACTACACGGGCGCGATCTACCGGGTCAGCTACCAGCGCTGAGTGCGGCCGGTCGTCGGCGCCTCGATCGTCCTCGCCGCCCTGGCAACGGCGTGGGCGACGGTGGCGCCGGCGCGGGCCGCCGACCTCGCGGCCGGAAAGCGCAAGGCCGAGCCATGCGCGCCCTGCCATGGCGCCGACGGCAACGCGACCACCCCGGGGACGCCTTCCCTGGCCGGCCAGCCGGTCTTCTTCACTCACTGGCAGCTCATCAAGTATCGGGACGGGCGACGCAAAGATCCGCAGATGTCGCCCTTCGCAAAGGACCTCACCGACACCGACATGGCGGATCTGGCCGCCTACTACGCGGCCCAGCGTCCACTGCCCCGCCCGGCGAACACGGATCCGGCCAAGGTCGCCGAGGGCAAGCGGCTCGCGACTCTGCACCACTGCGCCTCCTGCCACCGGCCCGACCTTTCCGGCCAGCAGCAGGTGCCGCGCCTGGCCGGCCAGGACTACGACTACCTCCTGCGCCTCCTCAGCGGCTTCAAGGCCAGGACCGCGTCGGACCTCGACGGCACCATGACGATGGCGGCCCAGCCTCTGCGCGAGGAGGACATCGTGGCCCTCGTCCACTACATGGCAAGCCTCGGAGGTCAACCGCAGCCGGCACCGACAAGACG
>DATKEI010000371.1:0-21885 GCA_035544455.1 Binatia bacterium | reverse complement strand
CGCGTCCAGCGGTCGACCAGAGGTCGGGCTCCCGGCGCCGGGGGCGCCCCTCCCGAGCCACTGTCCCAGCGCGATCAGGTTCGCGCCGAGGCGGGCTCGGAGAGTCGGCCTGCCATCCGCGGCGGCGGCCCGCCACGCTTGATACCGGGCGAATGCCCGCGCCTCGGCGAGCCTATCGCTCGCGATCGCGCGCAGCACGTACAGATCGACTTCGGCTTCCATTATTTATTGGCCTCCCATTTGATCGGGCCTGTCCGGCCCTATCTTGGGATGGCGCTTTGCGTCAGAGGATTCAACCCAGCTCGGCCGGGTGCGGTTTTTCCACTAGGGCAGCCGATCTCATCATGGAGCTCGCTCGACGTATTATCGGGGACTTGAAAACCAGTACCTCGATTCCACTCGAGGCCGGAGGCCGCGGCGCCCCGCCGGCTCAGAACCCGGTCCGCCGGCCCGCATTGCCCGCCGGCGTCCCGTCGGCCGCCCGTGCAAGCAACGGCGACGGGTGCGCGCGGCGGGCCGCTCACTCGGCGCGCGGCGCGGCGCCTCCCACCCCCTCGAGCACGGCCTCGCGCCACTCCCGCTTGAGCGGCAGGATGGGCGGCATCGGCGCCATGTCCGGGGCGGGGGTCGGCGCGGCCACCGCGTCCTTGCGATCGGTGGCCGCGCCCTTCTTCATGAACAGGTTGTAGACGGACCACTGGATCCGGCGGCGCCGGCCTCGGACCGGGAAGCGGCGCGCGATCGAGGCCGGGCCGTAGAAGGTCTCGTACGCGTGATTCTGGCCGATCCGCAGCTCGTCCCCCGTCATGCGGGCGGGCTGGAACACCACGTTCGACTGGTCGTACTTCGTCCAGTCGAACGACACGATGCGATTGGCCTTCTTCATCTCGTACCACGTGAGCGTGCCCGGATACGGAGTGAGGACGGAGTACGCGCAGGCGTCGTAGTCGGCGGCGATGTTGAAGCGCGACGTCTCCTCGAACACGGAGCCGTCGTCGCCGTCGAAGCCGAACATGAACAGGCCAAAGACCATGATGCCGTACGAGTGCACCTTCTCGACGAGAGTGGCGAAGGTCTCGGGTCGGTTCACGTGCTTGTGGACGCTCATGAGGGTCTGGCGCGAGATTGACTCGAAACCGATGCTGAGCATGGTGCACCCGCTGGCCGCGGCCAGCTCGAGCATGCGGTCGTCCTGGGCGAGCTTGGAGGTGACGCCGGCCTGCCAGGTGACTCCCCGCCCCCGCAGGGCGCGCATCACCTCCTTGGGACGCTCCGGGGTGCCGAAGAAATCGGCGTCGTTGATCGAGATCATGCGGGAGCCGCAGTTCTCGACCTCCCGGACCACCTCGTCGACGGGGCGATACCGGAACTTGAGCCCGTTCATGAGCGGCTCGGCGCAGAAGGTACAGCCCTGGTGGCACCCGCGCGAGGTCTGCACGAACGTGCGGTTCACGTACCGGTGCTTCTTGAGCAGGTCGTATCGCGGCATGAGCAGCCCGTCCATCGGATGCAGCCGGTCCGCCTTGTAGGTGCCGCGCATCTCGCCCCGTTCGAGATCGGCCAGGAGCCGGTCGACGACGAGCTCGGCCTCGCCGATCACCACTGCGTCGCAGTGCCGGAGGGCCTCCTGCGGCATGAAGCTCGGGTGGACGCCGCCCATGGCGACCGGGACTCCGCGCGCCCGGAAGGTGTCGGCGATCTCGTAGCCGCGGTTCACGTAGCTCGTCATCGCGGAGATGCCCACGAGATCGGCCTTGAGGTCGAAGTCGATGGACTCGATGTTCTCGTCGGTCAGGACCACCTCGTAGCGGTCGCGCGAGATGGCCGCGGCGACGGCGAGGAGGCCGGCCAGCGGCGAGTACAGCGCCCGGTTCAGGTACAGGGGCCGCGTGGTCAGCGAGTCGGTCCTGGGATTGATGAGATGGATGACCCGATGACGCATGTCAGCGGCTCCTCTCCTCGATGACGCGAGGCATTGCGGCCGCGGCGAGCGGCGTCACATCGGCGACTCGACCGCAGCGGGGCCGGGGGCACGTGCTGGCTCGCACTATACACCGGGAGCGGACGGTCCCGGGCCCGGTCGGATGCTGACGAGCCGTCGCGTCGGGGTGGTCGGGCGCGGCGTCCAGGCCCTGCCCGGCGCCCGCGGGAACGACCGGACCCTGGCCCCGCGGGCGCGACCGGATGCCGCGCCGGCGGGCGGGCGCCGTGCTCTACTCCGGGAAGGCGAAGATCCGGTACATCAGCAGCAGACCCGGCGCCGGGTTCCCGAGGGCCCCGAACCACTTCGAGTAGATCGACGCGATGTCGCCGGACCGGTACAGGCGGGCGAGGGTCCGGTTGGCCACGAGCCGGAACGCCGAATCGTTGCGCTGGACCATGAAGGCATAGGGCTCGTAGGAGAACTGCTGGTCGGCGATGCCGTACTTCGCGACGGCGTTGCCCTGCACGAGGAGGCCGACCAGGATCACCCGATCCGACGCGTAGGCGTCGGCCTGACCGCCCTCGACGGCGGCGAACCCCTTGTTGTGGTCGGACACGTTCACCATGGTGACGTTCACGCCGATCTTCTGAAGCTCGTCCCGCAGCGCGCGCTCCGTCGTGGTGCCCGGGATCACCGCCACGCGCTTGCCCGAGAGGTCGGTGAGGCCCTGGATCCCGGACGTCCGGCTCACCAGGAACCCCCCGCCGTCGATGAAGGTCAGGCTCGTGAAGTCGACGGTGGCCATGCGGGAGAGGGTGGCGGTGGTCGATCCGCACTCGATGTCCACCGTGCCGTTCGCCACCGCGCTGGCCCGGTTCTCGACCGTCACCGGCACCCACTGCAGGTTGACGTTGGCGAGCCCGACCTCCTGCTGGGCGGCCCGGGCGATCCGCTCGCACAGGTCCACGGAATACCCCTCTGGCTTGCGCTCGGGTCCGAGGAACGAGAAGGGCGCGGAGTTCTCCCGGTACCCTATGCGGACGACACCCGTGTCCTTGATCCGCTTGAGCGTGCCGTCCAGCGGCTGGGCGACAAGCGGTCCGGCGAGAACGGTAGAGGCGGCCACAAGGGCCACCGGCACCGCGACGGCAAACCAGTTCATGCGAGTCCTCCGCGATCGGGATTGGCGCGCGTAGCGCGCCTCAATCCTACCGCCCGGTGCCCACCCCTCGCTCGGTAACATCTCAGACGGCGCGATGATCCCCGCCTCGGTAACGTTCTCGAATGGCTTGACAGGGGGGACCGGAACCGGGTCGCGGCCCGGGAGGTCGCACCCGACGACAGCGCGCGCGCGGAGCCAGAGCACGCGCCCCCGGGGACGTCGCCGGGCGCCTGCCCTGGCGCGTTCCCGGGCCGTCGGGGTTTCCCCCCCGGGCGGATCGTGGCGGTGCGGGGGCATTGACAGGACGCGAGACGTCGCTGATCCTTCACTCTGGCGCGCCGGCCGGCGGGGCAGGCGGCGCGTTGCCGGTCGGCGTGTGGCCGATCGTGGCGGTCCGGCCCCGGCTCACCCGACGACATGGAGACCGAGACAACGACATGCGATACGAGGCCCCAGACTCCCTGGATGGCGTAGTCGCCTTGCTCGCCGAGGCCAACGGCGACGCCCGCGTGCTCGCAGGCGGGACGGACCTTCTCGTGCAGATGCGCGCCGACGTGGTCGATCCCGAGCTCATCGTGGACATCAAGAAGATCGCGGAAACTCGCGCGGTCGTTGAGGAAGCAGGCGGCTTCAGGATCGGCGCGGCGGTGACCGGGGCCGAGCTCAAGGAGAACGCCGGACTCAAGGGGGTCTGGCCCGGCGTGGTAGAAGCCGCGAACCTCATCGGATCTACCCAGGTCCAGGGCCGGGCCACCCTGGGCGGCAACCTCTGCAACGGCTCGCCGGCCGCGGACAGCGTCCCGGCCCTCATTGCCGCCGGCGCGGTGGCCAGCGTGGTCGGGCCCGCGGGCCGTCGGGAGATCCCGGTCGAGGACGTGATGATCGGGCCGCGGCAGCTCTCGCTCGCCCGGGGCGAGATCATCGCGTCCTTTGTCCTCCCGCCCCGGCCGAAGCGCTCGGGCGACGCCTACCTGCGCTTCATCCCGCGCACCGAGATGGACATTGCCGTGGCGGGGGCGGGCGTCAACCTGACCATCGACGCCGGGGGCGTGATCACCGCGGCCCGCGTCTCGCTCGCCGCCGTGGCCGCGAAGGTGCTTCTCGTCCCCGAGGCTGCCCGCGCCATCATCGGCAGCCGTCTCGACCCGCCGGCCCAGGAGCGACTGGCGGCGGCGGCCCGAGCGGCGTGCCGGCCGATCGACGACAAGCGCGGCACCGTGGAGTTCCGGATCGAGGTCGCCGGCGTGCTCGCGCGCCGGGCGGCCCTGATCGCCCTCGACCGGGCGAGAAACCGCTGATGGCCAAGCACCACATCACGGCGACGGTGAACGGCGACGAGGTGGAGTACCTCTGCGAGACCCAGGACACCCTGCTCGACGTGCTCCGCGACACGCTCAACCTGACCGGCAGCAAGGAAGGGTGCTCCTCGGGGGACTGCGGCGCCTGCAGCATCACCCTGGATGGGCGGCTCGTCTGCTCCTGTCTCGTGCTCGGCTGCGAGGTGGGCGGGCGCCGGATCGAGACGATCGAGGGGATGGCGACCGGCGAGACGCTCCACCCCCTGCAGCAGAAGTTCCTCGAGCATGCCGCGCTCCAGTGTGGCATCTGCACACCGGGCTTCCTCGTCGCCGCCCGCGCCCTGCTCGAGAAGGACAGCAATCCGACCGAGACGGAAGTCCGCTACTGGCTGGCGGGCAATCTCTGCCGCTGCACGGGGTACGACAAGATCATCAAGGCGGTGATGTCCGCGGCCGCGGACATGAGGAGGGCCTAAGTCATGCCGGACACGGTTTCGATCCCTGGCGATCTCGTGCAGACCTCCGTCGGCACCCGGACGGTCCGACCGGACGGGGTGGACAAGGTCACCGGGCGCGCCCGCTTCGGCGCCGACCTCAACCTGCCGGGCCAGCTCGTGGGCCGGGTGCTGCGCAGCCCGCACGCCCACGCCCGCATCGTCTCCATCGACACGAGCCGCGCCGAAGAGCTGCCGGGCGTCAAGGCCGTCGTCACGCGCGAGGACTTCCCCGACCAGTCCTCGGAGTTCATCCCGGCCGGCGAGATGATGATCAACTACAAGGACATGGTCCGCAACGTCCTCGCCCGCGAGAAGGTGCTGTACGAGGGGCACGCGGTGGCGGCGGTGGCCGCGACCAGCGTGGCCATCGCCAAGCGCGCGCTCAAGCTGATCGACGTCACCTACGAGGTGCTGCCCCACGTCATCGACGTGGTGGACGCCATGCGGCCCGATGCGCCGCTCCTGCACGACGATCTCTACACCGCGGGCGTCGAGCCGAAGCCGGCCGCGCCCTCCAACGTGGCCAAGCGGATCGAGATCGCGCAGGGCGACATCGAGGCCGGCTTCGCCAAGGCCGACGTCGTCGTCGAGCGAGAGTTCAAGACCGCGCCCGTCCACCAGGGGTACATCGAACCGCACGCGACGGTGGCCAGCGTCTCCGAGGACGGCACCGCCGAGGTCTGGTGCACCACGCAGGGTCACTTCATCGTCCGCGCCCACTGTGCGCGCCTGCTCGGGATGGACATCGGCAAGGTCCGGGTGACGTCGTCGGAGATCGGCGGCGGCTTCGGCGGCAAGACGGTCGTGTATCTCGAGCCGCTGGCGGTGGCCCTGTCGAAGAAGGCCAAGCGCCCGGTCAAGATGGTCATGTCGCGCGAGGAGGTCTTCAAGTCGTCCGGCCCGACCTCCGGGGCGACGGTGAAGGTCAAGATGGGCGTGACCAAGGACGGGCGGTTCGTCGCCGCCTTCGCCGAACTCAAGTACCAGGCCGGGGCGTTCCAGGGTTCCCCGGTGCAGCCGGGCGTGATGTGCGCATTCGCCCCCTACGACATCGAGAACGTCAAGGTCATCGGCTACGACGTCGTCTCGAACCGGCCCAAGGTGGCGGCCTACCGCGCCCCCGGCGCCCCCATCTCGGAGTTCGCGGTCGAGAGCGTGGTCGACGAGCTGGCCCGGAACCTCGACATCGATCCCGTGGAGCTTCGCCTGCAGAACGCGGCGCGCGAGGGCACCAAGGCCGCCTACGGGCCGAAGTTCGGGCCGATCGGCCTCGTCGATACCTTGCACGCCGTCGAGAAGACGAACCACTACACCACGCCCCTCGGCGAGTGGCAGGGCCGCGGCGTGGCCTCCGGCTTCTGGTTCAACATCGGCGGCGAGACGTGCGCCTCCCTGACCGTGAATGAGGACGGCACGGTGTCCCTGATGGCGGGCACGCCCGACATCGGCGGCCTGCGCGCCTCGCTCGCCATGGTGGCGGCCGACGAGCTCGGTGTGCCCTACGACAAGGTGCGTCCGATCATCGGCGACACGGGCTCGCTCGGCTTCACCTTCCTGACCGGCGGGAGCCGCTCGACCTTCTCGGGCACCCTCGCGGTGGTGGACGCGGCCCGACAGATCAAGGCCGACCTGTGCCGGCGCGCGGCCAAGCTGTGGGACGTGCCCGTCGACCAGGTCGAGTTCGAGAACGGCCACGTCAAGCCGATCGGCGCGGCCGCCGCCAAGGCCAAGCCGATGACCGTGGCCGACATGGCCAAGGTGGCGGGCAAGACCGGCGGGCCCATCGGCGGCTACGGGCGTATCAACGCCCAGGGCGCGGGCCCGAGCTTCGGGACGCACCTCGTCGACGTCGAGGTGGATCCCGAGACGGGTCGGGTGACGATCCTGCGCTACACCGTGGCCCAGGACGCGGGCAAGGCGATCCACCCGAGCTACGTGGAGGGGCAATTTCAGGGCGGGGCCGCCCAGGGCATCGGCTGGGCTCTCAACGAGGAGTACATCTACGGGCCGGACGGCACGCTCCAGAACGCCGGCTTCCTCGACTACCGGATGCCCGTGGCCTCCGATCTGCCGATGATCGACGCGATCATCGTCGAGGTGCCGAACCCGCGCCATCCGTACGGCGTGCGTGGAATCGGCGAGACCCCGATCGTCCCGCCCATGGCCGCCATCGCCAACGCCATCGAGCGGGCGACGGGTATCCGCTTCACGGAGCTTCCGATGTCTCCGCCCAGGGTGCTCAAGGCGCTCCGGGAGCGGGCCCTGGCGAAGGCCTGACGGGCAGGGCGTGGCCCGGGTGGTGCTGATCGGCAATCTCGCCCAGCTCACGGGGGGCGAGTCCGAGATCGAGGTGGCGGCGACGTCCGTCAAGCAGCTCTTCCAGATGCTGGGCCAGCGCCACCCGGCGCTGGCGCCACACCTCGAGGAGGGCGTCGCGGTGGCCATCGATGGCCAGATCTACCAGGATGCCTTGCTCGAGCCTATCGGCCCGGACAGCGAGGTGTTCGTCCTGCCCCAGATCGCCGGGGGATGACTCTCGGCGAGAGGGGCGACGCCGCGGACCGGCGTCGCCCCTCCTACGGCCCGCTCTTGGCTGGGGGCTCGCGAAGGCGCCTGGCCCGGGACTGGACCTGGTCAGCCTCGGCGGCCCGGCCGGACTGGCGGAGCAGGATCGCGTACCCCTCCAGCGCGTCGGCGAGGGCGGCGGGCGAGCGCCCGGGGGTCTGCTTCTCCTGGCTGGCGATCGCCCGCTGGTAGAGCGTCTCGGCCTCCGCGGTCTTGCCGGCGGCGGCGCGCACCCGGGCCATCTCCACCCTGGTGACCGCGACCGCCGGGTCGTCCGGGCCCAGCACGCCCTCACGGATCCGGAGGGCGCGCTCGTAGAGCGGCTCGGCGCGGGACGCCTGACCCCCGGCCGCGTAGAGCGCGCCGAGGTTCCGGGCAATGGCGGCGAGGACCAGGTCGTGCCCGTCCATGGCCTTGTCGGCGATGGCCAGGGCCCGCATGTACAGGGGCTCGGCCTCGGCGGCCCGGCCCTGCAGCCGATACATCTCGGCCAGATTGTTGAGCCGCACGGCCAGCTCCGGATCGTCCGGGCCGAGCGCGGCCTCCCCGATGGCCACGACACGCGTGTACAGGGCGGTGGCCTCGGGGTACCGACGCTGGTCGACGTAGACACCGACGAGGTTGCGCAGCGCCGTATCGAGCTGCGGGCTGTCCGCCCCGAACGCCCGCTCGCCGATCTCGAGGGCGCGCCGGTACAGGGGCTCGGCCAGGGTGGCCCGGCCCTGCACCACGTAGAATCCGGCCAGGTTGTTCAAGCTCGTGGCCACGCTCGGATCCCAGGACCCCAGGAGCTTCTCCCGCGTCGCCAGCGCGTGCTGGTAGAGGGCCTCGGCCTCCACGAGCTTGCCGCGCGTGACATAGAGCAGGGCGAGGCTGTTGAGCGTGGTGGCCGCGCGCGGGTCGGCCGGCCCGAAGCGCTCTGCCTCGTCGAAGGCCGCCTCGAGCAGGCGCTGGGCCTCATCGTAGCGGTCCTCGCGGAATGCGCGCGCCGCGGCGTCCATGTGCTGGTCCCATCGGGTGCCCGCCGGCGGAGCCTGGGCCGGGGCCGCCGCCGGCCACCCGAGGGCGGCAATCAGGGCGAGGGTCGCGCCGCAGCGGGCCGCGATGGCGAGCGCCTCGACCCGGGCGGCCCGGGCGCGGCGACGCCAGCTCACCACGCGGCTCTGCAGCGGCACGGAAACGCGGGCGCGGCGGCGCAATCTCCGTCCTCCACCATCCATCGCCCCGGCATCTGCACGCTGCTCGATCTGTGCTGTCATCGGATCTCCCTGTCGCGCATCTCCGCGAGGTCGCGCCCTCGGCCCGGACTTCGAACCGGACGCTCGCGCCGCCTCCGAATCATCGCGCGGCCCCGCGCGGCGAGCAAGCGCGGCGGGGCGTTCTTCGGCGGACCGGCCGGGTGCCCTCCGGGCGCGCGCGCCAACGCCGCGTCTCACGCATAATGGAGCGATGCCGCGGGTGGGACCGGCCCGCCGTGCGACAGCGGCAGGAGGAGGACGGAGATCATGGCGACGACACGCGCGCGCGCCACGCGGCGCAGGTTCCTGGGAATCGCTCTGGCGATGCCGGTGGCCCTGGCCGCCGCGCGGAAGGCACAAGCCCGGCCGCGTCCCCTGGCCCTCACGCCGGCGTGTCCGGGCGGGGCCGCCGCCCCCACCGCGCCCCAGACCGAGGGGCCGTACTTCAAGCCCAGCTCACCCCGACGGGCTTCGTTGATCGAGCCGGGCGTGACCGGCCCCCGGATCGTCGTGACCGGGCTCGTCCTCTCGACCGACTGCCGGCCGATCCCGGACGCCCTCGTCGACGTCTGGCAGGCCGACGCCCACGGCGAGTACGACAACAGGGGTTACCGGCTCCGCGGGCATCAGCTCACCGACGCCGCGGGGCGCTATCGCCTGGAGACGATCGTCCCCGCCGAGTACCCCGGCCGCACGCGCCACATCCACGTCAAGGTCCAGGCGCCCCGGCAGCGGATGGTCCTCACGACCCAGCTCTACTTTCCGGGAGAGCCGGCGAACGGGCGGGACAGGATCTTCGACCCCGCCCTGGTCATGAAGGTCGAGAGCGCCGCCGGGGGCCTGGTGGGAGCCTTCGACTTCGTCTTGCCTCCGGCTGCGACTCGCTCGTCGCGCCGGGCCGTGTCGCGGGGGTGAGTCTCGCGGCGCCGCCGGACGCGCGCCCGCGCTGGCCCTGACGATCCCCCGGGCTATACTCGTCGGCGTGTCGCCTCCGGCTGCCCTGGCCACCGCCGCGTGTGACGCGAGCATCCCCGAGCGGTTGCACGAGGCGACAGCCAGAACCACCCGGCCGACCTCGAGACACGCGGCGGCGGTCCGCGCTCTGCACGGCATGGACATCGCGGGCGGCTCGGGGCTCCGCCATCGCGCATCGAGCGAGGACACGGCATGGCCACGGCCTTCACACGCGTCCTGATCGCCAACCGCGGGGAAATTGCCGTTCGCATCGCCCGCGCCGCGGCGGAGCACGGGCTCCGGACGGTCAGCGTCCATTCCGAGGACGACGCCGCCGCGCTTCACACCCGGAAGTCGGATGAGACCCGGGCGCTCCCGGGCGCGGGCCCCGCCGCCTACCTCGCTGCCGAGCAGATCGTGGCCGTGGCGCGCGCGACGGGATGCGACGCGATCCACCCCGGATACGGGTTCCTGAGCGAGCAGGCGGCCTTCGCCCGGCTGTGCGCCGCCGAGGGGCTGGTCTTCGTCGGTCCGGCGCCGGGGGTGCTCGATGTGCTCGGCGACAAGGCGCGGGCGCGGGCTCTCGCCACCCGCTGCGGCGTGCCCGTGGCGCCGGGCACGCCGGGCGCGACCAGCCTCGAGGACGCGCGCCGATTCCTCGCCGTCGAGAGCGGCGGGGGCGGGATCATGATCAAGGCCGTCGCCGGCGGCGGCGGGCGCGGCATGCGCGCCGTCCACCGCGAGGCGGATCTGGAGGCGGCCTACGCGCGATGCCGGTCGGAGGCCCTCCAGTCATCCGGTAACGGCGACGTCTACGTGGAGCGGCTCCTGTCGCGGGTCCGTCACGTCGAGGTCCAGGTGGCAGGCGATCGGTCCGGCGGCGTCAGCCATCTCTGGGAGCGCGAATGCAGCCTCCAGCGCGAGCGCCAGAAGCTCATCGAGGTGGCCCCGGCGCCGGGGCTCGACGCCCGCCTTCGCGCACGCCTGCTGGATGCTGCGGTCGCGCTCGCCCGCGCCGCCGGTCTCGACAATCTCGCCACCGTGGAGTTCCTCGTCGACGCCGACGGGAAGACGGACTTCGCCTTCATCGAAGCCAATCCGCGCCTGCAGGTGGAGCACACGGTGACGGAGGAGATCACCGGGATCGATCTTGTCCGCCTCCAGTTCGATCTTGCCGCGGGCCAGAGCCTGGCCGCGCTCGGACTCGGCCCCGGCCGGGCGCCGGAATCCCGCGGGATCGCCATGCAGGTGCGGATCAACATGGAGACCATGACGCCCGACGGCCAGGTCCGCCCCGCCGCCGGCACCCTGACCGCGTTCGAGCCGCCGTCGGGACCGGGGCTCCGCGTGGAGACGTCCGGCTACGCCGGCTACCGGACGAGCCCGAACTTCGACTCGCTGCTCGCCAAGCTCGTGGTCTTCTCGCGGGCGGGGGCGCTGCCCGACGTCGCGGCCAGGGCGTACCGGGCGCTGTGCGAGTTCAGGATCGCGGGGGTGGCCACCAACATCCCTCTCCTGCAAGGGCTCCTTCGCCATCCCGAGCTCCTGGCCGGCCGCGTCCACACCGCGTTTGTCGCGGACCAGATCGGCGCGCTGCTGGGACCGGATGGCCCGCCGCACCCGCGGCTGTTCTTCGACGTCCCGCCCTCGCCGCGCCGGGCCGGTGCCCGCGTGGACCCGTCTGACCCGCTCGCCGTGCTCGCGCACGGCAAGAGCCCGGCCGCCGCCCCCGGGGGCGCGATGGCGGAGGCGGCCGCGCCGGAGGGCACGGTTCCCGTCCCGGCGCCCATGCCGGGCACGGTCGTGAGCGTCGCGGTGCACGACGGGCAGGCGGTCCGCGCGGGCGAGGAGATCCTGGTGATGGAGGCGATGAAGATGGAGCACGTCGTGCCGGCGGGAACGAGCGGAATCGTGCGCTCGATCGCCGTGGCCCGGGGCGACACCGTCCTCGCCGGCGACCCCCTGGCGTTCATCGAGGAGCGGGCGACCGACGCCGCCGTCGCCGGCCCGGACGAGGCCATCGACCTCGACGCCCTCCGACCCGATCTCGCCGAGGTGCTGGCCCGACAGGCCCGCACGCGCGACGCCGCCCGGCCCTCCGCGGTGACCCGGCGCCGCAAGACCGGCCAGCGCACGGTGCGCGAGAATGTCGCGGATCTCTGCGACCAGGGGTCCTTCGTCGAGTACGGCTCGCTGGTGATCGCGGCGCGCCGGCAGCGGAACACGGTCGAGGAGCTGATCGACACCACGCCTGCCGACGGGCTCGTCATGGGCCTCGGCCGAGTGAACGGGCACCTCTTCCCGGAGAGCGAGTCGCGATGCGTGGTCATGGCATACGACTACACGGTGCTGGCAGGAACGCAGGGCAAGAAGAACCACCAGAAGAAGGATCGCATGTTCGCCCTCGCCGAGCGGGCGCGCCTGCCCATCGTCTTCTTCACCGAGGGCGGCGGGGGGCGGCCGGGCGACACCGACCAGGTCTTCGCCGGCAACCTGCACACCCCGGCCTTCCACCAGTTCGGGCGGCTGAGCGGCCTGGTCCCCCTGGTCGGCATCGCTTCGGGCCGGTGCTTCGCCGGCAATGCCGTGCTCCTGGGCTGCTGCGACGTGGTCATCGCCACCGCCGGCGCCAACATCGGGATGGGCGGGCCGGCCATGATCGAGGGAGGCGGCCTCGGCGTGTTCCGGCCCGAGGACGTCGGCCCCCTGAGCGTACAGACCCGGAACGGCGTGGTCGATGTCGCGGTGGCCGACGAGGCAGAGGCGGTGCGGGTGGCAAAGCAGTACCTCTCGTACTTCCAGGGCGCCACCACCGGCTGGACCTCCGCCGACCAGCGCCTCCTGCGCCACGCCATTCCCGAGAACCGGCTGCGCGTCTACGACGTCCGTTCGGTCCTGACCACCCTGGCCGACACCGGCTCGGTGCTGGAGCTCAGGCGCGACTTTGGGGTGGGCATGATCACCGCCCTCATCCGCGTGCAGGGCCGGCCCCTCGGCGTCATCGCCAGCAACCCCATGCACCTCGGCGGCGCCATCGACAGCGAAGGCGCCGACAAGGCCGCGCGCTTCATGCAGCTCTGCGACGCCTACGACATCCCGCTCCTGTTCCTGTGCGACACCCCGGGCAACATGGTGGGACCCGAGGCCGAGACGACCGCGCTGGTCCGCCACTGCTGCCGCCTCTTCGTCATCGGGGCCAACCTCACCGTCCCGTTCTTCACCGTCGTGCTGCGCAAGGCCTACGGCCTCGGCGCCCAGGGCATGGCCGGCGGCGGCTTCCACGCCCCCTTCTTCTCGGTGTCGTGGCCCACCGGCGAGTTCGGGGGCATGGGCCTGGAGGGGGCGGTGAAGCTGGGCTACCGGAACGAGCTGGCGGCGATCGCCGACCCCGCCGAGCGCAAGCGGACCTACGACGAGATGGTGGCGGCCATGTACGAGCGAGGCAAGGGGCTCAACGCCGCCGCCCTCTTCGAGGTCGACGACGTCATCGACCCCGCCGACACCCGGCGCTGGATCATGGCCGGCCTGTCGTCGGCCCCGCCCCGCCCACCCTCGGCCGGAAAGAAACACGCGTGGATCGACGCCTGGTGACGCCTCCCGCGGGGCGGGCGGCGGACGTCCGGGCTCTCAGCTCCCGACCGCGACGCGCACCGACGGCTCTCCATCGCCGCGAAACACCACGTGGTACTTCCGGCCCTTCGGCCGGTCCCGCTCGAAGAACTCCACGGCCGGGGCCGTGCGGTTCGTCAGGTGCACGGTGTACTCGGCGTTCCCGCGGGCCCCGGTGAGCATCGTCAGCATCTTCGGGTCGGGGTTTCCGTGGCGGCCGTCGGCGGAGATCACGTAGTGATCGGCCGTCACCTGCGCGAAGAAGTCCTCCCGGACGTTCCGGTCGCTGCCGTGGTGCGGCACCTTCAGCAGGTCGAGATGGATCGAGTCGTTCGCGAGGAGGCCCGCGGCCCGCAGGCCGGCGAGCACGAAGTCCCCGCGCGCGTCGCCGGTGAGCAGCAGGCGCCGGCCGCCGAGGGAGGCGAGCACCACGATGCTCGACAGGTTGTAGACGGACCTGTCGACGAAGTCGGCCGCGATCGCCTGCGCGCTGGCCGCGTCCGTCTTCTTCATTGCCTCGATCTTCCTGTCCCAGTCCGTGCGCAACGCCTCCACCTGGGCCTGGCCCGGGCCGATGACGGTGAGCGTCAGGCCGTCCTCGAGCGGCACCTCCCGCTTCTCCGCGGCGGGCGCCCACACGAGGCCCCGGAACGGCTTGTTGACGGGCAGATCGAGCGCCCGCGCGTCGGCCCGGAGCTGCTGTCCCTGCGCCACGCTCGCCATGACCATCGCGCTGGAGCGATCCAGGCCCAGCCCCTCGGGCAAGGGGCCATCGTTCGCGACCGGAGCGACCGCCGCCCCCAGCGCGGTCGACAGCGGCTCGACGTTACCCACGATGTCGTCGAAGGCGTTGTGCCAGAGGGTCCCGATCTTCCAAGGCACGGGCTGCCGCTCCTTGCGCAGATCGGCCATGTGGCGGGTCCAGTCGAGCACCCCGTGAATGTGATCGTCGTCGATGTGGCTGACCATGAGCAGCCGCACCGGCAGCGTCTCGACGTCGCGCTCCGCCCGGAGCGCCTCGAGACGGGGCAGGAGCGTCTTGCCAAAGACCCCCGAGGGCCCGCCATCGATGACGATCAGCCGGCCGTCGGCCCAGTGCAGGAGCAGCGAGTCCCCGTGCTTGGCCTGAAGGGCCTCCAGCGCAAAGGTCATGGGCGTCTCCTCAGACGGACTGCAGGGCGCGCAGTGTGTCCACGAGCCCGGCGCCCTGGAAGTAGCGCTCCCGGCCCAGATCGGTCGCGGTCGCGCAGAGGACCTGCTTGACGCGGGCGGGCTGGCCGGCCAGCTCCCGGTGGCGCGCGATCAGCAGGGCGGCCGCTCCGCTCACGTGCGGCGCCGCCATGCTGGTCCCGTCCATGCGCTTGACGTCCTGCCCGCCCCCCACCGGCGCCTCGATCTTCTCCCCCGGCGCCACGAGGTCCGGCTTGGCGCGCCCGTCCCCGGTGGGGCCGCGGCTCGAGAAGTAGCTGACCCCGGAGGTGTGCGGCTGGAACCGGTGGGTGGAGCCCACGGTGATGACGCCGGCGGCGTTGCCCGGGTCGGTGATGCTGATCGAGCGATAGCTGTCCTGGGGGCCGCGCGGGGTGAGGTACTGGAGGTACCCGTCGTTGCCCGCCGCCGTCACCACCACGATGCCGCTGCCCACCAGGCGCTCGCACTCCTCGCACACGGGCGTGCGCCCGCAGGCGAAGTTCGCGATGTCGTGCCGGATCGACAGGCTCAGGTTCACGCCGTGCACGACCATGACGTCGTGGTTCGAGTTGAGGTGCCGGACGAACTGGAGCGCCGCCATCACGTTGAACTCATCGCCCTCGCCCCGGTCGTCGAGCACGCGCAGGTCGTAGAGCTGCAGGTCCGGGCAGATGCCCATGGGCATGGCGGCGCTCGACCCGTCGCGCTCGCTGCCGCGGCAATCGCCGGCCAGGATCCCCGCCACGTGAGTGCCGTGCTGCTGCTTCGGCGGCCGGTAGCCCTCGCGCCCGGGGGCCTCGACGTGGGGGATCCGGATCAGCCGGCCCACGATGTCCCAGTCGACCTCGGACCCTCGCTCGAGGCGCCGCTGGAGGGCACCGACGTCCGATCTTCGCTGGACGATCTCCTGCTCGTTGCGGCCGGCCGGCAGCTCGGCGAGGGCGTCGTCGAGCGTCTCCTCGCTGAGCAGGTGCCGCACGATGCTGAAGTCATAGCTGGCCACGATGCGCGTCCGGTTCCTGCCGTTCTCGAACGGCTCGTAGCGCTCGCCTTCACCCTTGCGGCGGCGAAACGCGATGTGGCGGGCGTCGACGCCGCTGTCGATCACGGCCCACGCGAGCTCGCGACAGGTGATGTCGAAGACCCGCGCCGCCGCATCGGCCTTGACGGTGGCCCGCGAGCGCCACATGGTGGCCCGCGCCTCGCGGTTCAGGCTGACGGACCACACCATCGGCTGGTCCTGCCCGGCGGGAGAAAGCGTCGCGGCGCTCCCCCAGGGCGCGTCCTCCAGCCCCTCCGTCAAGCCGATGACGCGTTCCACGACGGCCCGGTAGTGCCGGGCCAGCGCCTCCTCATGGCGCTCGGCCTCTGCCGGCGCCAGCTTCTGCACCGCCTCGTCGTCCAGCGGCCACCAGAGCGCCGGCGGCGCGCCCGGGGCGCGAACGTGGTCGCGCACCAGGGCGAGGCTGCCGATCACGTTCACCATCCAGATGAGATCGGGCGGCAGCTGGGACGGCGCCACGGCCGGGTTCCTGACTGCCACCGCAAGAGCGGCCTGCCCCTCCGGCGTGCGCAGCGTCTCCAGGAGCTCTCGTCGCCTCTGCCGCCGGACGGACGCGCGCTCGTCCGGAGGGGTCCCGGAGTCGACACCGGTCTCGCCCAGCCGGTGCCACCAGGCGGACAGCGGCAGCACCACGCGGACGAGCTCGTCGAACCAGAGACGGGCGAGCACGGTCGACTGGTTGTACGCCACCGAGGCCCGGCGACCCCTGTGGGGGACGGGCGGACCCGGGGGGCGCCGCGCCTGCGGCAGGGCAAGGCACGCTTTGAGCGCCCGGCTGAGCTGCCCGGCGGTCACCGTGCCCACCTGTGCATCCTGGAACGGGGTCAGGAGCAGCTCGTGGGGCTCGCCTGGCACCTCGGCGTAACGGATCCAGACGTCGGGCAGGACGGGTGAATCCTGGGTGAAGCGCGGGGTCGAGGGGCTGCCGTAGATCAGCGCCTCGATCTGATGGCGGCTCAGGGCGTCGGTGACCCGGGCGCCCGGCGCATCCGCGGCTTCTGGCATGGCGTCAGACCCTCCGGTCCGGATACGGGAACCCGGCGGGTGTCGCCACCCCGGGATCGACGTGCGTCCGCACCGCGGCGTCGCAGACCGCGTAGCCCCAGTTGATGAGGCGCTCCTGCAGCTCGGGCTCCATCCGCTTGAGCCGCGTCGCCGTGTTGGCCAGGTCGAGCGTCCGGACGAACGGGCAGGGCAGCGCATCGGCGAGCCGGTAGTCGCCGATGTCGGTCCGGATGCCCCAGTACGCCCCCGCGCGCTCCTTGCGGACGAAGGCGTCGATCACTTGCCGCTTGCGCAGGCTGCGCACCTGGTTGTCGATCAAGTCGAGGATGCGAAGGGAGTGGCGGGCCCAGTCCTCCGCCGGTTCCTCCTCTGCCTGCATCTTGCCCCCGGCGTCGCTCACCAGCACGGTGCGGTAGCGCTTCCAGGCCGTCTCCAGCCCGAGGTTGTCGTACACGCCGCCGTCCGAGAGAACGACATGCGTCGTGAAGGGCTCGCGGTGCAGGTCGGCGCCGGGCTGGGCCTGCACGAGCCCGGCTTCCAACTCGATCTCCACTGGCGAGAGCACGGGCGGAAACGCCGACGACGCCGCCACCGCGACGGCCAGCGGGAGCGTCGGCCGGTCGACCCGGCCGACCCGGTAGTCGGCCATGTACGGGCGGGAGAAACGCCACAGGGCGCCCGACTGGACGTTGGTGGCGTTGATGACAAAGCGCGGCTTCTCGGGCAGCGCCTGCAGCGTGGCCCCCTTGAACAGGTGCTTGTCGTACGCCGCTGCGACCTTCTCGCCCACGCTGCCCGGGAGCAGGACGCCGCCGAAAATGGCCTTGGCGTCGATGGTGCGGCCGGCCATGTCCCGCAGCGGCGCCACCACCTCTTCCCGGAACGCCGTCGAGACTCCTCGAGTGTCGAAGGCCAGCCGCCCCCACTGCTGCGCGAGCACCCCGGCCGTGATCGAGCCGCCCGACACGCTCGACACCCGGTCGAGCCGCGGCAGGTAGCCGGCCTCGTTCAGGCGCCACAGCACCCCGGCGTGGAAGATCATGGCCCGGTACCCGCCGCCCGAGAGACACAGCGCCAGCCCTGCCTCCAGCGGCTCGGCGGCCGCCGGCCCCTCCTCGCGCACCGGCGAGCGGGCGTCGGTGACCCGGTTCGGTTCATTCGCATGGTCGGTTGGCATCGCACACCTCCCTGGCTTTCAAGATCGGAGCCTTGGCTACCCGACGTCTGGATATCAAAGCTGCGCTTCATCGCCGTTCCGCCGGCGGGCGTCCGGACGGCGCGGCGACCCCTTGGGCGGTCAGCCGGAAGAACGACGGCCCCGCGAAGCCCTTCACCGCCGAGCACTGCATCGCGACTCCCCTCCCTGGTGCGCGAGCGACGCGACCGCGGGGCCGCGGCCACGGGCGCGCCGCCGCGGGTCCCGACGCCCGACGATCGCGGCCGCCCACCGGCGCCGCCTGGATCCCGTCATCACCGGCTACCGGCGATCATCGTGCGCCGTGGCGGACCCTGGGGTCAACTGCGGTCGCACCCCGCGGGCGACGGCAAAGATGGAGCCGCGCCGCGCCCGACTCTGGTAGGGTGCGGTCGAAAGGAGGCGCCATGGACTTCGAGGTCACCTACACGGAGGAGCAGCAGCGGTTCCGGCGCGAGGTGCGCGCGTGGCTCGACGCCAACGTCCCGCCGGGTGTCACCCGCACCCCCGCCTCCCGGGAGGACGGCTACCGGCGATACCTGGAGCTCCGGGATCTCGGCAAGAAGCTCGGCGCCAAGGGCTGGCTCTACTCGCGGGCGCCCGCGGAGTACGGTGGCGGCGGCCTGGACGTGGACCACTCGATCATCCTCGAGGAGGAAGCCGACCGCCTCGACCTCTCCCTGCCACCCTACTACGACAGCGGCGGCCGGCTCGGCGCGGCGACCATCCTGGTGTGGGGGACCGAGGAGCAGAAGCGGGCGTTCCTGCCCCCGATCTACACGGGCGAGGTGCGCACCTGGCAGCTCCTCTCCGAGCCCGGCGCCGGATCCGACCTCGCCGGGGTGGCCACCACCGCCCTCCGCGACGGCGACGAGTATGTCATCCGCGGACAGAAGATCTTCGTGGGCAGCGACAACGGCGCGGACCGGATCTGGATGATCGCCGTCACCAATCCGGGGGGCGCGCGCCACGAGAACCTCTCGTGGTTCATGATCGACGCCAACCTGCCCGGGATCACCGTCCAGCCCATGGAGCTCATGGGGACGGGTGGCGAGGGCGGCACCGACAGCGGCGAGAAGAACACGGTGTACTTCGACGACGTGCGGGTGCCGGCCTTCGCCCTCGTGGGCGGCGAGAACCAGGGATGGCGGGCGGCCACCACCCACCTCGAGCTCGAGCACGGCGCCGGCGGTCGCATCGGCAGGAATCGCGTGTGGGATCGGCTGCTCCGCTACTGCCAGGAGCACAAGCGCGACGGGGTGCCGCTCGTCCAGCACCCGGACGTCCGCGACATCCTCGCCGACATCTACATCACGGGCGAGGTGCAGCGGCTCTTCGGCCTGCGCAACTTCTGGCTCACCTACGCCCGGAGGCCGCGCTCCTACGAGGGGCCGCAGCTCTCGTACTACCGCAAGACGGCCGGGCTGTGGATGACCGGGGCGATCCTGGAGGCCGTCGGCCCGGCCGCCCTCACCACCGACGAGACGTGGGGCTCGCCGGAGGGATTCCTCGAGCTGCAGCAGCGCAACGGCATCGTGGCCGTCCATCCCGGGGGGACCTCGGACATCCAGCGCGTGAGCATGGCCCGGCGCATCGGCATCGGCCGGGCCCGGCGCGAGGACGCGGGCGAGGTGCGCTGACGTGGACCTGTCCTTGACCGAGAGCCAGGAGATGCTCCGCCACGCAGCCCGGACCTTCATGGAGCGCGAGGCTCCGCGGCATGCCATCGTGGCGCTTCAGAAGGCCGAGTCGAGCCTGGTGCCGGACCTCTGGCGCAAGGCCGCCGGCGCCGGGTGGCTCGGGATCGTCGTGCCCCCGGAGTACGGCGGCAGCGGGTCGACCCTCGGCGATGCCGCCGTGCTCCACGAGGAGCTCGGGCGCGGGCCCCTGCCCGGGCCGTTCTTCAGCTCGGGGATCCTCGGGGCCCTCACCGTGATGGAGGCGGGGACGGCGGCGCAGAAGCAGGGGCTCCTGCCCGGCGTCGCCAGCGGCGAGCGGGTGCTGACGGTCGCCATCACCGAACCGAACGCCTCGTGGGGCCCGCAGGGCGTGACTCTCGCTCCCCAGCGCCTCGACGGCCGCTACCGGCTGAACGGGGCCAAGCTGTTCGTGGCCGATGCCAGCTCGGCCACCGACCTCCTGGTCGCGGTGCGCACCGGCGACGGCCCGGGCGATCTCGGGTTGCTCCTCGTCGACGCGCGGACGCCGGGCGTCTCGGCGCGCCGCCTGGCCGGCTTCGTCTCCTGGCAGGGCGAGGTCACCTTCGAGAACGTCGAGGTTCCGGTGGCGAACCTGCTCGGCGGGCGAACAGACGGGGGCTGGGCCGCCCTCCAGAAGGCCCTCGACAAGGCCCTCCCCGTCCTCTGCTCCTACATGGTCGGCGGCTGCCAGCAGGTGTTCGAGATGTCCGTGCACCACAGCCGCGTGCGCATCCAGTTCGGTGTGCCCATCGGCCGGTTCCAGCGGGTGCAGGACCACGTGGTGCGACTCGTGAACCATCTCGACAGCGCGCGCTGGACGACGGCCGAGGCCCTCTGGAAGCTCGACACCGGCCGCCCCGCGACGTCCGCCGTACACCTGGCCAAGGCCGTGGCCAGCGAGGCGTACCTCGAGGCCTGCAACGCCGCCCACGAGGTGCACGCCGGCCAGGGCAGCCTCGTAGAGTACGGACTGGCCGCCCACACCCAGATGTCGCGCACCCTCTTCCACTACTTGGGCGACCCGCGCTGGCACAAGCGCCGGATGGCCGAGGCCCTCGCGTGGTGATGCCGCGCCGGCGGTCGGGGCCGGGCCCACGCAACGGGCTCGCCCGGCTCTCTCGCTCCTCGCTCGGCAACATCCTCGTGGCGTGATCGGGCGACCCGATGCGGGCTCACCGCTGTCCCGGGCGGCGTCGGACCGCTCCGGCACCTGCTCCCGCGCGCCGCGGAACCTCGTCGGAGCGCCGCGGCGCGCGGTGCGCGGCCATGTCATCGCGCGCCGCCCGGCCGACGACGTGCTTGGCCAGGGCGGGGGCGGGCGCTGCACGCAGAATGCCGGTTCCACCGGACGCTGGCGGTAGAATCGCCGACGTGAACCGCTCCGCACGACGAGGCGCCCACCACTCACAGAGAGGAGCTCGATGATGCGCGCGCTGGCCATCGCGATGATCGCGGCAACCCTGATCCTCGCCGGATCCGATCCGGCCTCCGCCAGCGATCTGTTCGTGCTGCACGGCATCGCGGGCGAAGACATCGGCGACGGGCGGACGCTCCCCATCGACGTGTGCGTGGGCCAGGGCGGCCTGCCCGGCCTGAACTACCGGCAGTTCGTCGGCCCCTTCGACATCCCGGCCGGGCGCTACGACTTCGACGTGCGCCTAGCCAGCAACCCGATCTGCACCGGCCCCCTGCTCGTCCCGGGCACGGTGAACATCGCCCGCGGAGAGAGCGCGACGGTCGTGGCTCACCTGACGGAGCAGCGGACGCCGACCCTGGCGAAGTTCGTCAACGCCGATCTGCGCACCCCCTCGAGCCCGTGGGTCATCGTGCGCCACCTCGCCGTCTCCGGTCCCATCGACGCCAGGCTCCTCGTCCAGGACAGCGTGAGGAGCACGGTCACGCTGCGGAACGGTGAGCAGGCCATCATCGATCCCGGGGCGGCGGTGACACTCCGCCTCGCCCTCAGCGGCTCGAACGCCACGCTCCGCGAGGTGTCGCTCCACGCCCCGCCCGGCAGCCGCGCCATCATCCTGAGCGTGGTGGGGACGCCCCCCACCCACACCTTCGGCATCCAGGTCGACATCCTTCCCTAGTGTCCCGAGTCAGAAGTTCGTGGACTCGCGGCGCCGGGTGGGGTGGGGGTCCTCCCCGCGGGACCGTATCGTCTGCGGATTGCCGAAGCCGCCCCCCCATCTCGTGGCCCCATTGAGTGCCGGCAGCGCTCCCGCGTTACAGGCGTGGCCCACGGAGAGGACCCGCACCCCGCCTGGCGCCTTGTCGGCACATATCTGACTCGGCACACTAGCCGTCCTCGGCCGGAGGAGACGCTCGGATGGCGGACAGCACGCGTGAGGGAATCAGCGGCGGCGCCCCGTGGCCGGAGCGGTATACGTTCGCGCCCGCGCTCCGCGTCGGCCGCACCGTCTACATCTCGGGCACCACTGGCACCGACGACAGCGGCACCATCACCGCGCCCGGGGACAT
>DATKEI010000370.1:0-4783 GCA_035544455.1 Binatia bacterium | reverse complement strand
GGCGGTGCTCGCCCTCGAGACTCCGGATGGCGGCCTTGACGAATCCCGGGCCGATTTCGCGGGCTCGCGCGCCGAAGGCGGCCATGAGCGCGCGGTCACAGACCAGGTTGATCACGCGAGGGATGCCCCGGGTGTAGTCGTAGATCCGGCTGATGGCCGCCCGGGTGAACGGGAGATCGCCCGGAAGCCCGGCGATCCGCAGCCGGTGCTCGATGTAGCGCGCGGTGTCCCGGCGCGACAGTGGCTCCAGGTGGCAGCGGATGGCAATGCGCTGGTCGAGCTGGCGCAGGTCGCGCCCGGCCAGCCGCTCCTCCAGCTCCGGTTGCCCGGCCAGCACGATCTGGAGCAGCTTGCGCGTCGGGGTCTCGAGGGTGGAGAGGATGCGGATCTGCTCGAGGGCCTCCACGCTCATCTGCTGAGCCTCGTCCAGGATCACCACCACCGTCCGGCCCTCGCCCCCCGCCGCGAGCAGGTGCTGGGAGAGGGCGGCCATCAGCTCGCCCTTGGTCGTGCCCCCCCGCGGCAGGCCGAGGTCATCGAGGACGGCGCCCACGAGCTCGGCATCCGAGAGGTGCGGGTTGAGGACGAGGGCGCTCTGCACGCCCGGGGGCAGCTCGCGGAGGAGGGCGCGGCAGAGGGTCGTCTTGCCCGTGCCGACGTCACCGATCAGGGCCATCAAGCCCTTCTGGCTGGTGATCCCGTACAGCAGGGAGGACAGGATGTCGTGGTGGCCCTTGGACCGCAGCAGGAAGCGGGGATCGGGCGTCAGGACGAACGGCGAGTCCTCGAGGCTGAAGAACGCCTCGTACACGGGGTGGCGCCTCTACCTCGGCGGGGCCGAGCCGTCCAGGCTCTGGACCACGGAGGGCGTGATGATCACGATCAGGTCCTCGGCCTCCTCGTTCATCTCGCGACTCTTGAACAGCCAGCCGAGCACGGGGATGTTGCCGAGCACCGGCACCTGGCGGACGACGCGCGAGCGGATCTCGTTCATGACCCCGCCGATGACCAGCCGCTGCCCCTCGATGATCACGACCTCGCTCTGGGCGTTGCGACGGAAGATGGTCGGGTTGCCGAGCACGGTCCGGCTGAAGTCGGGCTCGTCGTTCTGCACGAGCACCTTCATGCGGATCTTGGTCAGCCCGTCCTCCAGGATGACGTTGGGCGTGACTTCCAGGCGGAGCAGGGCATCGGCGAACTGGACGTTGGTCCCGCCGTTGAACGACTGGCTGACGTACGGGATCTGGAAACCCCGGGCGATGGCGGCCTTGCCGTTCTCGACGGTGACGATCTTCGGCGCGGCGAGCCGGCGGGCCTTGTTCTGGGCCTCGAGCGCCTCGATGGCGATGTTGATGTTGAAGTTCTTGCCGACGATGCCGAACAGCGCCCCAAACGCGGCCGGGGCAAACGACGGCAGCAGCGTCGTCGGCAGGTTGACCAGGTTGCCGCCGACGGGGATGCCGGTGCCGGGGTCCACGGGCAGGAACGAACCCCCGGTGAAGTTCGGGTTGTTGCCCGTGCCCCCGGCCGCTGGCGTGCCCCCGGTGGGCACGGTCGGCAGCACTTGCCCGGCGCTGACGTTCTGGCTCGCCAGGCCCGTGCCGATCACGGCGGGGCCGCCGGCGCCGGAGGGCTGCCCCAGGGCCGCCCCGCCCCACTGGATGCCGAGCTGCTCGAGGGCCGACTGGGTGGTGATGACCATCTGCGCGGCGATCTGCACCTGGGGCAGCGCCACGTCGAGGCGGTCGCGAATGAGGCGCTCGATCCGGTCCAGGTCGTTGGAATAGTAGCGGATGAACACCGAGTTGGTCGGCTTGTAGGCGCGCACCGTCAGGCCCTTGGCCAGGAAATCGGACGGGGGCGCCGTGGCGTACGGCGACAGGAACTGGGACGGCAAACCGCCGCCGGGCGGCGGGATCGGCAGCGACTCCACGCCCGGCTGCGTCGGGGTCGACGGGATGACGGTCGGGGCCAGCGGCTGGTAGACGGCGGGCAGGTTCTGCGCCGGCGCGAGCCCCTGGGGCGGCAGGCCCAGGATGCCCTGCAGCGTCCGGGCAACCTCCTCGGCGTCGGCGTGGCGGAGCCGGATCATCCGCTCGGCGATGGGTCCGCGGGCGCGGAGCTGGTCGACCTCGTACTGGTCGCGCTGGTTCTCCAGCTGGCGCTTGCGGAGGTCGGCCTCCGCGCGGGCCCGGTCGTCCTGCTGCTTGGCGCGCTCGTCCTGCTCGGTCTTGAGGCGGGCCTGCGTGCTCACGCGGAGGACGCCGGCCTGCTCCACGCAGGAGAGCCCCGTCGAGTCGATGATCGACTGCACGACGTCGCGCACGGGCACCTGGAAGAAGTCCACGGTGACGCGGGCGGTCACGTCGTCGGTGACGAGCATGTTGACGCGGTACTGCTGGGCGAGAAGGCGGAGCGTGGTCTGCACGTTGGCATCCCGCAGACCAAGGGTGACCGGCTCGGCGGGGAGTCTCGCGTAGCAGGCCGCCTGGGCGGATCCAGCCGTCGGCAGCAGCAGCAGAGCCGCTGCGGCCAGCCCGGTCGCGGCCCAGGCAACTCTCGTCGGGAACGCCATGGCGCTCGTCACCTCCGTGGCAGGGTCGGCAAGGCGTTCGCGGGCGGGGACGCTCCGCCCGGGGGAGAGCCGGGCGCTTCCGAGCCCGCCGCCCCCATGGCCGGCAGGGGCACCGTGCGCGTGCCGCCATCGGGCAACGTCAGAAGCACTTCGCGCTCCGTGATGCGCTCGACGCGATGGCCGGCGACCGAGTCGCCGACCTTGACGATCTGGTTGTTCAGGATCGCCAGGTGCCCCCCCGGAAACCCGACGATTCCGCGCAGCTCCATCGGGATCTCGACGCGGTCGCTGGCGGAATCGGCACGCGGTGCCGCCGGGGGAGGCGCAGCGGACTCCGCAGCGAGCGCCGCAACGGTCGGGATCGGGAGCTGGGCCGCCGGAGGCGGCGGATCGGCCGGCGGCCGCGGCAGGGCCACGCCCGGTCCGAAGACAAACGGGTCGCGCAGGGCGACCGCGCCATCCGCTCCGGATGGCAACGGCAGGGCCAGGCCAGGAGTGCGCCCGGACAACCCTGTCCCTGCGGCAGCCACGGCCCGGTCGACGATCTTCTTGCCCTCCGCGCTGAGCTCGAGGGACGTCATCCGGAACCGGGCGCTCAGATCGTCCACTCCCGGCCCCTGCGCCGGGTCCCGGGCTTCAATGACCATGTCCTCCAGCACCCCCTTGTCCCCCTCCACCCGAGCCGCCAGCTCGCGTATCTCGCGGTAGGGCCCGGTGACCTGCACGGTGTGCCACAGCTTGCTGAACTGCCCAGTGGACTGCTTTTCCAGGGGCCCGATGGCCGTGATGCGCATGCGCGAGCCCTCGGCGAGCTCGGCCAGCCGGTTGAGGAACACGCTGGGGTTCGTGCCGGCCGCGTTCCACTGGAGCTCCTGGAGCAGCCCGGCGTGCGTGCGCATCTCCCTGACGATCTCATCTTCCTTCTGCCGGATCTCCGCGGTCAGGCGGCTGCGCTCCTGGGTGGCCTGGGACGCCCGGGAGGAGAGCGAGCGCCATGCCGACAGCTCCCACAGGAGCCCGCCCACCAGGAGCGCTCCGACCAGCACCCACGCGAGGCCGAGGGCGCGGGGGTTCACGACGGGCGCTCCGCGAGCGTCACGCTGATCAGGAGGTACTGCGGCCCATCCACCCCGGCGGCGGCCGCCGGCCGGATCTCCCAGCTCTTGAGCTCGTACCGCCGGCTCACGGCGGGGTCGCGCATCAGCCCGGCCATGAACTCGGCCGCGTCCACCAGGGGCGGGCTGCCCACCCGGAGAGGAGTCACGGCCTCGATCCGCACGCTCCCCGTGCCCGCCGCCGGCGGCTTGCCCGCCGACCCGGCTGGCCGGACCGCCTCGAGTTTCTGGATGCGCAGGGCGGGCGGCGTCTGGTTGCTGAACGTGGTGAGCAGGTCGCTCCACCGGACATGGCGCCGGGCCTCGAGCGATAGCGCCTGGAGATTGGCCCGCAGCAGGTTCAGGTCGTTCTGGCTGGTGCTGACGTCGCGCCGAAGCTGGGGCAGCACCTCGAGGTCGCTGCCGAGCCCCCAGTAGCTCGGCAGGAGCCCGGCCACCAGCACCAGCCCCAGGAGCACGGCCGAGACGATGACCGCGGTCACCAGCCGGCGAGGCCCGGACGGGCCCACGAACCAGTCCTTCCAGGTGTAGGCGACCCGCCCGGGGTGGAGCAGATCGAGCTGGAAGCGCCCGCTCACAGGCCCCTCAGCGCAAGCCCGAACGCCTGAAGATACTGGGGGCCGCCGAACCGCGGATCCTCGCTGCGCGGGCTGTCGAGCCGCATCTCCACCGCCCCGAACGGGTCGAGGATCTCGAACGGCGCGGTCAGCGTCAGGCGATCGGCCAGCCAGCGGCCGAGCTGGGGCATCTCGGTCCACCCCGAGAGCGCGAACCGCGGCACGCTCTCCCGGTCGTACTCCGTGCGATAGAAGGTCATGGACAGCCGGATGTCCTCGGCCATGCGGTCGAGCTGCTCCCGGCAAGCCGCCTGGACGCGGCCGGTCTCGGTGTAGGGCAGGCTCTGCATGAACGTGTCGAGCCCGGCGGCGGGGATGCTGAACGCCCGGCGCAGCGCCTCGGTGAAGGCCGTGACGCCCACGTCGAGATAGCGCGCCACCACGGGGCCGCGCTCGCTGAACAGGCACAGCACCGAGGACTGGTGCCCGACGTTCAGGAGCACGAGCAGCTCACCGGCCTCGAGGCCGGTGACCTC
>DATKEI010000369.1:0-2447 GCA_035544455.1 Binatia bacterium | reverse complement strand
CGGAGGGCAAGCATGCTCGATCTCCCCAGGGAGTCGTGGACCCTCGTCCACGCGGTGCGCGTCCAGGCGGGGCGGATGGGGGAGCGCCCGTTCCTCACGTTCCAGGATGGCTCGGCTCTCGACTTCGGCGAGCTGGACCGGGGCAGCGACCGCATCGCCTCGGCCCTGGCCGGACTCGGCGTCCGGTCGGGCGACCGGGTGCTGGCTCTGGCCCGGAACTCGGCCCCCTTCCTGCTCGCCATGCTGGGGACCCAGAAGCGGGGGGCGATCTTCGCGCCTTTGAATACCGAGCTGAAGGGGGCGTTTCTCGAGCATCAGCTCCGGAACGCGCGCCCGGCGGCCATCGTCGTCGACGATGATCTGCGGGCGGCCTTCGACACCGTCGACGCGTCGGGCGTGGGCGTGGCGCACACGATCGTCATCGGCGATGGGCCGACTCCGCCGGTGGCCGGATCGGCGGCCGTGCCGTTCTCCGCACTTCTGGACACGCCCGTCGACGCGGACGCCCTCGTCACCCCGCGCCCGAAGGATGTCGCCATGATCATGTACACCTCGGGCACGACGGGGCCGTCCAAGGGCGTGCTGATGCCGCACGGCCACTGCTATCTCTTCGGCCTCGGCCTGGCCCGGGCCATCCGGTTGACCGCGGAGGACCGCTACTACATCTGCATGCCGCTCTTCCACGCCAACGCCCTGCTCTTGCAGCTCGTGGGCTGCCTCCTGACGGGCACGCCTGCCCACGTTGCCCGGCGCTTCTCCGCCTCGACCTGGCTGGAGGAGGTGCGGTCGGCCGGCGCCACCGTCACCAACGCCCTCGGGGTGATGCCGGAGTTCATCTTCCGGCAGCCGCCCACGGCCCGGGATCGCGAGCATCGGCTCCGGCTCATCATGGCCGTCCCCATTGCCGACGAGTGGGGGGCCGCCTTCGAGGCGCGATTCGGCGTGCGCTTCTTCCAGGGGTTCGGCATGACGGAATGCAACGTCGTGGCCTACAGCGATCCCGCCGACCCGATCCTGCCCGGATGCGCGGGGCCCGTGCTGTCGGAGTGGTTCGAGGTCGCCATCGTCGATCCCGACACGGACGAGTCGATGCCGGCGGATTCCGTCGGCGAGATCGCCATTCGGCCGCGCCTGGCCTCCTGCTTCTCGGCCGGATACCATGCCATGCCCGAGCGGACTGTGGAGGCCTGGCGAAACCTCTGGTTTCACACCGGGGATGCCGGCCGCCTCGATGCCCGGGGCCGGCTCTGGTTTGTCGACCGCATCAAGGATTGCATCCGGCGGCGCGGCGAGAACATCTCGTCCTTCGAGATCGAGCAGGTGCTCAATGCCCATCCCGCGGTGGCCGAGAGCGCGGTGGTCGGCGTGCGTGTGGCGGGGGCCGGGGGCGAGGAGGAGGTCAAGGCCTGCATCGTCCCGGCCGGGGAGTCGCCCGATCCGGCGGACGTGCTCGGCTGGTGCGCGAGCCGGATGCCTCGCTACGCCGTTCCCCGCTTCCTCGAGTTCGTCCCCGCGCTGGAGAAGACGGCGACGGGGAAGATCCGGAAGCAGGATCTTCGCAATGCCGGGGTCACGCCGGCGACGTGGGATCGCGAGGCGACCGGCTTCGTCGTTCCCCGCTGACGCCGCCGCGCCCGCGCCGCCAGGCGCATGCGGTCCGGAGCCCCGAGCATTGCCGCGCCGGAGCAGGGCGGTCCGGGGGAACCGTCCGGCGCCGGCGCGGCCGTCGCGGGTCAGCGACCGCGGAAGTCGGGCAGGCGCTTCTCCCCCCAGGCCTTGACGCCCTCCTTGAAATCGTCCGTCTTGCGCGTCCAGTCCTGCTCGGTCAGCTCGCGCTCGGTCGCCCGCTCGGCCGCGTCGGCGAAGCCGCGTCGCATCGTCTCCCGCGTCGACTGGACGGCCAGCGGCGCCGACTGGGCGATCTCGGTGGCCAGCGCGGTGGCCACCGCGCGCAGCTCGGCGAGCGGCACCAGCACGTCGGCCATGCCCATCGCGACGGCCTCGTCGCCGGTCACGCGCCGGCCCGTGTAGAAGAGGAGGTTCGCCCGCTGCTGGCCGACGAGGCGCGGCAGGGTGTAGGTCAGGCTGAAGCCGGGATGGAAGCCGAGCCGGTTGAAGTTGGCGCTGAAGCGCGCCTCGCTGCAGGTGACCCGGAAGTCCGCGGCGAGGGCCAGGCCGAGCCCGCCCCCGATGGCCGCGCCCTGCACGGCGGCCACGACGGGCTTGCGGGTGCGAAAGATCCGCGTGGCTTCCTTGTACAGATGTTTGCTCGCCCCGCCCTCGTTGCTGCCCCCGGTGGACGGCCGGTTGGCGAAGTCCGCGCCCGCGCAGAACGACTTGCCCTGGGCGCACAGCACGACCGCCCGGCACTCCGGGTCGCGGTCGAACGCCTCCAGGGCGTCGGCGATCTGGTTGATCAGGGCGTTGTCGAAGTAGTTGTGCGGGGG
>DATKEI010000368.1:0-2574 GCA_035544455.1 Binatia bacterium | reverse complement strand
GTCGTCGCGGCACACGACGCGGTTGCGCAGGCCCTCGGCCAGGGGCCGGGCAATGTGGTGGCTCACGGGCGTGACGAGATGGATCCAGAGCGAGGACAGGTACGGCGTGAGCACGGGAACCGGCACCACGAGGCGCCGGCGAAGGCCGGCCTCCTCGGTCACCACCCGCATGAGGTGGAGATAGCTCACGACGTCGGGACCCCCGATGTCGAGGGTCCGGCCCGTGGTCTCCGGGGTCGAGAGACACGCGACGAGGTAGTCGAGAACGTTGGCGACGGCGATGGGCTGCGATTCGGTCCTCACCCAGCGGGGCGTCACCATGACGGGCAGGCGGTCGACCAGGTAGCGCAGGACCTCGAAGGACGCGGACCCCGCGCCGATGATCATGGCCGCGCGGAGCACCGTCAGGGGTACCGTCCCGGCGCCGAGCACAGCCTCCACTTCGCGCCGGGACGCCAGATGCTTGCTGAGCCCCGGGCCGGTCTCGCCCAGTCCGCCCAGGTAGATGATCCGCGAGAGCCCTGCCTGCTCGGCCGCCCGCGCAAACGCGCCCGCGGTGCGGCGGTCCTCCTCCGCGTAGCGCCCACCCGTCGCCAGCATCGAGTGGACGAGATAGTACGCGGGACCGCACCCGCGCATGGCGGCGGCCGTGGCCTCGACGTCACCCAGGTCGGCCTCCACCGCCTGGACGCGCGGATCGCTCGCCCAGTGACGGGCGGCAAGCTTGGCGCGCGAGCGGGCCAGGCAGCGCACGCGATAGCCGGCGGCAAGCAAGCGGGGAACCAGCCGCCCGCCCACGTACCCCGTGGCGCCGGTGACGAGCACCGGCCGGGCCTCCTTGGGGCCCCCTGGGACCAGGTTCGTGGAGACGAGCGCCGCTGACATCTCTATCTGGGACGATACACGCTCGGCCCGCGGAGAGAACCAGGCCGTGGAGTTCTTGCCACCGACCTCGCGACGAAACAGAATCGCGCGCTCCTCGCCGCCCCGGGCGAGTCGCCCATTCACCGCATGCTGGCCCACTGCGACTCGGTTCCGGGAGGGCCCCGCGCGATACTCGCCCCCGAGATCCGCGCCGCCCTGCCGGCCTCCGCGTTCGCGGACGTCGACCGCCGCCTGGCCGATCTCGACAGGCGCCCTGCCGTGGAGCAATGGATCGCGGGCTACTTGCGCACGTTCTCCCGGAGAACAGCCTCTTCCGGCTCGACCGGATCAGCATGGCCTCATCGCTCGAGACCGGCTCGCCGGTCCTGGACACCGAGGTGATCGACCTCCTGGCGACGGTGCCCGCCCGCATGAAGTTCGGCGCGCGAGGGAAGGCCCCTGCCGATCCGCTGCGTGCCGACGTTCCGGCGGCGCTGGCCGAGTGCGCCGAGGCGGGAATCCGCTGGTGGATCACGGCCGCGACGCTCGCCGCGCTTGCGGTCGCGCTGTACGCCCGCCGGTCGCCCGTCTCTTCAAGTTCGACGCGCCCCCGCCCCAGGCGCTCGGCGCCGCGCTTCTCGCCGGGCTCCTGTTCATGACGGTCACGGCCCGGATCCTCTCGCGCGCGCCAGGCCCTCCGCGTCCGTAGGGCCCCCGGATCAGGCGCAGCATGCCAGCGCGGGGCGTCGTCCCGCGGCGGACGGCGGCGCGCGGAGGAGCGCGGACGGGCCGCGGGCAGCGCAGCGGCTGGAGCCTCTCGGACTGGACAGGCCCCATTCAACGACCGTTTGCCTATGTGAAAATACTTACTAGTTACAGGTAGTTTACTGGGTCAGTCGCGGCATGACATTATCTTCTTTGTTGGATATAATGCCCATACAGGAACCAAAACAGGCAGTTTCCGGATCATGAAAGACAGCCCTCTGCTGGCTCTGACAACGTCACGGGCGCGGTCTACCGGCTCACCCTCCAGCGCTGGATGGAGGGACCCCGTGATCGGCACCGGCATCGCCTCGGCCGGCCTCGCGATGGCGCTCGAAACGCCGGGCGTCGCCGACGTCGAAGCGGGGGGCGGCAAGGCCCAACCATGAGCGCCGCGCCATGGCGGGGAGGGGAACGCGCCCATCCCGAGGACGTGGGCGCCTCGGGGGCCGGTCCGCCATGTGCACGGGCGAACAGCTCGTCAATCTCAGGGACAGCCGGCACCAGGCCCCCGGATGTCGCCCTTCCTCCGGGGCTGGACAAGCCATTGCGCGTGCTCATCGTCGAGGACTCCGCGGGCGACGCCGCGCTCATCGTCCTCGAGCTCGGCCGCACCGGCTTTGCCCCGACGTGGCGGCGCGTCGAGTCGGTCGCCGAGCTGACGGCGGCCCTCGCAGAAGGCGGGTGGGACGTGGTGCTGTCCGGCTACGCGGTGCCCGGCCTGGGCGCGGAAGACGTGCTCGCCATATCCCGGCGAGCGGACCAGGACCTGCCGGTCATCGTGGTGTCGGGGGCCATCGGCGAGGAGTCCGCGGTCGGGCTGATGCGCGCCGGAGCCAGCGACATCATCCTCAACGGGCATCTGGCTCGACTGGGTCCCGCCATCGTGCGGGAGCTGGATGAGGCACAGCGACGCCGCCAGAGCCGCCAGCGGGAACTGGCGAGCTC
>DATKEI010000367.1:0-2865 GCA_035544455.1 Binatia bacterium | reverse complement strand
ACCGAGTGGGCGATTCCGGGCCCGCCGCGGCGCGCGGGCGTCGCACATGTCGGCCGGAGCGACCTCGGCGCCAACGCCCGCGGCAGCCGCGTCTTCCTGGACCCGCTGGCCGTGCGGCTCGCCGCCCGGAGCGCGACCCGCCCGCCCAGCGAGTGGCCCACGATGGGCACCGGGGCGCGAAGGCCAAGGGCGTCCGCCGTCGCGAGAACGTCGCCGGCCAGCATCGCGAGGTCCGCACCCCCGGGTGCGGCGTGCGCTCCTGAGGGCAGCGGAGGCGAACTCCCGTGCCCCGTCAGATCCAGCGTGATCACCGACAATCCAGGATCCCCGGCAGCGAGCCGCCGGGCCAGCCCTCCGAGGTTGCGTCCGGAGCCCAGGAACCCGTGGAGCAGGAGGACGGGCGACGGGCCCGCGCCGTGCCGACGGTGCGAGAGGATGATCCGCGAGATCACGCGGCGGCGAGCCGCACGGCCAGCGGGTCCAGGAAGACGCGGCTGCCGCGGGCGTTGGCGCCGAGGTCGCTCCGGCCGACATGTGCGACGCCCGCGCGCCGCGGCGGGCCCGGAATCGCCCACTCGGTCCTGCACCGATCCAGTGGCACGCCTCAGCGCCGCCAGGGTCGGGCAGCGCGCGCCGGCGGGCCCGGCGGGGCAGACCTTGAGCCGTCGGCCCTCCGGGCGCCGAGGCACGCGTTGGGCGGGACGAGCGTGGTCGTGGATCGGGCGCGCATTCGTCTCTTCGATCCGGGCCGGGCCAGGGTAGCACGAGGCCAGCCCGCGGGCCGCCGACGCCATGGCGGAACTGCTCGCTCGCATCGAGCTCCGCCTCCCTCTCCGATCGGCGCTCGCCCTGATCTCCGATCGGCGCTCGCCCTGATCTGATCCCGCCGCACCCGGGAACGAACCCCCGGGTGCGGCGCTCAGGCGTCGATCCGGATGGATCAGGGGCTCGGAGCCTCGCCGGGGGTCGGGCTTGAGGTCGCCGTGCCCTCGGCCCCCCGGCCGTCCTCGCGGAACAGCTCGCGATAGAACCGCGCCTCGCGGGCAATGAGGGGCAGGACTGGCAGAAGATACGCGAGACCGCCCGCCACCACCACGAGCGCCGTGCCCGCAGCGGTGCCGGCCAGCCCGAGCGCAGCCGCCACCCACCCTCCGGCGGCGACCCCCGCGGCGAGCGCGATCAGGCCCACGCCGGCCGGGAGGAGGGCGCGCCCCCACTCCGCAAGCGTGATCGGCAGGTCGTCTCGCATGAGAGGGAGCGCCACGGGCAGGAGCAGGCCCGCCGCCATCCCGCTCGCGGCGGCGATGCCGGCCGGACCCCACGGGATCGCCGCCGTCCAGCAGATCCCGGAGACGATCAAGCTCGCGAGCCCGAGGCCGAGCAGCCGCCACTGGCGCCCGCGGGCCAGGAGGACGGCGCGGGGAAGAACGGACAGCGACGAGAGAAGCGCGCGGACAGCCAGGATCTGCACGAAGAGGACCGCGCCCGCCCAGTCGGCGCCAAGCGCGAGCGGCACCACCACCGGGGCCGTGACGGCCAGCCCTGCCGCCACGGGCGTGATCAGCAGCGACTGAGCCCTGAGCGCGTGGAGGAACCCCCGGCGGCTCCGGCGGAGGTCCCCGCCCGTGCGCGCGAACACGGGGAAGGCCACGCGGTCAAAGACGACCGCGACGCCGTCGCCCACCGCCGACGAGAGACGCAGGGCGAGGGCGTAGTAGCCAAGCGGGGTCGGGCCGAAGAGATAGCCGACGAGGAAGCGGTCTCCCTGGCCGGTCAGGTAGTCGACCCCCCGCTTGGCGAGAAGAGGTGAGCCGAATCGAGCGAGGGCGAGGAACTCGTCGAGGCGCCAGTGGCGATGGGGCCGCCACGGCACCAGGCGCCACATGAGATACACCTCGGAGACCCCGACGAGCACCATGTGGACGGCGAGACTGTACACGCCGGCCCCGGCAACGGCCGCCCCCACTGCCGCGACGGTGGCAATGCCCTCGGCTGCCATGCTCGCGCCGGCGAGCTGGCGAAAGGCCAGCTCGCGCGAGAGCCAGGCGCGCGGCGTCGCGGCGATCCCCTGGAGGACGACGTGCAGGCAGAGCACGGCGAGGAGCGGAGCCAGCCGGGGCTCCCCAACGAGCGCGCTCACAGGCCCGGCCAGGCCGAGCTGCGCCAGCCCCCCGGCCACGCCGAGCAGGGTCAGGCTCCAGTGGGCGGTGGCGCGGAGATCGCGGTCGACGGTGGGACGCTGGATGATCGCCGACGCCATCTGGAGCTGGGCGCAGAGCAGGAACGCCCCGCTGATGACGGCGGCCAGCGCGAAGAGTCCGAACGCCTCGGGCCACAGGAGCCTCGCCAGGACCAGGCGGCTCCCGAGCCGGAGGCCTTCCTCCCCGAAGCGGCCCAGGGTGGTCCACGCGATCCAGCGGAGGGCCTGGACGCGCAGGGACTGATTCACGCGCTATCGATGCTCGGGCACGGACCGGCGACCCCCGGCGGGAGCGCCCGGGTAGGGCCCCCTCGGGATCCGCTCAAGCCGGCTCAGCGAGAGGCGGGCGCCGGCACCACCCAGAAGTACACCGTGTGCTCCGACCCGGACACGGTCAGCCGCGCCGTTTCCAGCGGCGTCCAGTCGCCCATGTCGTAGTTGTGCGATACCACGCGCGTTCCGGGCCGGAGGTCCTGCAGCAGCTTGGGGCGGAGCCGCAAGTTGATGTCGGGCAAGAGGTACAGGGTGACCACGGTGGCCGGCCGGATGTCGGCCTTGAAGATGTCCTCCTGAACGAACGTCACCTTGTCGCTCACCCCGGCCTTCTCGGCGTTGGCCTTGGCCTCGCGGATGCGCGCGGGGTCGATGTCGAAGCCGACCCCGCG
>DATKEI010000366.1:0-25403 GCA_035544455.1 Binatia bacterium | reverse complement strand
AAGGTGTCCGAGATCATCATCGGCAAGCAGCGGAACGGGCCGACGGGCAGCGTCGACCTGACGTTCATCTCGGAATACGCCTCATTCGAGAACCTGGCCAGCGCGGAGCGCCAGGCCCAGCCGTTCTGACGAGGTCCGGCGCCCGGGCCGCCCGCCCTCGCCCGGCGGGGAACGCCGTCGCGCGATGGCCGCCGGCCGCGCCGCTGTTGCGCCCGGCACCCGGCCGGGAGTAACAGAGTAACATCCTGCCGGCGCGTCGAACGGCGGTCCGCGCGGCCGTGACCGTCCCAGCCACCGGCGACTCGCCGGAGGCGACACGCGGTAGGCGGCGCGCCGGGAGTCGACAACCTCCTGGCCCACAGCGAGTGCAATGTCGTGACCATCGTCATCCCCGAGTTCATCGCGGCCCGGTGGTGGCAGCACCTGCTCCACAACCAGACGGCCTTGCTGATCAAGGGCGCCCTCCTCTTCCACAAGCGCGTGGTCGTGGTGGACGTTCCGTTTCACCTCGACGTGTGACCACGGCCGCCAAGCCCGCGCCGACGTCCCGCCCCACTGCCGCCGGAACTGGCGGTCCGCAGGCCGGCTCTGGCCCAATTCCCCGACCGATGGGTCCATAAGCGCGCCCGCGCGACCGAAGTGGTCGCGCCGGCCCGGCCGTACTGACTCCGAGCCGACACGCCAGGGCATTCGAGCGCGGCGCCGGGCACGCGCGGCACGCTGTCGCGCACGTCGGAGCTCGATCCGGAGCTCAGCGGGCCGGCTCGAGCGCCCCGCGAGCGTTTACCAGGCGCTCTCGGGGACCGTCTAGCATCTACCCATCTGCCTCTACTGGCAACCCTTCCAGCAGAAGACCTTTGGTCTATGGGAAATGTTTACTCGTAGTATGGTAAACTTTTTCTCTTTATATGAGGATCCATCGCGGGCAAACTGCCGCGATGCCTGATCCTCACTGTCTCCCGGGGGGGTCTCAATCATGATGCAGCGAGCCAGTGGCGGCACCCTCACCGTAACCAACCCCACCCGCAGCCTGTCGACTGTCGTCGTCCGCGAAGCTCGCCCGGACGACCATGCCGCTCTGCTCCTGCTGGAGGGTTCGGCACCCCACGCCGGGGCGGCGCTCATCCAGGCGCGGAGCAACTTCTTCGCGCGGACCGCCGCCTATCCGTCGTCCCGGGTACTGGTGGCCGCGGAGGGCGATACTCTGCTCGGAGTCGCGTGCGTGGCCCTCGGCGCCGTGCGCGTGGGCGGCAAGCCGTGCGACGCCGGTTACATCTTCAACGTCCGCGTGGACCCTGAGCGTCAGGCGCGGGGGATCGGGCCCCTTCTGATGGATGCCGCCTCCCGGTGGATCGAGGAGCGGGGAGGCCACTACCTGACGGGGCTGATCAAGACCTCGAACACACCCTCCATGAAGATGGTGACCCGGCTGGGCTGGGAGACGGTCGACCGGTACGACTACCTCGTTCTCGACCTCGAGCGCTTTGCGCCCTCCTCCGACGCGGAGATCCGGCGCACGAGCGTCTGGGAGGATCCCGGGGTCGCCGCCTCCCGGATGGAGACGGTGTTCCTCCAGAATTTCGTGCCGCAGCATCTCGATCGGGAGCTGTTCGCCCCCGCGCCCAGGGGCGGCTACGCGGGCAGCGTGCAGGCGGAGGTCTCCGATGGCGCGGCCTGGGTCTCTCTGTGGGACGATCGCCGCCGGCGCGGCCTCGACCCTCGCCGCTTCCATGCGGTCAAGGGGTTTGACGTCAGCCTCGAGGGCCCGGGCGGCTTCCGTGCGTTCTCGGCCATCGCGAGCTCGCTGCTTGACGATGGCTTCGAGCAGCTGCTCCTGCCGCTCCGTCTGACGCAGGACACCCGGGCCCTGCTCGCGCCGTTCACGCAGGACACCATCGCGTTCAACTTCATGGTGAACCGCATGAACGGGGCCGACCCCGTGCCCCCGGGCCCGATCTACTTCGACATCCGCCACTAGCGGCCCGGGGTCGCTGACGCCGCCTCTCACTCCGTCCCTCGCCGGGGTACGAGGTCGCCTGCGCGTTCCGGCGAGCGAATGCCTCTGGTAGACTGAGGTCCCGCCATGGAAGCGACCGTCGAGGCCGGGGGGCCGCTGGACCCGGACAGCTCGCTCGCGCGCTTTCGCCTGTGGGGGGAGGATCCTGCCAACCGTCTTGCCGCCGGGGTCTTCCGGCGCGCGGTGGAGGTGGAGGGACGGTGGCACGGGTACGAGGTGCGCTGGGACGGAGCAGGCCAGGGTGTTCATCTGACCGTGTCGGTCCCCGGCGCGGGCCATGCCCGGGCGATCGAGGC
Organism: Binatia bacterium; assembly: GCA_035544455.1. Taxonomy (GTDB): domain Bacteria; phylum Methylomirabilota; class Methylomirabilia; order Rokubacteriales; family CSP1-6; genus DATKEI01. The sequence continues at coordinate 23,090 of DATKEI010000366.1, read as the reverse complement.
CGCGGTTCGCCAGGTGCGCCACATCTTCGGGCTGGACCTGGACATGTGCGGCTTCTACCGGGCCGTCGCCGCCGACTCAGCCCTGGGGGGCTTGGCGGCGAGGATGCGGGGGTTGAGACCCACTCTTACCCCACTTCCCTTCGAGATGCTGGTGGGCTCGGTCTGCGCCCAGCAGGTGAATCTCACGTTCGCCTTCACTGTCCGCCGCCGGCTTGTGGAGCGCTTCGGGACACCGGTGGGAGTCGCCGGGCTGACCGTCTACGGCTTCCCGGCTCCCTCGGCGGTGGCCGGGGCCGAGGTGGCGGAGCTGCGGGCCATGCAGTTCACGACGCGGAAGGCGGAATACATCATCGGACTCGCCGAGCAGGTGGCCTCGGGGCGCCTTGACCTGGATGCGATGCGAGATCGATCGAACCACGATGTGATTGCGGCCCTGACCGGAGTCCGCGGATTCGGGCGGTGGAGCGCCGAGTGGTTCCTGGCGCGCGGCCTCGGGCGAGGCGATGTGTGCCCGGCTGGAGACCTCGGGGTGCGCAAGGCGTTCGCGCACTTCTACAACCGGGGACGCCCCCTGAGCGAGATGGCCATCCGGCGCCGGGCGGCGAAATGGGGCGCCCACCAGAACGTGGCCGTGCACTACCTGCTGAGCGGCGCGCGCCTCGAGGCTACCGGAACGGGGGGAGGGACATGAGCGGCCGGGTGCTGCTGCCGATCCTCGGGCAACCCGACCCGAACTCGCCCCGGGACGTCCACCTGGTCGGCCGCTACGCCGTGGGCGTGACCTGGGCGGACAGCCACTCGAGCATCTACCCGTTCGAGCGGCTCCGGCAGGACGATCCAGCGGATCGGCGGGATCCGGCCGATCCGCTGCCCGAGGGCACGGCCTGGCCGCGCGACATCAAGAAGCTGCCCGAGGGGCTTCGGGTGTCCTGGGCCGACGGTCACCAGAGCCTGTATCCCTACCCGGACCTTCGGGCCCTCTGCCGCTGCGCCGGCTGCACCGGGGGGCATTGACGTGGGCGCTCACCGTGGATCGAGGCGCCAGCTGAGGCGCCAGCTCTCGGCGCCGGAGGCGGCGATCGCCGGCGGCGACCCGGCCGGTCTGGCACGGGGGCCGCGGGTCGCGGTCCTGGTCGGGGTGATGGGCGGGGTCTTCCTGGCGGCCCTCGAGTCCACGGTGGTGGTGACCGCGATGCCGACGATCATCGCGAGCCTGGGGGGGATCCGCGTCTACTCGTGGGTGTTCTCGGCGTTCCTCCTGTCGTCGACGGTGACCATGCCGCTCTGGGGATGGCTCGCGGACCAGCACGGACGGCGCCGCACGTATCTGACCGGCCTCGGGATCTTCCTGGCGGGATCGGCCCTGTCGGGCCTGGCCCAGGACATGGGACAGCTCGTCGTGTTCCGGGCTGTGCAGGGGATCGGGGCCGGGTCGCTCATCACCATCGGCATGACGATCATTGCCGACCTGTACGGGCTGGAGCGGCGCGCCCGGATGCAAGGGTACTTCTCCGGCGTGTGGGGCGTGGCGTCGCTTGTCGGGCCGCTCCTCGGGGGGATCCTGGTCGACCAGGTCTCCTGGCGCTGGGTGTTCTACATCAACGTGCCGTTCGGGCTCCTGGCCGCCGCCTTCATCGCGTGGGGGCTGCGCCACGTGGCCAACCCTGGCCATCGCCGCCCCCCGTTCGACTACGCGGGGATGGCGATCTTTGCGGCCGGCGTGTCGTGCCTTGTCGTCGGGCTCGTCGAGGGAGGCCGGGGTGCCGAGTGGATGAGGCCTCTGGTGGTGGGGCTGCTCGTGGCGGCGGCGGGACTGCTCGTGACGTTCGTCCTGATCGAGCGCCGCGCCCCGCAGCCGCTGATCCCGCTCGCCCTGTTCGCCACTCCGATGGTCCGCGCCGCCTCCGCCACCGGCTTTCTCGCCGGGATGGCCATGTTCGGCACCCTGGCCTATGTGCCCCTTTTTCTCCAGGCGGTGACCGGGAGCTCGGCGACCCAGGCCGGTTTCGTGCTGACGCCGTTCGTCCTCTCATGGGTCGTGTTCTCGATCGTGAGCGCGCGTCTTTCGCTGCGCGTCGGCTACCGGGGCCTGGTGATCTCGGGGATGGCGGTGCTGGCGCTGTCGTTCCTCCTGTTCACCGGCTGGAACCAGGGCCTGACCCGGGGGATGGCCGCCCGGGACATGCTTCTCGCCGGAATCGGCATGGGCATGGTGTTCGTCCCCATGCTGATCGCCGTCCAGAATGCCGTGCCGAAGAACGTCCTGGCCTCGGCGACGTCCATGACCGTGTTCTTCCGCTCGATTGGGGGCGCTGTGGGCGTGGCGGCCATGGGGTCGGCGATGTCGCATCGCCTCGTGACCGGGCTCGGCGGCCTTCTCGACGTGGCTCCGCCCGAGCTGCGGGAGGGCCTGCGAGAGCTCGTCATCCATCCCGACCTGGTGGTGAATCCCGCCACGCGCGGGCACATTCCGGCCGAGCTGCTCGTCTACATCCGGGGCTCGCTCGCCGAGGGACTCTCGGCCGTGTTCGGCGTCGGGCTGGCCGTGTCACTCCTGGCCCTGGCGTCCGCGTTCCTGGTGCCGGCTGGACGGGCCAAGGAGCTCGCCGCCGACGGCAACCGACGGCCGCGCAAGCCCGCGACGTCCCGACGGTGACGGTCGGGCGATGACACGGGATCTGCCCCTCCTCGAACGGCTAGCCGCGCTACCGCCGGTGCCTCTGTCGCTCCTGGTCGAGGTCCTGGAGCGATCGACGGGTCTGGCCCGCGACCCGCTCCTGGCCGGGCTGGTCGGTGTCAACGAGGCGGGCGAGGCGATCGTGCATCCGCTGGTCCCGGCGGTGATGGAGCACCTCCGGAACCGCCCGGACGGAACCTGCAACGCGGCGATGCTCGAGGCCCTGACCGGTATCTGGAACGCGGCGGTGCGCGGAGCGGCCATGGCAAGGCTCCGCGCGGCCGGACTGCCGCCGGACGACCTGCTCCTGCGGCTCCGCGAGCTGTCGCCGACCCTGGGTCTGCGCGACGAGGACCGGGAATGGTCGCGGGCCTGGACCGCCGATCCCACCGCCCAGGACGCGGTGCTCGTGCAGCAGTGCGTGATCCGGCTCCTGCTTGCACTGCGGGGTCTCGCCGAGGCCCGCGCGCAAACCCTGATCGGGGGGGCAGGGGATCCAGGCGCGGCGAAGCCTCCGGGCGAGAGCGCGTGATGCACCGCGATGCGCGGCGACCCACCACGAGACGAGGCCCGCCGCGGCTGGGCCTCGGCGGCGCCTCGCGGCGCCGGACACCCATGCCGCGCCCACCCGTGACCCGGGCGTGGAAAGGAGCTGAATGATGGCGATTCCCGAGTCGTTCGACGACATCCTCAAGCAGAAGAAGGCGTTTGCCAGCCTGGCCACCGTGGGAGCCGACGGGTCCCCCCAGGTCACACCGGTGTGGTTCGACTACGATGGCGGTCTGATCCGGTTCAACACCGCCCGGGGCCGTGTCAAGGACCGGAACCTCGCAGCCAAGCCCACGGTCGCCCTGGCCATCGTCGACCCGGACAACCCGTACCGTTACCTTCAGGTGCGCGGGCCGATCGTCGAGGTCACGGAGACCGGGGCGGACGCCCACATCGATTCCCTCGCCAAGAAGTACCTGGGTCAGGACCGGTATCCCCACCGTCGGCCGGGCGAGGTGCGCGTGATCTACACGGTCAGGCCCGACCGCGTGCAGACGATGGGCTAGCGCGGGAGATCTCGTGCTGTCGCTCGAAGACGTTTCCCGGAGCTTCGGTGGGCAGACCGTCCTCGACGGCTGCCGGTGGCGCGTGGGACGCGGGGTCCGGATCGGTCTGGTGGGGCCGAACGGGGCCGGCAAGACCACGCTCTGCCGGATCATGGCCGGCGCCGACGCGCCCGATCGCGGGCGCGTGCACGTGGATTCCGGTGTCACCGTGGGGTACCTCCCGCAGGAGGTCGCCGTCCACAGCGATCACACGGTCCTGGCCGAGGCGCTGTCCGGGTTCGCCGAGGTCTGGCGGCTTGAGCGCGAGCTGGAAGCCCTGGCCGCGGCCATGGCCGATCAGGACGCGCCCGCCGTCCTCACCGAGCGGTACGGCGAGACGCAGCATCGCTTCGAGGCGCTCGGCGGCTACCGGCTCGAGGCGGAGGCCAAGGTGATCCTCGGCGGGCTGGGCTTCGCCCCGCCGGACGTCCACCGGCCCCTCGGCGAGCTGTCGGGTGGGTGGCGAATGCGGGCGACTCTCGCGCGTCTGCTGCTGCTCCATCCGGATCTGCTGCTGCTCGACGAGCCGACCAACCACCTGGACCTGGTCTCGCTCGAGTGGCTCGAGAGCTTCCTCGCTGCCTACGACGGCAGCGTGGTGCTGGTCTCCCATGATCGCTACTTCCTGAACCGCATGGTCACCGGCATCGCCGAGCTCGACCGGGGGCAGATCACCGAGTACACGGGCGACTACGACGACTATCTCGTGGAGCGGGAGGCGCGCCGCGCCCTCGTCCAGGCCCAGGCCCAGAACCAGGCCCGGCGCATCGCCGAGATCGAGCGCTTCATCGAGCGATTCCGCGCCAAGGCGACGAAGGCGCGCCAGGTGCAGAGCCGCATCAAGATGCTCGATCGGGTCGAGCGGATCGAGGTCGTGGCCGATCGGCGGGGGGTCCGCTTCCACTTCCCGGCCCCGCCGCGCACGGGGCGGACGGTGGCGCGGTTGACGGGCATCCACAAGGCGTACGGCGGCAACGTGGTGTACGCCGGCATCGACCTCGCGGTGGAGCGCGGCGAGCGCGTGGCCCTGGTGGGCGTCAACGGTGCCGGGAAGTCGACCTTGCTCAAGATCCTCGCCGGGGTGACGTCCATCGACCGCGGCACGCGCGAGCTCGGCGCCAACGTCCACGTGCACTACTACGCCCAGCACCAGCTCGATGCGCTGGATCCGGCGCGCACCGTGTTCGAGGAACTCGTGGCCGCGGCGCCCGACCTGCCGACGACCCGGCTGCGCACGGTGCTCGGCGCATTCCTCTTCAGCGGCGACGATGTCGACAAGCGCGTGGCCGTGCTCTCCGGTGGCGAGAAGGCGCGGGTGGCGCTGGCGCGCATGCTGGTCCGGCCCGCCGCGCTCCTGTGTCTCGACGAGCCGACGAACCATCTGGACCTTTCGTCGAAGGACGTTCTCGAGGAGGCGCTCGCGAATTTTCCCGGGACGATCGTGTTCATCTCGCACGACCGGTACTTCATCAACCGCATCGCGACCCAGGTGATCGAGGTCGCGGACGGCCGCCTCTCCGCGCATCTCGGCAACTACGACGACTATCAGGCGCGGCGCGGCGTCGCCGCGTCCACCGCGGCCGCGGCGCCGGCTCCGGCGGCGCCCCCGCCGGCCGGAGGCGCGCCGGGCGGCGGCTCGGCCCGAGGTCGCCGAGGGGTCCCCGCCGCCCGCCGGACCGCGGGCGCCGAGGTGCGCAAGCTCCGGGAGCGGCTGTCCGGCGTGGAGGGAGAGATCGCGGTCCTGGAGGAGAGGCTCGCCGACCTGGTCCGGGCCCTCGGCGACCCCGAACTCTACCGGAACGGAGAGCGCGCCCGCGAGATGGCCCACGCCCGCAAGGAGAGCGAGGAGCAGATGGCGCGGCTCATGAAGGAGTGGGAGGACGTGTCCGGGCGCCTCGGCTCGGTCGAGGCTATGGAGTGACGGAGCGGCGGGCGGAGCGGTTTCTCCCGGAAGCGACCGGGGACGATCTGCGACGCGAGAAGCTCCAGGCCCGCGCGCTCCGGCAGACGGCGTGGTGGAAGCGGCGCATCGCGAGCGGCCAGTGCCACTACTGCCGCCGCCAGGTCGGGCCGCGGGCGCTGACCATGGATCACGTCGTGCCGATCGTCCGCGGCGGGCGGTCGATTCGCGCCAACCTGGTGCCCTGCTGCCGCGACTGCAACGCCCGCAAGCAGTCCCTGCTCCCGTTCGAGTGGACGGCCTATCTCGAGGGGTTTCCGGACGACGCCGAAAATCTCTTTCCGCCGCCCGAGCCCTGATGTAGCATGTTGCGAAATCGGCCGGGAGCGAACACAGGCTCCCCGTGGTGTCCCCGCCGGCAATCACGTCGGCGCGCGACATGGCCGAGCCTCGAGCCGGGAGTCGGCGTCCGGCGCGACGGTAACGGGAACCTGGGCCCTCTACCGGGGCGCGCCGAGAAAGGGAGGTGATCCAGCCGATGTGTACCCCTGCGGTGATCTGTGAGGTGGTCACCTCCTGAAGGCCCGCTCCAAAGCCCAGTAAGCGGTTGCAGGTGGGCCTGGAGGACCCAGGAACCACCGGCCCCGACGGTCCCGCTCTTCACCAGCGGGGCGGCTCGGCAACACCGAAGCCGCAGCATCCGTCGGGGCTTTCCTTTTCCTTGACGCGCTGCGCGCCCGGGGCAGGCTGACTGGCCGGGCAAGAAAATCGGCCCGCCGAGGATGCCCCCGGCGGGCCGTGAGAGACGTCAGACCCCCGAGTCTACGCTTTGCGCACGTTCGATGCCTGGAGGCCCTTGGGGCCCTTGGTCACCTCGAACTCGACCTTGTCGCCCTCGGCCAGGCTCTTGAACCCCTGGGCCTGGATGGCGCTGTAGTGGACAAACACGTCCTCCCCGCCCTCGACCTGGATGAACCCGTAGCCCTTAGCATCGTTGAACCACTTGACCGTGCCTTGTGCCATACCTCTCTGCCCTCTCTCTTTCGGACGGGGTCGAGCCGCCCTCGTGATCCCCACGCCACCATGGCCGGGGTTCCCCCTGGATCGGGGGGAGCTAAAAAAAACACCGTCGGGGAGCCCTGGAGCTCCCGACGGCGCTCGGCTACATCGGCGGAGATGGCCTGACCTTGCTGGCTAGACGTCACGGCTGGCTAACGTTGCGGTCAAGAGGCGCAGGGCCCTGGAAAACTGCGACGAACCTTAACAGACGGTCGAATCGAGTGTCAAGATTGTTTTCGGGCGGAATGGGGTGCCGCCAGAGGCCCGGGCCGTATAATCCCGGGGTGTGAATGCCTGGCATGACGTCGAGCTGGGAGGGGAGATCGAGGAGCATTTCCGCTGTGTCATCGAGATCCCCAAGGGGTCGAAAATCAAGTACGAGCTTGACAAGCGGACGGGTTTCCTCTGGCTCGACCGCGTCCTGTACTCCGCGGTGCACTACCCCGCCAACTACGGATTTCTTCCACAGACGTTCTGCGACGACGACGACCCGCTCGACGTGCTGGTTCTAGGCCAGGAGCCGGTGGTGCCACTTTGCATTCTCCGCGCCAAGGCGATCGGAGTCATCACCATGCGCGACGACAAGGGCCAGGACGACAAGATCATCGCCGTACATGTGGATGACCCGGAGTACGCATTCTACCGGGACGTCTCCCAGCTTCCTCCCCACCGGGTGATCGAGATGCAGCGGTTCTTCCTGGACTACAAGGTCCTCGAGAAGAAGAGCGTCGATATCGACAACATCCGGGGTCGAATAGACGCCGAGAACGTCATCCGGAACGCCGTTCGTATGTACCAGGAAAAGATCCTTCCCACCCTGGCGCGCTGATTCCGCCCCAGCCCGGCCCTCGGCAACCCCGGCTATCAGTGGTGAGAATGGGTCTCCATGCGCCGAGTCCGTGGCTAACATGAGGCAGATGCAGGTTTTTCCAGGTTCAGGTCCGAGGCCCAACGCCCGCGCCCCGTGCTGTCCATCCCGTGGAAAACCCTCATCCATCCGGTTGTTCTCTCTCATTCCGGAGTGCTAGACTGAAGCCGGGTTTTCTGCGGGATCACCCCCACCATCTGGGAAAGGGATTACCCATGCTGTTCAGGATCCTGGCCGGCCTGTTCTCCAACGATCTCGCCATCGACCTGGGTACCGCCAACACCCTGGTTTTCGTCCGGGGCGAGGGGATCGTGATGAACGAGCCCTCGATCGTGGCCATCAACCAGGCCGATCAGTCGGTGCTGGCCGTGGGTCACGAGGCCAAGGCCATGCTGGGGCGGACACCCGGCAACATTGCCGCCATCCGGCCGCTGAAGGACGGCGTGATCGCCGACTTCGACGTCACCGAGAAGATGCTTCATTACTTCATCAACAAGGTGCACCGGCGGAGGACCCTGGTGCATCCGAGGATCGTCATCGGAGTTCCGTCGGGGATCACTCAGGTCGAGAAGCGCGCCGTCCGCGACTCCGCGATGCAGGCGGGAGCGCGCGAGGTGTACCTGATCGAGGAGCCGATGGCGGCCGCCATCGGCGCCGGGCTGCCGATCGAGGAGCCCGGCGGCAACATGATCGTGGACATGGGGGGAGGCACCACCGAGGTGGCGGTGATCTCGCTCTCCGGCATCGTGTACTGCAAGTCGGTCCGGATCGCCGGTGACGAGATGGACGAGGCGATCATCCAGTACATCAAGAAGCACTACAACCTGCTCGTCGGCGAGCGGCGGTCCGAGGAGATCAAGATCAAGCTCGGATCGGCGTATCCGATGGGCGGGGACCGACTCAGCATGGAGGTCAAGGGTCGGGACCTGATCGACGGGATCCCGAAGACGATCGTGGTGACCGACGAGGAGATCCGGGAGGCCCTGCGCGAGCCGGTGCTCGTCATCGTCGACACCGTCCGCACGTGTCTCGAGCGCACGCCGCCGGAGCTGGCCGCAGACATCGTCGACAAGGGCATCGTGCTGACCGGCGGGGTCGCCCTCCTGCGCGGGCTCGACCTGCTGCTCCGACAGGAGACCGACCTGCCCGTGGCGGTGGCCGATGATTCGCTCTCGTGTGTCGCCCTCGGCGTCGGAAAGGTCCTGGACGAACTGAACCTGCTGAAGAAGGTGGCGATCCCGGCTTGACCACGTGTTGAGTGCGCTGGTTCGTGCTGCGGCATCGCCGCCTCCCGGGTGACCTGCGGTGAGGATCCGTCGCTATGCGCTGTTGCTCTCGGTGGTCCTGGTCTGCCTGCTGCTCCTGACCGTGCAGACGCGCGGCACGGGCCTGGGGGCAGTGGCCGACGGCGTCACCCTGACCTTCAAGCCTGTGCAAGTGGTCCTCGTCAAGGTGCATCGGGGGGCGCTGTCGATCTGGTCGGACTACATCGACTGGAAATCCGCCCGCCGCGAGAACGCCGGCCTGCGCGTCGAGAACGATCGCCTTCGCGTCGCCGCCCTCAGCGTGGAGGAGGCGCGGCACGAGAACCACCGGCTCCGGCGCTTGCTCGAGCTGCGCGAGCAGCTTCCGATCGCCACCCTTGCCGGCGAGGTGATCGCCCGGGAAGGCGGCGGCTGGGTGCGGGCGCTGACCGTCAACCGCGGCCGCGGTGACGGCGTGGCGCCGCTCACGCCCGTGATCGTGCCCGAGGGGCTGGTGGGCCGTGTGATCCGCGTACGAGCCGGGGCCTCGGTGGTCCAGCTCCTGAACGATCCCGTCTCCACCGTCGGAGCCGTCGTCCAGCGGACGCGCACGGAGGGGCTCGTCGAGGGCGATCCCTCCGGGCACGTCCGGCTCAAGTTCATGGCGCGCGACGGCGGCGGGGTCGCGGTGGGAGACCTCGTCGTGACGTGGGGCGCGGGCGAGGTGTTCCCCCGGGGGCTGCCCATTGGGCGGGTCGTCGCGGTCGAGGACCGGGGGTCGGCCCTGTTCCACTTCGCGCTCCTGGAGCCGGTGGCGGACTTTGCCAAGCTCCAGGAGGTGCTCCTGGTGACGGGCCAGACCACGCGGGACCTCGCCACGCTGTTCACGCGGGGCGGCTGAGGCGGGCGCGCCCCCGCGAGGGCCCGCGCTCACGGCTCCACGGACATGACATGCGATTGACCCTGCTCTTCTTGACCCTTGGCGGCCCGCTCGTGCAGTCGAGCGTCATGCCCATGCTCGGCTTCGCCGGGGTCGCCCCCGACATCCCCCTGGTGGTCGCCGTCATGGTCGCCTTGCGCCGAGGGCCGGAGGCCGGCTGTCTCACCGGCTTCTTCGCGGGGCTGCTCCAGGATGTGACGGGGCCGGGCCTCGTGGGGATCCAGGCCCTGACCAAGGCGCTCACCGGCTTCGTCGCCGGGTTCGCACGGGTACGGTTCACGGTCGGCGACCCCCTGGTGCAGATTCCCGGGTTGGTCCTGCTCACCGTGATCGAAGGGCTCCTCCGCTTCGCCGTGATGCGCTTGTTCCACTTCCCCGGGGAGCTGCTCGAGGTGATGCTCCAGGTGATCCTGCCGCAGGCCCTGTTCAACGGCGCACTGGGGGCGCTGGCCCTGTTCGGGCTGGCCGCTGTCGACGCGGTCCGCGCCCGCGGATAGGCCATGGCCGTGAGCCCGGGCAGCCGCCGCGACGCCTGGGGCCGGCGTGTGCTCGGCATCTCCGCGGTCTCCTTGTTCGGATTCGTGTGCCTGGTGGGCCAGCTCTGGTACCTCCAGGTCCTCGACGGCGAACGCCTGCTCGAGATGTCGGAGCGGAATCGCGTCCGCATCCGGCCGGTGGTGGCGCCCCGCGGCATCCTCTTCGACCGCAACGGCGAGGCCCTGGTGGACAACCGGCCCGCCTTCACTCTCTCGCTCATCCCGCGAGAGCTCGAGGACCGGGACACGACGCTGGCTCGGCTGTCCGTGCTCTTGCGCATTCCGATCCAGGACCTGCAGGAGAGCCTGGCTCGCGTGCCCGCCGACTCGATCCGGGCCGTGCGCGTGCGGCGCGGGCTATCCCTGAGGGAGGTCGCCAAGGTCGAGGAGCGCAGGATCGAGCTGCCGGGCGTGGTCGTGGAGGCCGAGCCCCAGCGCGTGTATCCCGCGAGCGCCTTCGCCTCGCACCTGCTCGGCTACGTCCGCGAGGTCAATGACGAGCAGATCAAGCAGGGGCGGTACCGGCGGGGCGACCTGATCGGCCAGAACGGGCTGGAACGACTCCTCGACGAGTACCTGCGGGGCCGCGACGGGGGGGAGCGCTACGAGGTCGATGCGCTCGGCCGGCCGGTGCGGGTGATCGAGCGCGATGAGCCCGAGCCTGGCGCCCAGATCGTCACGACCATCGACCGCCGCATCCAGGAGGCGGCCGAGCGCGCGATGAGCGGGCTCACCGGCGCCGTCGTCGTCATGGACCCCCGGACCGGCGACGTGCTGGCCATGACCTCGAGCCCCGCCTACGATCTCGACCGATTCACGGGCAACCTCGACCCGGAGGACTGGCTGCGCCTGGTCCGAGACCCGAAGTTCCCGTTCCTGAACCGCGCCATCCAGAGCCAGTACGCGCCGGGATCTGTGTTCAAGATCGTGGTGGCGGCGGCGGGGCTTCAGGAGGGCACGCTCATGCCCATGGACCGCGTGTATTGCAACGGCCAGTTCCACCTCGGGGGCTGGACGTTCAAGGACTGGAAGTCCGGGGGCCACGGGCACGTGAACCTGCGCGCGTCGATCGTTCACTCGTGCAACGTCTTCTACTACCAGGCCGGGCTTCGCGTCGGGCCGGAGGTGATTGCGAAGTACGCGCGGGCGTTCGGGCTCGGCAGCCCGACGGGCATCGACTTCCCCGCCGAGAAGGCGGGACTGATCCCGTCGCCGATCTGGAACCGCCAGCGCTTCGGCCGGCCGTGGACGGGCGGCGACACCGTGAACACCGCGATCGGCCAGGGCCAGGTGCTGGTGACGCCGCTCCAGGTGGCGCGCATGATGTCAGCGGTGGCCAACGGCGGCATCCTCTGGAAGCCGCGCTTGCTCCAGCGCGTGGAGGGGCCCAACGGAGCGCTTCTCTACGCGGAGCCGACGCGCATGGCCGGCCAGGTCGACCTGTCGCCAGTGGTGTGGGCCTTTCTCAGGAGCGCCCTGGCCGAGGTCGTGTCGAAGGGGACCGGCACCGGGGCTCGGATCCCCACGGTCCATGTCGCCGGGAAGACCGGGACCGCCCAGAGCGTCGCCAGGAGCCGGGCCGACCGCGGCCAGGACCACGCGTGGTTCGCCTCCTTCGCGCCCGCCGACGACCCCGAGATCGTCGTCGTCGTGCTGGTGGAGCGAGGCGGCAAGGGGGGCCAGGTGGCCGCGCCCATCGCCCGGAAGATCTACGAGGTCATCTTCCTCGAGAAGGTGGCGATGCTGGCAGCCAGCGACGCATGATCCGCTTCGATCGGCGCCTGCTCCAGAACGTGGACTGGCTCCTGCTCGTGCCGGCGTTCGCGGTCATCGCCCTGAGCTTCATGACGCTGTGGAACCTGGCTCCGGGCGGGCGCCACGCCATGGCCTGGCGCCAGCTCACGTGGGTGGCCATCGGGCTGCTCGCCCTGCTCGCCGTGGTGAGCGTCGACTACCGGAACCTCGTGCGGGCCGCGCCCGCGCTCTACGTGGGAGGGGTCGCCCTCCTCCTGACCGTGTTCGTCCTCGGGCGACTGGTGGCGGGCGCGCGGCGCTGGATCCACATCGGGCCGTTCACCTTCCAGCCGTCCGAGCTGTTCAAGCTGATCTTCGTGCTCGTGCTGGCGTGGATCTTCACCGCCCGCTGGGCGCAGCCGCTGTCCCGGGGCGCCGCCGTGGGGGTCGCCGCCGTCGTGGCCGTGCCCGCGCTCCTGATCGTGCGGCAGCCCGACCTCGGAACCGCCCTCGTGCTCCTGCCCGTGCTCGCCGCCGTCCTCGTCGGCGCCGGCATCCGCGCGCGGACGCTCTCCCGGTTCGTGCTCGCCGCGGTGGCGGCCATGCCGCTCGTGTGGTTTGCTCTCAAGGAGTACCAGCGGGAGCGGTTGCTCGTGTACGTCGACCCGTTCCGAGACCCGCTCGGGACGGCCTACAACGTCATCCAAGCCAAGATTGCGATCGGCTCCGGGCAGCTCGTGGGCCGGGGGGTGAGCGGCGCGACGCAGAGCCGGCTCGCCTTCCTGCCCGAGCGCCATACGGACTTCATCTTCGCCGTGTTCGCCGAGACGTGGGGGTTTGTCGGCTGCCTGGTCCTGGTCGTGGCGTACGGGCTCCTGGTGCTCCGGGGGTTCGACATCGCGGCCAGCGCACGGGATCCCCGGGGGCGCGTCATCGCCCTGGGAGTCAGCGCCCTGTTCGCGACCCAGACCCTGGTCAACATGGGGATGGTCACGGGCCTGCTCCCCGTCGTGGGGATCCCGCTTCCGCTCATGAGCTACGGTGGATCGTCCATGCTGGTCTCGCTCATGGGACTCGGGCTCCTCCTCTCGGTCCGAATGCGGCAGTTCCAATAGCCACTCACTTGCACCCGGGGGCAGGGCCGTCCCGACCCCGGAGCGGGGGCTGCCGTGACCAAGCGCATCATCGTCAACGCCGGCGTGACCGAGACCCGGATCGCCGTGCAGGACCAGAACCTGCTCACCGAGCTCTACGTGGAGCGCGCGCGGCGGCGCTCCATCGTGGGCAACATCTACAAGGGAGTCGTCACCAACGTCCTGCCCGGCATGCAGGCCGCGTTCGTCGACATCGGCCTGCACAAGGACGCCTTCCTCTACGGAGGGGACTACACGGCGAGCCTGGGCGGCGACGAGTCGCTGGCCGAGCTGCCCGGGGCGGAGGACGAGGGCGTCGACGTCGACGTGATGGAGGCCGACGCCGAGGCCCGCCGCGAGGCTCCGGCCCAGCCCATCGAGGAGATGCTGCACCGGGGGCAGGAGATCCTGGTCCAGGTGGCCAAGGAGTCCCTCGGCAGCAAGGGAGCGCGCATCACCTCGTTCATCTCGCTGCCCGGCCGGTACATCGTCTACATGCCCCAGGCCCGGCACGTCGGGGTGTCCCGCCGGATCCGCGACGAGGAGGAGCGCGAGCGCCTGCGCCAGGTGGTCCGCGGCATCAACCCGCCGCCCGGCGGCTTCATCGTGCGCACCGTGGCCGAGGGGCGGGGCGAGGAGGAGCTGGCGGCCGACATCCAGTTCCTGAGCCGCCTGTGGAGCCAGGTGCAGTCGCGCGTGGAGACGGCCCGGGCCCCGAGCGCCCTGCACGAGGAGATGGACCTCACCTTCCGCGTCGTGCGCGACCTCTTCTCCGCCGAGGTCCAGGAGTTCCTCGTGGACACCCCCGAGGTCTACGACAAGTGCGTGGACTTCGCGCGCATGCTCGTCCCGCACCTCGTCTCACGAGTGCGGCTCTACGAGGACCGCACGCCCATCTTCGAGGCCACCGGCATCGAGCGCGAGATCGATCGCGCCCTGCGCCGCCGCGTGTGGCTCAAGTCGGGCGGCTACATCGTGATCGACCACACCGAGGCCCTGATCGCCATCGACGTCAACACCGGCAAGTACGTGGGCAAGCGCGATTTCGAGGAGACCGTCCTGAAGATCAACACCGAGGCCGTCAGCGAGATCGTGCGCCAGATCCGGCTGCGCGACCTGGGCGGCATCATCATCATCGACTTCATCGACATGGAGCGCCTGGAGCACCGCGACCAGGTCTTCCGCGCCCTCACCAAGGCCCTCGCCGACGACAAGGCCCGCACCAACGTGCTCGAGATCTCCGAGCTGGGCCTGGTGGAGATGACGCGCAAGCGCGTGCGCCAGGACCTGCAGGCCATGTTCTGCGTGCCCTGCCCGACCTGCAAGGGCAGCGGGGTGGTGCGCTCCGACGCGACGCTGGCGGCCGAGATCTTCCGCCGGATCCGGTCCGAGGCGGCCGACAGCCCGGGCGAGGAGGTCGTCATCCGCGCCCATCCCGAGATGGCCCACCATCTCGAGGTCGAGGAGCGCGACGGGGCGGAGCGACTCCAGGCCATCATCGGCAGGAAGGTGACGGTGCAGGGCATGCCGTCGTACCACCGCGAGCAGTACGAGGTGGGGTTCCGCTGACGTCTGACGACGGCGCCGGCGGGGCGGAGGCGGTGCTGCCTGGTCAAGACGGGCCCGGTTCGACTATCCTCGGGGCCATGCGAGACGCTCCGGCCCGGTTCGAGCGCGCCCGGAGGAGTTGAGCCCCGGTGTCCGCGACACCACGGATCAGCCGTGCCCGCCTCCTGGGCCGGCTGCGCGTGGCCTCCCGCAAGGGCGACAAGAGCGCCCTCGGAATCGCTGTCGCCGAGATGCGGACGCTTGCCTGCTCCCCGCGCTACTGGGAGAAGTACCTGGACCTGCTCGACAACCCGCTGGCGCGCCTGGTGGACCTGCTCGTGATCAAGCGGGGCGAGCGCATCGCCGAGCAGAAGGGGTGGACGGGCCGGCGCAGGTCCGCGGCGCCGAGGCCGGGGGCCCCCCCGCGGCCGGGGCCGGTTTCGCCGCCGGTGGCGGTCTCGCGACCGACTTCGGCCCGATCGGGGCGCCGGAGCGCTCGCCCCCGCCCGCGCCCCGCCCCGAGCCAGCCCTCGCTCTTTCCCGACTGGCCGTGAGGCGCGGCGGCGGGGACGCCCGGCG
The DNA here is from genome assembly GCA_035544455.1 of Binatia bacterium. Lineage (GTDB taxonomy): Bacteria > Methylomirabilota > Methylomirabilia > Rokubacteriales > CSP1-6 > DATKEI01. Next base: position 7,778 of record DATKEI010000366.1, on the reverse strand, counting down.
GCCATGCTCGTGTCCCCTCCGAGGGAGAGGCGAGGGAGTCGTAGCGGTTCCCTCCCCCCCCGGAGAGACCCGGAGAAGGGAGAGGGCGGGGGTGAGGGGGCGCGCAGGAGCTGAAGGGCATGCTCGTGAGTCGATCGGGCCAGGCTCCCACCGAAGGGATCGAGGGGGAGAGAGATCCGAGGAGGAGAGGATCGGTGATCGAGGCGGAGACGAAGGTCAAGGCGCTCCTCCGGTTGCGGCGCATCGAGGGGCAGGTACAGGGGATCCAGCGCATGGTGGAGCGCGACCAGGATTGCGTGGATGTTCTCCTGCAGCTCGCCGCGGTGCAAGGGGCGGTGGCCCAGGTGCAGAAGCTGGTCCTCGGCCGGCACATCGCGTCGTGCGTGACGGCCGCCGTCGCCTCGGAAAAGGGGCGCGAGCGCCAGCGAAAGATGGACGAGCTGATCGAGGTGTTCACCCGTTTCTCCGGGCGGTGAGGCGCCGCCGGAAACGGAGCAGGGGGCCAGGAGGCGGCGGCGATGGAAACGGATCCCGTATGCAAGCGATGCTTCGATCGCGATCCCGAGAAGTACACGTCCCGCTCATGACCGTCAGCCCCTTCCTCGCCGGCCGCGACCGGTACGAGCGGTCCACCGTCGGCCGGGTGGACAGCGTGGACGACGAGGCCTTCGCCCACACAGTCCGGCTCGTGGACGACGACTTCGCCGTGGAGATGCGCGCGGAGTGCACACCGTCCCCCGGCTACGAGGTGCGGGCGGCCCGGGCGTGGATCGCCGCCGGCGAGGACCCGCCGGTGGACGTGGCCGAGGTGGGCCAGCTGGCGGGGATGCGGATGGTCTCGGGATTCACGCGGCGGCTGGCCGAGCTGACCGGCGATCGCCCCGCGGCGTCCCGGGTCGTGGACGCGGGAGTTGAGATCGCCCGCCTGGCCCGCCAGGTGACCCGGGTGCCCGCCTCCGAGGTCGCGGACGCCCGCGCCGGCGACGCCCGTCGTTTCTGGGCACTCGACATGAAGGGCTGGGTCGACCTGCCCGGCTCGTGCTTTACCTACAGCCCGGCGGGCCGGGCCCTCCTCGAGACCCGGCCCGTGACGACGCCCATGGCGCCCGAGATGTACTGTTCGCCGCCCGGAGCGCGCGCGATCTTCCGGCGGCGTCGGCTGGCTCGGCTGGTCCTGACCGGGCGGCGCCTGCACCTGTTCGCCGCCCTTCACGACAACGTCCACGGCTTCGACATCCACTACGAGCTCGATCTCGACGGAGGGGTGATCGTCGCCGCCGACTCCATCACCTCGCGGCTTCCCTACATGGGCATCTGCACGGAGCCCCAGGGAAGGATCGAGGCGCTCGTGGGTCAGCCCGTCGATGCCGCTCTGCGGAAGCGCATCCAGGGGCTCGTCGGGGGCGAGGGCGGGTGCGCGCAGCTCTACGATCTCACCGCCGACCTGCTCAAGCTCCTGTCGCTATGATCGCGAGAGCGCGGGTGCGCATCGGATCGATTGCTCTGCGCCGACTCGCCCTTCCTCACCTCGGCGCTCTGATGGCGAGAGGCCGGGGGCGCATCCCGGGCGCCGCGCTCGCCGCGGTGGCGATGACGGGATGTGCCTCCGGCCTCATCCCCGCACGGCTGAGCGTTCCGGGCCGGGCGACGACGCCGGTGACGCTGGAGTACCGATCGCACCTGCTCGGCACCTCCGGCGAGCTGTCCACCGCGCTGCCGACGGGCGAGCGCTTCGCCGGGGGGTACACGCTGACGCCGAAGGATCCCCAGTCGCACATGGTGGGAACGCTGTCCGGGGACAAGGGGAGCCTGCTGATCTGCCGGTTCAGGCTCAATGAGCCCGGCATCGGGCCGGACCGCGGGGGCGCCGTGCACTGCGAGCTGTCGACGGGCGGGACGGTGGACGGGCGGTTCTGAGTTGCGCCCGGCGGGTCGCTCGCGATCCGGACGGTCCGGGGCGAGGGCGGCACCCCGTTCTCGCCCCGCCGCCCGCGCCGTCGTGCGGCGCATGCCTTCCAGGACCGCCTCCCGGGCCCGGGCTGTGGCGGGTGGCGGGGCGGGACGGTCCCGCAATGCCGTCCGGCGCCGCGCTCCTGGGAGGAGATCCTCCAGGCCCCGCGCCATGGCGGGGCCGTCCCGCAACGTTGCCCGGCGCGGTCCTTCCAGGAGCGCGCCCGGGCCTCGCGCCATGGCGGGCGGTGGGGCGGTGCCGCCCCGCAATGTCGTCCAACGCGGTGCTTCCGGGAGGGCTTCCGGGCGCCGCGCCCTGGCGGGCGGTGGGGCAAGGCCGTTGCGCCATGTCGTCCGACGCGCTACCGACGGTGCCGCCCGGCCCCGTGTTCCGGCAGATGATGGGACGGGGCCATCCCGCAAGACCGACCGGCGCGGCCATTCCGGGGGCGCCTCCGGGCCTCGCGCCCCGGCCCTGGGAGGGAAGAGGTCGTCGCGGAACGTCGAGGTGAAGGTGGCGGTGGCGCGCCTGCTGCCGGTCCGGCGGGCGGTCGAGGCGCTCGGGGCGCGGGGCGGCGGCGAGGTTCACCAGACGGACACGTACTTCGGGACGGGCCGCAGCGCCCGGCTCAAGCTCCGCGAGCAGGAGCCCGGTGGCGCGGAGCTGATCGCGTACTCGCGGCCCGACCATCCGGGTCTGCGCCGGAGCGAGTACCGCCGGTGGCCGGCGCGCGACCCGGCTGGCCTCGCCGCGGCGCTGGACCTTGCCCTCGGCGTGCGAGCCCGCGTGGTGAAGCGGCGGCGGGTGTACCTGGTGGGCCGCACGCGCGTGCATCTCGACGAGCTACCCGCCCTCGGCCGCTTCGTCGAGCTGGAGGTGCTGCTCGCGCCGCGCGAGTCTCCCGCGGCGGGCCGCCGCGAGGCCGAAGGCCTGCTGCGCCGTCTCGGCCTGGCCGCTCACAAGAGGATCGCCGGCTCCTACGCCGATCTCGCGCAATGCCCGTCCTGACCGCATCACTCTCTCTGTCGGGGAGAGCGAAGGGCGAGGGATTGAGCGGGCAGCCCCGCCCCGCGGGCCGTTCCCGCTCGCGCTATACTGCGCCAATCATGCCGACGCTTCCGGCGGGCAAGCTGCGCCCCGAGACCCTCGATCGGCTCCTCGCCGCGTGCGCCCGTCCCGATCCGCGCGTGGTCGTGGGGCCGCGCGTGGGCGAGGACGCCGCCGTCATCGAGTTCGGCGCCCGGTACCTGATCGCGACCACCGACCCCATCACGTTCTCGACCGACGAGCTCGGCTGGTATGCCGTCAACGTCAACGCCAACGACGTCGCGGTCCGCGGCGCCGAGCCGCGCTGGTTCCTGGCCACGGTGCTGCTGCCCGCCGGAGGCGCCACGGAGGCATCGGTCGCGGCGCTCTTCGCCGGGCTGGCCGAAGCGTGCGATACCCTCGGGGTGATCCTCGTCGGCGGGCACACCGAGGTCACCCCCGCTGTCACCCGGCCCGTGGTGGTCGGCACCATGATGGGCGAGGTGGAGCCGGACCGGCTGGTGACCACGGGCGGCGCGCGCATCGGCGATGTCCTGCTCCTGACCAAGGGGGTCCCGCTCGAGGGGGCGGCGATCATCGCGCGCGAGCGGGGGGACGAGGCGATCCGCCAGGGTGTCCCGGCCGCCGACGTGGCGCACGCCCGTGACTTTCTGCGCCGGCCGGGCATCGGCGTGACCCTCGACGCCCGCGCGGCGGGCGCGGCCGCGCGGGTGCACGCCATGCACGATCCCACCGAAGGCGGGATCGCCACCGCGTGCTGGGAGCTGGCGCAGGCCGCGGAGACCGGGCTCCGGGTCGAGCGCGACCGCATCCCGATCCTGCCCGAGGGCCGCCGCCTGTGCGAGGCCTTCGGGCTGGATCCCCTCGGCGTCATCGCCTCGGGGGCGCTCCTGGCCGCGGTGGCCCCGGACGACGCCGACGCCGTGGCCGGGGGCTGCGCGGCCGCGGGTATCGCATGCACGGCCATCGGCCGTGTGGTCCCCCGGTCCGAGGGCGTCACCCTCGTGGAGGACGGCCGGGCTCGGCCCATGCCGACGTTTCCGCAGGACGAGATCGCGCGGTTCTTCGCCGCGACCTGAACGGCCGGCCGGTGCTCGCCCGCGAGCCTCCCCGGGCGCGGCAATGGCCACTCATGTTGCAGGAAGGGCCGGGCTGCGCGGCGGAAGCGGTCCGTCGTTGGCAGGGCGGCGCCGCCCCGCCGCCCGAGACTCTGAGAGGAGAGCCAGATGCCCCAGGTCGGATACGCGCATCGACAGGCGCCCATGGGCCGCGCCGGGATGGTGGCCTCGTGCCACCCGCTGGCGTCGCTGGCCGGCGTCGAGACCCTGAGATCCGGCGGGAACGTGATCGACGCCGCCGTGGCCACCAACGCCGTGCTCGCGGTGACCCAGCCCCCGTATTGCGGAGTGGGCGGCGATTTCTTCTGTCTCTATCACGAGGCGGCCACGGGCCGGGTGCACTTCCTGAACGGGGCGGGGCGCTCCGGATCCCGCGCTGGCCTCGACGAGCTCGGCCGCCGCGGGCTCGGGGCGGTGCCCGACCTCGGGCCGGGCTCCGTCTCCGTCCCGGGCGTGACGCGGGCGTGGCGCATGCTGCTCGACCGCTTCGGCACCCGACCGCTGCGGAGCCTGCTCGGCCCGGCCATCCACTACGCCGCGGATGGCTTCCCGATCTCCGACGTGGTGCGGCAATCCATCCGGGAGCGCGCCCCGCTCTTCGAGGATCCGGAGTGGCGCCGCATCTTCGTTCCGGACGGGCGCTTTCCCGAGACCGGCGAGTGCTTCCGGCAGCCCGATCTCGCGCGCACCCTGACGGAGCTCGGCGACGAGCCCGAGCTGTTCTACCAGGGCCGCGTGGCCCGGGCCATCGCAGCCCGGGTCGAGGCCGAGGGGTTCCTGACCGCCGCTGATCTCGCCGAGCACAGCGGCGAGTGGGAGGCTCCCATCTCGACGACGTACCGTGGGTACACGGTGTACCAGACGCCGCCGCCCACCCAGGGCCTGGCGGTCCTGATCGCCCTGAACCTGCTCGAGGGGTTCGATGTCGGCGCCATGCCCCTTCACTCGGTCGAGCACCTGCACGTGGTGATCGAGATGACCAAGCTCGCCTATGCCGATCGCGATCGGTGGATCGGCGATCCCGCGCAGGCCCGGGTCCCGGTCCAGGCCCTCCTCGCCAAGAAGTACGCCGCGGAACGCCGCGCCGCCTTTGATCCCGACAAGGCGCGGGACCACGTGGCCAGCGACCTCGATGGCGACACCACGGGTTTCGTGGTCGCCGACGGCCGGGGCAACGTCATCAGCGTGATCCAGAGCCTCTTCCGCGCCTTCGGGGCCGGCGTGGTGCCGCCCGGGACCGGGGTCGTGCTCCACAACCGCGGCTCGTACTTCAAGACGGACCCTGCACACCCGAGCGCCTTCGCGCCGCACAAGCGGCCCTTCCACACGCTGGTGACCTGCGTGGCCACGCGCGACGGTGCCCCCGTGCTCGGCTATTCCACCATGGGCGGCGACGGGCAGGCCGCTTTCCACATCCAGGGGCTGACCAACGTGCTGGATCACGGCCTGGAGATCCAGGAGGCCATCGAGCGGCCGCGCTTCGCCAACGGGCGGCTGCTCGCCGGGGACGCGCCCGACCTCGTCCGCCTCGAGGGGCGCGTGCCCGCGGAGGTCCGCGACGCCCTGGCGGCGCGGGGTCACAACATCAAGGTGGTCTCCGACTGGTTCTCCCAGATGGGCCACGCGCACGGCATCACCCTGCGCGACGGGACGCTGGCCGGTGGCGCCGACCCCCGCGGCGACGGCGCCGCCCTGGGTTTCTGACATGATGGCGATCGCTCGCCACCGGACCGCCTGCGCCGCCGATCCCGCGCGCGAGTGTCGCCCGGCTTCGCGTTTCATCGACGCGCCCGATCCTGCGCCCGCTCTGCCGGGCGGCGAGAAGGGCGGGAGAGTGGGAGCCCTGTCGTCCCGGGGCGCCGGCGGATGGCCCATGCTGGCGGTCCTCGTCGCCTTGCTGCTGACGCCCGGGCCGGCCGCAGCGCTCGGGTGGGGCGGGATCGAGCCGGCCGTGACCACGCTGCCGCAGGTGCGCGAGCGCTGGGGCGCACCCAACAGGGAGACGCGCGCCAGGGAAGAGGGCCACGACACCATCCAGTGGGTGTACGAGGGCCAGGCCGCGCCCGGGGGCATGTTCCGCATGGTTGTCGACTTCGGCCTGCTGCAGCCCGATGGCTACAAGCCGCAGCTGGTGCGCGCGCTGCGGCTCGAGCCCAAGCCGCTGATCTTCGGGCGACAGACGACGGCCGAGGCCTTCGGCGCCCCCGACCGCGTCGGCACCCTGGACGGAGTGGAGGTGCTCGTCTACACCAGCGGGCTCGTCGTGTACTTCGACAAGGAGGGCACGTCCGTTGCCGTGCTCCTCTTCACGCCGCCGCTGCCCGATCTGGGCGGTGCCGCGCCGCCGGGCGGATCTGGGCCGTCCGGCGGCGCCGGCGCGGGTGGATCGGCGCCGGCGCCGCGATGATCGACCACCTCCTGGCCCTCGACCCCGGGGGCCGGGGGATCGGGCGGTTCTTCGTTGCCGGGGGCGCGGCCTCGGCGGCCCGGGCGCTCATCAGGGCCCGGCGGGTGCTGATCACCACGGGCTTCTCGCTCGGGCCGGGGCTCCCCGAGACCGACGGGCCGCCTGGGGCCGTGGCCCTTGGCCGCGCTCTCCGGGCACTCGGCGCGCGGGTGGGCTACGTGACGGACCCGGTCGCGGTGCCCGTCATCAAGGCGGCCCTCGAGGCAGTGGGCGAGCCCGTGGACATCACCACCTTCACAAGCGGGGCCGACGCGTCCGGCGAGGCCGAGGGCGAGGCCCGCCGCGTGCTGGCCGCGGGGCGCACGACCCATCTGGTGGCCATCGAGCGCCCGGGGCGCACGCGCGACGGCGACTACCGGAGCGCCCGGGCGGAGTCCATCCGCGCGTGGAACGGTCCCCTGGACGCGCTGTTCCTGGTGGCCTCGCCGCGCATCGTCACCGTCGGCATCGGCGACGGCGGCAACGAGATCGGCATGGGCAACGTGCGCGCGCGCATCGTCCGCGCCGGCGGCCTCCTGCCCGAAGTGGCCTCCGTGGTGCGCGTGCAACACCTAGTGGTGGCCGGCACGTCGAACTGGGGGGCGTACGGGGTGGTGGCGGAGCTGTCCCGGCTCTCCGGGCGCTCCCTGCTCCACTCCGGGGCAGATGAGCGGGCGATGGTCGAGGCCTGCGTGGCTGCCGGCGCCGTCGACGGCATCACGCGCCGTCGGGAGCTCACGGTGGACGGGTTGCCGTTGGCCGCCCACCTTGGCATGCTGGAGCTGCTCAGGCTCTGCACGGGCCCCGGCGATGGGCGAGGACGGGCGCCGCACCACACCCCGCGCACCCGGCGGACCGAATCGGCGACTTCACGAAGGAAGAGAGGATCCCCGCGATGACCCAGGCCACCACGACGTCCAAGGTGCTCGACACGTACCGAGCCATGCACCCGAAGTCGGCGGCCATGTCGGAGCGCGCCCGGCGCGTCATTCCCGGCGGGGTCACCCACGACGGGCGGCACCTGACGCCGTTCCCGGTGTACGCCGAGCGCGCCCAGGGCTCGCACAAGTGGGATGTGGACGGCCACGAGTACGTGGACTACTGGATGGGCCACGGCGCCCTGTTCCTGGGCCACTGCCATCCCGCCGTGGTCAAGGCCATCCAGGTGCAGGCCGGCCTCGGCACCCATCTCGGCGCTGGCCACGAGCTGGAGGTC
>DATKEI010000365.1:0-5878 GCA_035544455.1 Binatia bacterium | reverse complement strand
GGCGTCGCGCTACTCCGTCTGGCGCTACGCCAGGGCCCTGCCCGTCGAGCCCGCGGACGCGGTGAGCCTCGGGGAGGGCTGGACGCCGCTCCTGCTTGGGAACTGGGGCGGGCTCGCCGTCCAGTACAAGCTCGAGTTCGCAATGCCGACCGGGTCATTCAAGGACCGCGGCATGACGGTGATGGTGAGCTACCTCCGGAGCCGCGGCATCGACCGCGTGCTCGAGGACTCCTCCGGCAACGCGGGGGCATCCCTGTCGGCGTACGCGGCGGCGGCGGGCATGCGCTGCCGGATCCTCGTCCCCGAGACCGCTTCGTATCCGAAGATCGCGCAGATCGCGGCGTGCGGCGCCGACGTCGTGACCATCCCGGGCTCGCGGCAGGACGTGGCCGAGGCGGCGCTCCGCCAGAGCGACGAGGTCTTCTACGCGAGCCACAACTGGCAGCCCTTCTTCGTGGAGGGCACCAAGACCCTCGCCTACGAGCTGTGGGAACAGCTCGGCTTCCGCGCCCCCGACAACGTCGTCGTCCCGCTCGGCTATGGCAGCAACGTGCTCGGCTGCGAGCGCGGCTTCGCCGAGCTCGTGCGGAGCGGGGAGATCGACCGGCGCCCGCGCCTGTTCGGGGTGCAGGCCGCGAACTGCGCGCCGTTCCACGCCGCGTTCCGGGCCGGCGGGGAGGCGCTGGTGCCGACCGCCGTCGCGCCGACCATCGCCGAGGGCATCGCCTCCGCCCGGCCCACGCGGGTCGGCGAGGTGCTGCGCGCCGTCCGCGAGACCGGAGGGGCCGTCGTCGCCGTCTCCGAAGCCGAGATCGCCCGGGCCCTGCGCGACCTCGCCGCGCGCGGCCTCTACGTGGAGCCGACGGCGGCGGCGGGCGCGGCCGGCCTGACCCGCCTCGCCGCCGAGGGCGCCATCCGGCCGGGTGAGACGACGGTGCTGGTGCTCACCGGCTCCGGGCTCAAGGCGTCCGCGGCGATCGGCGAGCTGCTGAAGCTCGGGGCCCGGCGGGGGTAGCCACCAGGCCCTGGCTCGCGGGGCATCCCGCCGAGCACACTGGGAGCGCTTCGCGCCGATCGACATCCCAGCCCGGAGGGAAGCGCGAACCCAGGCCCGCATGCCGGCGGGGCCGGTGCGGCGCGAGCTGCCTTCCGGGTCGCAGTGGGCGGCGGCGAGGAACCTCGAAGGGGGGCAAGTGTCGGGCGCCTCGGCCAATCGTGCCTGTGGCCCGCCCCTCGGTCAATCCAGGCGAGGTTCCGCCGGCGCGCCCATAGCGCCTCGGGGCGGCAAGGCGCTCCCGCATGTGCCGACCCGGAACATCGCTCCCGGTCTGCGCGGCGTCGACGTGGCCGGCGTCGATCCAGAGCAGGGCCACGGCCCGGCGCGGATCAGCCGCCGCCTGCCCCCGCGGGGCAGCGCGCCCCGCCCGACCGCGGGCCGACCTCGGCCTCGATGGCGTGCTCGAACTCCGCGAGACCCACGGGCTTGCGCAGGAACGTGATGCTCCCGTGCTCGAACTGCCGCACGTCGAACGGGTCGGCGGACCCGCTGATGACGATGATCGGCAGGTCGGGATCCTCGCGGCGCAGCGTGCGCGCGACCTCGAGGCCCGACAGGCCCGGCATGAGCATGTCGGTGAGCACGAGGTCGTGCCGGTCCCGGGCGAAGCGGCGCAGCCCGTCCGCGCCGTCGGCGGCGAGGTCCGGCTCGTGGCCCAGAGCCTCGAGGAAGTCGCCGAAGACGTTGCGCACGTTGTCCTCGTCGTCGATCACCAGGACGCGCAAGGCTCTATCGGGGCCGCGCGCCAGGTCTGGCGCTGCGGCGGAACGGGTGGTTTGCATGCAGGGCTCCATGGGCTGACGCTCTGTCCGAGCGATTGATGGTGAGGGAATTGCCTCGCCGCCGCGATGGCACGTCGGGATCCGAAAGACAGCCGCCTCTGGCCGTGGGCCGCCGGCGCGCCCAGGCCAGGAGACTCACACCGCCGAGGAAGGCCGGCCGGCACCAGCTCACCTCGAACCCGGCCTGCGCGAGCATCGCGCGTAGCTCCTGGGGGCCGAGATAGCGACGGCGGCCGCGCCGGCCCGCCTCGAACGCCGCGGTCGGGACCAGCCACCGCAGGGCGCGAAAGGCATTCAGCGCTCCCCGTTCCTGCCGCACCCGCGCCCAGGTCGACACGACACTGGCCGGGCGCTCGTAGGTCAGGAACACCGCGCGCCCGTCGGGCCGGAGCGCGAGGTAGCAGCCCCGGAGAAACGCCTCTGGTTCGGGATGCCAGTAGAGCGTGTGCATGCTCACGAGCACGTCGAAGCCGGTCGGCCCGGCGGCGGGGCGGTGCGCGAGGTCGAGGGCCTCGAAGCGCACATCCGCGCCTCCCCGCGGCCGCCGGCGCGCGATCTCGACCAGGTGCGGGACGCTGTCGATGCCCGTCACCGCGTGTCCCCGCCGGGCGAGCCGCAGAGCCACCGACCCCGTCCCGCACGCCACGTCCAGGATGCGCGCGGGCCCGACCGCGCGCGCGCGCGATTCGCCCTCGACGATCCCGGCGACCTCGTCGACCAGCTCCTCGAACGGCGGGAACCCGTCGACGACCGCGTCATAGAGATGTCCGTACAGGCGGGCGAGCCAGGGCTGGCTCATGCCGGCACCGCCGGAAGCGCGCCCGCGGACACCGTGGCGATGGGCAGCCGAATGATCATGGTGGTGCCGCGGCCGGGCTCGCTCTCGACCTCGAGCGTCCCGCCGTGGCTCTTCACGATCCCGAGGCTCACCGACATGCCGAGCCCGGTCCCCAGCCCCTCCGCCTTGGTGGTGTAGAAGGGCTGGAAGATCCGGGCCGCGTGCTCGGGCGTCATGCCGGATCCCGTGTCGATCACCTTCAGCGTGACACTGTCGGCGACCGCGTCCAGCGCGGTACGGAAGATCACAGTGCCGCCTCCCGGCATGGCGTCGACCGCGTTGCCGCCGAGGTTCAGCAGCACCTGCGTGATCTGATCGCCGTCGCCGAGCACCGGTGGGACGGCCGCATCGAGCGCGAGCTCGACCCGCACCGACTCCCGCTCCGTCTTGGCGCTCAGGAGGTCGACGGCGCGCTGGATCAGCTGATGGAGGGCGATGGGCTCCCGGTTGGGCTCGCGCCGCCGGGCGAAGTTGAGGAGGCCGCCCGTGATCCTCCCGGCCCGGACGGCCTCCGCGCGCATCGTGGTCAGGCGCCGGTGGGGCGCGCCGCCCTCCGGGCTGCCGCGCAGGAGCAAGTCGCAGTTGCCGAGGATCACGGCCAGCGGGTTGTTGATCTCGTGGGCAACGCTCGCCGCCAGCTCGCCGATGGCGGCCAGCTTCGCCGACTGGACGAGCTGCTGCTGGGCCCGCGTCAGCTCGAGCATCTGGTCGCGCTGGTCGGCGTAGAGCTGAGCGTTCCGGAGGGCAATCTCCGTCTGCGCCATGAGCATCTGCAGCAGCTCGACCTCGGTGGGCAGGAAGATGTCGCCCGAGAGCTTCGCGCCAACCAGGAGCACGGCGGCGAGTTCGCCGTCGGAGACAAGGGGCATGACCAGGGCCACGTGCCGCCTCTCGAGGTCCTCCAGCACGACCGTGAGGGCGTCGCCGGCCGAGCGGGGACCGGACAGGTCACCCACCGCCACCGGCTCCCCGGTCAGCCGCAGCCAGAGGGCGAGCCGGGGATCGAGGGCGGTCACCTCGTCGGATGCCTCCGCGTTCGGCGAGAGGGCGTGGGCCACCGCGGCGAACCCCCGGTCCGCGGTGCGCAGATGCAGGCTCGCGTGCGTGAGCGGCACTTGCTGGACGAGCCCGGCGGTCAGGGTGCGGCCGAGTTGCTCGACGTCGAGCATCGACGTCATCTGCTTGCTCAGTGCGATGAGGGCCTCCTGGACCCCGCGCTGGCGCGAGAACATCACGCGCTCCAGGCGGCGCTCGATCAGCCGGAGCAAGGGAAAGGCGACGGCGATGGCGCCGACCAGGAACATGGCGTGGTGGCCCAGCCCGAGCCGCTCGCCGCCGGGGCCGACCAGATCCATCAGAAACAGCGTGGCGACCACGCCGCCGGCGAGCACCGCGCCGAGGAGCGCGTACACGAAGGTCCAGCGCGCGACCATGCCCAAATCGAAGAGGCGGTAGCGGATGACCGCCAGGCCCAGGGCGAGGGCGAACAGGGCGTTGCCGGGGATCCCCAGCGGGTACAGCCACTCCCAGCCGAAGACATAGCGGACGAAATCGATCACGCCGCCGAGCAGGCTCACCGCCACGCCCGCGATGACCAGCCGGACGCGATTGCGCCGGAAGCTCGACGCCAGGCGCCCGTGCGCCTGTAGGAGCTTGATCAGCCCGAGCACCACGACGGCCTGGAAGTAGACGAAGAAGAACGGGTAGAGAGGCCCGGCCAGGGGCGCATAGCCCCAGGTCGTGTCGACGACGCCGCGCATGAACGCGGAGGTGCCGTTCGCGACCAGGAATCCCGCGGCGAGCACATAGCCCACCAGGAGCGTCCGGCTCCGGCGAGACTCGTCGAGGAAGGCCACCACGTAGTGGTAGAAGAGGACCGGGATCAGGATCACGCCCACGTGGAGGAAGCGTTCCCATTCGAGGGCCGTCTCCGCGCTCGTGGTCGACCGGAGCCCGAAGACACCGAAATTCCACACCGCGAGCGCCGCGGCGAGCGCCGCGAACGGGTAATGCCGGCGGCTTCCACGGCTCCCCACCAGCGCACTCGCGAGGAGCAGCACGTTCAGGCCGAGGGCCACCAGGGGCAGCAGGCGGTGCAGGGTCATGAGTGCGGAACGGCGGCCGCCCGGGCTGTCTCTCTCATGGTCGTCCCTTTCCTTCCGGCGCCCCGAGCTGCCGCGGCGTCCCACCCTCTGGAGCAAGCGCTATACCAGTGCGGTCTCTCCATGATTGACCGGCTCTGGACAGCAGGATCGCACCAGCCTCCGCGGAGTGGAGGGGGACTCGGCTCCCTTCCTCGGGGCAGGGTTCAGGCGTGGGGCGGGGCGGCGCCGCGCGAGCGAGTCCGCTCCACCATGCCCCCGGCGGCGGCGAGGAGGCCGTAGGCAAGGAGCGCGGAGAACGCCAGCGCCCGGCTCGAGGCTGGGGGTGGGCCCAGCCAGTGGGCTGCCTGCAGGATCACGAGGGCGACCCCGAACGCGGGCAGGGCCCACCGGCCGGCGCGCGTCCTCGGCCTCGTTCCCCGCATGTACCAGGTGATGGCGCCAAGGAGGAGACCCGCCTCCAGCAGGAACTCGAGCCGCGGGTAATTCCAGAGCCCGAAGCCCACCTTGGGCCCCCCCCAGAAGAGGGGCAGGTCGGGACGGTGGACGAGCAGGTCAAGGACCCAGTGGGACAGGATCACCAGCCCGATGGCGATCGCCCCTCTGGCGCGGGGCCGGCGGCCGGATAGCCCCGCGTAAGCCCCCGCCCCGGCCGCAGACCACAGGAGGGCAGCCCCCAGGCTGTGCGTGTACGGCATGTAATAGAGATCCAGCGGGCTCGCCGCGGTGATGCCCGGCACGATCCGGACGGCCTCGATGCCGAGCAGCACGAGCACGGCCCACGCGATGTCCACGGCCTGGCCCGCGACGAACAGCAACCACAGCGGCACCTCGTGCGCCGCGCGCTTGGCGACGAAGCTCGGAGCGTAGTGGCCGACGAACATCCGGTCAGCCCGCCCGGTCTGCCGAGGGCGCGGACCCCTCGGTCGAGGCCGCCCGGCGAGGCCGCCGGCGGCCCGGAGGGCGCGGTGGGCCGACCCCGCGCGGCCGCCGGGTCACCCACTCGCGCCCGCCGAGGCCGCGGCGCCTCAGGGCTTGCGGGCCCACGCGAGGAGGCTGATGTCCTCGAAGAACGTCCGCCGCATCTCGAGGACGGCGA
>DATKEI010000364.1:0-5891 GCA_035544455.1 Binatia bacterium | reverse complement strand
GATCGACCGCGATGATGCGACCGGCCACATCCACCACGTGGAACCCCCTGAAGGCGGGATGGGGGCTGCCGGCGTGCTCCAGACGACGGCTGAGGGCCGCGGGCGAGGGTAGGTCCATTGCCGCGATGTCGGCGGCCAGCGCGACGACGATCTGCCGGTGCGCCGTCAGGAACTGCTCGTACTGGTTCGCCAGCGACTGCGCAAGGAGCTGATCGCGCGTCGTCGTCTGGTCCGTCACGATCTGGCGGATCGCCTTCGCCGAGCCCACCGTGAGGACCAGGGCCGGGGCGACGGCGGCCAGGATGGCACCCCCGACGAGGACGTTTGTCAGGCGCAGCTTGCGCAGCAGACCACCGCGTCTCTGCCCGCGCATGCCCGCCAGGGTTGCATCCCGGGTGCCATTCCGTCGCCGTTTCGGGCACGCCCCGAGCGCTGGGTGTCTCGCCGGGTCGCGAGCGAGATAGCGACGTGGCGGCGCGGATCTGTGCCGCACCGGACGGCGGGCTCCCATCCGGCGCGGGCCGCCCGCCGGCAGCCCTCGGAGCGAGGCGCGCCCCCGCCGCATCGGGTGACCGAAATCGTCGCGGATGGTGCGGGAACTTGTCAGCGCGGGCTTGAGCCAGAGCAACCGGGCTCGCCAGAAGATCTGCGCGCCCCCGGGCGCAAGATCAAGCTGTCACGCGAGACCGCCTCTGACCGACGATATCCCGATCATGCTCGGGGCCGGCGGCACCTCGGCGGGCCGGGTCGGAGGCCAGGCGCGCTCGCGTGTCCGGCCCGGCCAGGGCGAACTGGCGATCCGCGAGGGGCGTCGGGCCGGTTGCTTGACCGTGCTGGGAGGTTGCGGCACAGTGGGAGCGTGGCGGGCGAGATGGCGATTTGCGCATGTTGTCGAGCGCCTGGCACCCTCCGGGGCCTGGCGTCGAGAGGCTCCGAGAGCATGTCCTGACGTCTCGGCGACTCACGAGGACAGCGAGCCCGGCGGGGAACGTCCCTCCCGGGCTCTTTTCGTGCCGATGGCCACCGACGCGGCCGTCACAGGAGCTGGTTTCAATGGGCGAGCTCGACACCGCCGATCGGCTGGCGTCGATCCAGGGCGCCGCGATCTGGTCGCTGATCGGCAACACGCCGCTGGTTCGCCTGGGCCGGCTCGAGCCCCGCCCCGGAGTCGAGATCTGGGCCAAGCTCGAGTCGAGCAACCCCGGGGGCTCCGTCAAGGACCGCGCGGCCGCCGCCATGATCGCCGACGGTCTGCGCACCGGCGCGCTCGGCCCGGGGAAGACGCTGCTCGACGCCACCTCCGGCAACACCGGCATCGCTTACGCGATGCTCGGGGCGGCCCTCGGCTTCCCCGTCGCGCTCTGCGTGCCGGAGAGCGTGTCGGAGGAGCGCAGGCGCCTGCTCCAGGTCTACGGGGCTCATGTCGTGTGGACGAGCCCGATGGAGGGCTCCGACGGGGCGATCCGCGCGGCGCGACAGCTCCACACGGGCGCGCCGGATCTCTACTTCTATCCGGACCAGTACAACAACCCCGCCAACGCCCGCGCCCACTACGAGACCACGGGCCCCGAGATCCTCGATCAGACAGGGGGCCGCATCACCCACTTCGTGGCCGGCCTCGGCACGAGCGGGACGTTCATGGGCGCGGGGCGCCGCCTGCGCGAGGCCCGGCCCGGGGTGCGGCTGATCTCGGTGCAGCCCGATGCCGCGCTTCACGGGCTCGAGGGCCTCAAGCACATGGCGACGGCGATCGTGCCCGGCATCTACGATGCGGGGCTGGCCGACCAGGACGTGGGCGTCGAGACGGAGGCGGCCTGGGAGATCCTGCACCGGCTCGCCCGGACGGAGGGGCTGTTCGTCGGGGTGTCGGCGGCGGCCGCCCTCCTGGTCGCCGTGCGAGTCGCGCAGGGGCTCGACCAGGGGGTCATCGTCGCCATCGTGCCCGATGGCGGCGCCCGGTACCTGTCTGACCGGAACCTGGCGCCGTGACCCCGCCGACCCTCGCGGCCGTCAGAGCGGGCGAGCGCGCCGGCTCGTCACCGCGGGCGCCGGCCGCGAGGGATCAGCGGCTTGGCGTGACGGTGACGCCGACGATTGCGTCGTCGGCCAGAAGCTCGCGCAGGGCGGCGTCGCGGTCGAATCGCGGATCTGCGCCCAGGGCGGCGAACGCCGCCTCCGCGAGCGGACGGCCCGCGCGAAGCGCTCCGCGGAAGGCGTGATCGCCGGCGCCGACCGCGCGGAAGATCACCTCCTCGCCGCGGCGCCGGACCTCGAGGCGTACCCCGCCGGCGCCGAGGTCGACTGTCGCCTCGGGATCCGCCTCCGGCTGGTTCGCCCTCCAGATGCGGTCGATCGGCCACGCCGAGGCGACGAGCGCGAGCGCGGGCGACAGATCGAGCGTGACGTGTGCCACCTCGTCCGTCCCGAGGTCGCGCAGGGCCGCGGGATCGATGCCCGTGGCGTCCGGCGCATGCCCCGCCGCGTGAATCGCCCATTCCAGGCGCGCTACGTCGGCCAGGTAGACCAGCTCGCGGCACGGCGGGAAGGTCTCCAGGAACTCCGGAAGCGAGGCCCCGTACTCGAACAGGCACGGGCTCGTCGGCGGATGGTCCCGGAGATAGCAGTGGGCCGCATAGGCGAAGAAGCGCTCGTCGACGAGCCGGCACACGACGGGATAGGCGGCCTTGAGCACGGCCGTCAGCGTCACGATCACGTGGTGGCGGTAGATGGCGACCCGCTCCGACGCGGACAGCCCGTCCCCCTCGATGGCGTCCTCGAGACCGTCCGGCAGAGGCTCCTCCTCCCCGGCGAGGAGCGCCCG
The DNA here is from genome assembly GCA_035544455.1 of Binatia bacterium. Classification (GTDB taxonomy): domain Bacteria; phylum Methylomirabilota; class Methylomirabilia; order Rokubacteriales; family CSP1-6; genus DATKEI01. Next base: position 3,070 of record DATKEI010000364.1, on the reverse strand, counting down.
GCGGAACGCCTTCTGGAGGTCAGGCAGGTCGAGCATGGGCGGTCCCTCGGCCCGCGGCCGCACATCCGGTTGCGCTCGCGCGGATGGCATCCGCGCACCTCGCCTCCGCGAGCAGCTCGCCGAGAGGGGGCAGGTCGGTGTCCCACTCGATCAGGGTGGGCACCGGGCCAAGATGCTCGAGTGCCCGCGCGTACAGCTCCCAGACGGGGGCAGCCACCGGGCTTCCGTGGTCGTCGATCAGGATCTGCCGGCCGTCGGCGTCGTTCGTCGCGTGCCCGGCCAGATGAATCTCGCCGACGGCCTCCGCGGGCAGCGCCCGGAGGTAGGCGATGGCGTCGAGGCCGAGGTTGTGGGCGCTCACGTGGATGTTGTTGACGTCGCAGAGGATGCCGCAGCCAGTCCGCCGGACGAGCTCGGCGAGGAACTCCGGCTCGGGGAGCGGCGAGTCGCGGAAGCGCAGGTAGCTCGACGGGTTCTCCACGAGGATGCGCCGGCCCAGGCGATCCTGCGCCTCACCGACGTGCTCGGCCACCACCTCGAGCGTTGCCCTCGTGTAGGGGAGCGGGAGCAGGTGATTCAGGTATGCGCCCCGGCTCACGCTCCAGGACAGGTGCTCGGAGACGAGGCAGGGAGCCAGCCGATCGGCGAGGGCGCGCAGCCGGCCGAGGTGCCGGGCGTCGAGGGGGCCGGCCGAGCCCAGCGAGAGGCCGACGCCGTGGAGCGCGACCGGATAGTCCCGGCGGAGCCGCTCGAGCTGGCGGAGGTCCGGCCCCCCGCCCATGTAGTTCTCGGCGTGGACCTCGAGCCACCCGACGCGGGGCCGGGTGGCCGCGACCTCCGCGACGTGCGGGCCGCGGAGGCCGATCCCGCTCGCTCCTCCGGCAAGGAGCTGGGGGCGCGTGGATTCAGACCGTGACACTCGGTCGTGGCCGTCGCCAGGCCGGCCAGCCTCGCGACGGCGCGCAGGCCGTCTGGCCATCCCGCTTGACGGTCGGGCGCCGCGGACCTAGAGTCCGAGCGTCATCCGGAGACACCGCAGCGCACCCTCGCTGGCAAGGAGACCCGATCAATGCTCTACGAGCTCCGTACCTACAACGCGATGCCCGGACGGCTCCCCGATCTCAACCGCCGCTTCGCGGACATCACCATGGGCTACTTCAAGCAGTACGGCATCCAGGTCACCGGTTTCTGGACCAACGAGCTCGGGGGCCACTCCGATCAGCTCCTGTACATCCTGGCCTGGGAGAGCCTCGCGGACCGCGAGAAGAAGTGGGGCGCCTTCGTCGCCGACAAGGAGCGCCTGGCCAAGTTTGCCGAGACCGAGAAGAACGGCCCGCTCGTGCGGAGCCTGACCGCCCACATCCTCCGCCCGACCGCGTACTCCCCCATGCAGTAGGCGCACCCTGGAGGCGCGGCCCTCGCAGCGGGTTTCCCGACTCCCGTTCAGGGAGAGGGTTGGCGTGAGGGTGGTGCTTTGACCGGCGCATCGGTCCCGATCGAGCGCGCCCCTCGCCTCGCCCTCTCCCCGGCGGAGAGAAGCGGGGCGAGGGGGAGGCGCCGCCGCCCCGGCGGCGCGAGGGAGGGAGGGGCGACGGCGCTCTCTGGCCCAAGGTGGGAGGGGGCGCGAGGCCGGCGATCAGAGCGCCCGGTATACTTCCGTCTCGAACTTGCCCAGCAGGTCGATGGCGATGTCGTCGTAGAACGGCAGGACCTGTGACAGGAAGACGCCGCACACCCGCCGGCTGCGGTCGATCCAGAAGTAGGTGTTGGCCAGGCCGGCCCACGCCAGGCTGCCCGCCGACCGCCCGGTCGAGGCTGTCTGCGTGTTGATGAGGAAGCTCAGCCCCCACTTCTTCGGCATGCCCGGGAACAGCTCGACGTCGTTCGACAGGGGCGGCGCCGCCGTCTTGAGCACGCCGACCTCGAGGGCGCCGATGTGGTTCTGCGACATCAGGTCGACGGTCTCCGGCCGGAGTACCTGGGCGCCGTTGTGGGTGCCGCCGCGCATGATCATCTGGGAGAAGGCGAGGTAGTCCGCGGCGGTGGCGTAGAGTCCGCCCCCGCCCATGTGGAACTCCGGCTCCTCGGGGAGCCCGAACTCGATCGGCGTCAGCGCCCCGTCGGCGCCTCGCTGATGCACCGTGGCGAGCCGCGCGCGCTGCGACGGGCCGAGCTTGAACGCGGTGTCCTTCATGCCGAGGGGGCCGAGGATGTGGTCCTGGAAGTACCGGTCGAGCCGCTGGCCGCTGGCGGCCTCGACCATCTTGCCCGCCCAGTCCATGTTGATGCCGTATTCCCAGCGGTCGCCCGGGTCGAAGATCAGGGGCGTGGTCAGGGCGGCGTTCGCACATGTCGTGATACCGGGAGTGCCGGTGGCGGCCTGGTACTGCGCGATGCCGGGCTCCCAGATCTCGTAGGCGAAGCCGGCGGTGTGGGTCAGCAGGTGGCGGAGGGTGATCGGCCGTTTGGGAGCGCGCAGGCGCGGCTTGCCGGCGGCGTCAAATCCCTCGAGGACCTGCGTCTTGCCGAGCGCCGGGACGACCTCGCTCGCCGGTCCCTCGAGGCTGAGCTTGCCGGCCTCCACCAGCTGCATCGCCGCCGCCGAGGTGATGGCCTTCGTCATCGACGCGATCCACACCACCGTGTCGGGCGCCATGGGTGCGCTCTTGCCGAGCTCGCGCGAGCCGAACGCCCCTTCGTACAGGAGACCCTTGTCCGTGACGGCGGCGGCGACGATACCCGGCATCGTCCGGGCGTCGACGGCCTGGCTGAGAACCCGGTCGATTGTCGCGATCTTCGGCATGTTCGGCTCCTCTTGGGCGCGCGGGGCGCTCTTCGTCGAGCGCCCTCGCGCTAGTGTCCCGAGTCAGAAATGTGCCGACAAAGCGCCGGGCGGGGTGGGGGCCCTCCCCGCGGGACACGCCTGTAACGCTTGAGCATTGCCGGCACTCGATCGGGCCACGAGATGGATGGTGGGTGGCTCCGGCAATCCGCAGAAGATACGGTCCCGCGGGGAGGGCCCCCACCCCACCCGGCGCCGCGACTGCACGAACTTCTGACTCAGCACACT
>DATKEI010000363.1:0-8483 GCA_035544455.1 Binatia bacterium | reverse complement strand
GGCCGGGTGGTCGTCCGCGGGGGCAGCGTGCTGACGGTGGACGAGAACGCCCTGCGCGACCGGGCCCAAGCCGCCGCGGACCGGCTCCGGGCGCGGACCGGCCCCGGGTTTGCGCTCGCCGCCTCGCTGGCGCCGTACCTGGCCGATGCGTGCCGCGCGGCGGCGGCGGTGCCGTATCCGGTGAATCGCTACGCCGCCCCTGTCGGCTGAGCCACGCCCCGGGGCGTTCGTCGCGTGATCGAGCTCGAGGGCGTCACCAAGATCTTCCGTCCCCGCCACGGCGATCCCGTGCGCGCCCTCGACGACGTGACCCTCGCCGTGAAGGAGAAGGAGTTCGTGAGCCTGGTCGGCCCCAGCGGCTGCGGGAAGAGCACGCTCCTGAAGCTCGTGGCCGGTCTCGTCCTGGCGACGAGCGGCACGGTGCGGGTCCGGGGCCGCGAAGTTCGCGAGCCCTATCCGGACGCCGGCTTCGTGTTCCAGAGCGCCGTGCTCCTGCCGTGGCGCACCGTGCTCGACAATGTGCTCTTCTCCATCGAGATGCTCGGACGGCCTGCCCGCGCTCACCGCGGGCAGGCCGTGGCTCTGCTCGAGCTCGCTGGCCTCGCCGGCTTCGAGGAGAAGTACCCGGGGGAGCTGTCGGGCGGCATGCAGCAGCGCGTGGCGATCTGCCGCGCCCTCGTCCACGACCCTGGTCTCCTCCTGATGGACGAGCCCTTCGGCGCCCTCGACGCCATGACCCGCGAGGAGATGAGCCTCGAGCTCCTGCGCATCTGGGACGAGCGGCGGAAGACCATCCTCTTCGTGACCCACTCCATCCCCGAGGCGATCCTGCTCTCCGACCGCGTGGTGGTGATGACTCCGCGCCCGGGGCGGCTGGCGCGCGTCCTCGAGATCGACCTGCCGCGTCCGCGCCGGGTCGAGATGGAGTTCGACGATCGCTTCCGGAGGTACAGCGAGGAGATTCGCAGCCTGATCGCGATCCGGAGCGCCGGCGCGGCGGCGCGGCGTGCGTGACCGCCTGGTCGGCCTGCTGCTGCCCGTCGGCGTGCTCGTCGGGACCCTCGTGGTGTGGGAGATCGTGTGGCGGGTGTTCAACGTCCCACGCTTCGTGGTGCCGCTGCCGTCCGGGATCCTCGTCGAGGGCTGGCAGTGGCGAGGGTATCTCCTGTACCACGGCTGGGTGACGCTCTACGAGACGCTGGGCGGCTTCGCGCTCTCGATCGTGGTGGGGACGCCGCTGGCGATCATGCTCGTGTACTCGACGACGCTCAGGCGCGCGCTCTACCCGCTGCTCGTGGTGACCCAGGCGATCCCCAAGGTGGCCATCGCGCCCGTGCTCCTCCTGCTCCTCGGGGCGGGAGAGATCTCGAAGGTGGTTATCGCCTTCCTGGTGTCGTTTTTTCCCATCGTGGTCGATACGGCCACGGGGCTGGCCGCCACGCCACCCGAGCTCCTCGACCTCTCGCGGAGCTACCGGGCCAGCGCGGCCCGGACGTTCATCAAGGTGCGCTTCCCGATGGCGCTCCCGTTCTTCTTCAGCGGGCTCAAGGTCGCGGTGACCCTCGCCGTGATCGGCGCGGTGGTGGGTGAGTTCGTGGGCTCCGACAAGGGGCTCGGGTACGTGATCGTCTCCGCCACCTCGTACTGGAAGTCGAACCTCGCCTTCGCCGCCATGCTCGTGCTGGCCGCCATGGCGGTCGGACTCTTTGCGCTGGTGGAGCTCTGCGAGCGGCTGGTCTGTCCCTGGTACACGGTCGCGCGCGAGGACGCCGAGCCCGCGGCGGAGTAGCGGTGAGGCCGCCGGGCGGCGCCGGCGGCCGGGGCGGCCCCCGGGCCGAGCCCGCGGGGTCGCGCTAGCGGAACATCGCCCGGAACAGCTCCGCGCTCGGGGGGAAGCCGCCGATCGGCTGCTCGTTGACCACGGTCCAGCACGAGAGATGGGCGAGCAGGTTGGCCTGACGCGGGTCCAGGTGGAGCTGGAGGATCGTGTCGTAGCTGGGGAAGCTCGCGTAGAGCCAGGGCTCGGCGGCCATGCCGATCTTGACGATGTCGCTCAGCCGGTCGCGGAAGGCCGCCACCTCCGTGTTGTAGAGCCAGAGCACGTCCACGGGCCCCGCCCCCCTGATTCCGGAGCGAGCGTTGTCCCGCACGGGCAGACTGGTTTGCCGGCAGATGGCGGCCACGCCCGCCCGGTGCGCCTTCCAGAGCTGATCGATCAGGGCATGGAACGCGGCGGGCTCGAAGACCTGGTTGTGCCGGAAGGGGGCGGCGCTCGACGCCACGGGCGCGGGCGGCGGCGGGTACGGCGCGTATCCCTCGCCCGGCTGCCAGGGCTGCAGGCCGAAGAGCGGCGGGAGCTGGCTGTCGACCACCACCTGCCCCGCCGCGGCGTCCCACGACAGCGGGGTCTCGGCGCTGACGACGGCGATGATCCGGGGCAGCCGGCGCCGGAGCAGGGCCATGATCCCGGTGTTCTCGAGATTTCCCCCGTCGCCGAAGACGTAGGCCCGCGCCGGCGACACGCCCGTGGACGAGACGGGCCAGTGGAGGTAGACGGGATCGATGTCCTCCAGCCACGGGTACCGGGCGCCGAACTTCTCGATCAGCGGCCCGACGAAGGCCGAGCTGCTCGTGCCCGCGATGTCGGAGAGGGCGAAGCGGCCAGGAGGCGTCGGGACCTCCACGCGGTCCTTCACCGCCGCCGCCGCCGGGGCGTGCCCGCCGAATGCGAACGGATCGAGCCAGCCTCCGCCGAGCTCGCCGCCGGCGCCGCCGGCGGGCGAGACGGGAACTCCCACGCCGGTCGAGGCGCCCTCGAACGGGTAGACCTCGAGGGGAGCCCCCGCCGGCTCGCGCCGCCGCGGGTGCGTACCGGGAGGCCAGAAGACGCTCGCGTTCGTCACCAGCAGCGGCCGGGCGCGCGCGGTGACCAGGTGGAAATCGGCCGGGCTCAGCGAGGGGTTGCGCCCGGCTGCGAGGACCGTGGACTCCAGCCACTCGCGGGTGGCGCTGAAGTAGCTCGCCGGGACCCCCGCTGCCGTGAGCCGCGGACCACATGCCGGCGACCTGTGAATCGGAACACAGCGCGATCTCCCTGTGAGGGTGGGGGTGGCCGGCGGCCGCGAGCGTCGCTCGCGGGGCCGCATGCGCGAGCACCGCGAGCCTCGCCGCCAGCGATCCTGCGGCAGCTCCGACCAGACAGTCAAGCCACTTCGGGTCCGGGGGCCGGGGATGCGAATGTCCCGATGGCGCGCCGGGTCGGTCAGGATCTCGTCGGCGCCCAGGGCGGCCGCGAACGGACCAGGGACGGGGCGGCCCGGAGGCATACTGGTGGAGGCACGAAACGGGCCGGCGCGAAGATGTCATACGCGGCGGCGAGTCCGAGCGTTCCGATCACGTACGCCTGCGCCGCGGTTCCGGGGTGCGAGAGGCGACCGCGGCCGTGGGGATATGCTGTCTAGGCGCGGCGGCGTTGCAGGGCACTGAGACCGTCGTAGGCGGCGTACTTGTAGGCCTCGCCGAGCGTTGGGTAGTTGAAGGTGGCGTCGACGAAGGTGTCGATCCGGCCGCCGACGTGGAGCACCATCAGCCCGATGTGAACGAGCTCCGAGGCGCCTTCGCCCAGGATGTGTACGCCGAGCAGCGCGCGGTCCTCGGGGCGAAAGACGAGCTTGAGCAGGCCGCCGACGTCGCCCGCGAGCTGCGCGCGCGCGTTGCGACTGAACGGCGCCCGCCCGACGCAGAAGTCCACCCCGCGCTCGCGGGCGCTCTGCTCGGTCTCGCCGGCCCCGGCCACCTCGGGAATCGTGTGGACGGCCAGCGGCACGATCCCCGCCACCCGGGCTTTGTCGGCGAGGTCGAAGGCGTGGCACATGGCCACGCGGGCCTGATCCATCGCGGTGGCGGCCAGGCCCGGAGGGCCGATGACGTCGCCCACGGCGTAGAGGTGAGGCACCGCGGTCTGGTAGTGCGCATTCACCGACACGTGCCCGCGGTCGCCCACTCCGATGCCCAGGCGGTCGAGCCCGAGACCTTCCGTGCGCCCGAGCCGGCCAGCGGCGACCAGGACGGCCTCGACCGGCACGGTGGCTCCGCTCTGCAGATGAAGGGCCACCCCGTCCCGGTCCATCGCCACCCGCACGACGCGATCCCGCAGCCAGAAGCGAACCCCGAGGCGCTCCATCTCGAGGCGCAGGCGGTCGGAGAACTCCGCGTCCAGAAAGGGCAGCAACCGGCCCCGTCCATCGATCACGGTGACGTCGACGCCCAGCGCGGAAAACGTGGACGCGTACTCGCAGCCCATCACCCCCGCGCCGATGATGCCGAGGCGGCGGGGCAGGGTCTCCATCCGCAGCACGGAATCGCTGTCGTACACGCGCGGGCCACGCGGCAGGTCTCGGCCTGGATTGGGCAGGGAACCGGTGGCGAGCAGCAGCACCTCGCCGCGCAGATGCCGCACCGGGCCGCGGTCGGACGGCGCGATCCGGATGGTATGGGCATCCTCGAAGTCACCGAGCCCATACACGACGTCGACCTGGTGATGGTCGAGGTTCTGGCGGACGACCTCCCGGAGCGCCTCGACCGCTTCCTTTTCCCGGTGCAGGACGTTGCGCATGGTGAGCCCGGACAGGAGGTCGTAGTCGCGCCCGAAGAGACCGCGCTGGCGCAGGCCCGAGAAGTAGAGTGCGCTGGCGCGCAGGGCCTTGGAGGGAACGGTGCCGGTGTTCACACCGGCACCGCCGGGGTAGGGAGCCGCCTCGACGATCGCGACGCGCTTGCCGAGCTCCGCGGCCTGCGTCGCCCCCCGCTCTCCCGCGGGGCCGGCACCGAGGACGACGAGATCGTAGGCTTCGCGAGCGCTCACCCCACGAGGATACACTGGGCGCCTCGATCGCTTCCCGGGCCGCGCGTCGCCACCTGGAATCTCGCCGGGGTCGGGCGCGGACGGGGCGGGTGACCTGCGGCTCGGCGATACCCTGCTCGTCCCCGGCCGCCATCGGCGAAAGGCCCCGGCGGATCCGGGTGCTCGCGCGGGGGCTCCCTCACGACGATGGCGACCCCGTGGACACCGAGCACGGGAACGGGCAAGCTCGCGTGGACGCCGCAAGGGGCGGTCCGGGGTCCGGTGGACCCCCGGGGGGTCACTCGACCCCGCGGAAGAGCGCTCGCGGCGAGCGCCTCGAGCAGCGACGTCTGCCCTTCCGCGCGGGACCGCTGCGTCCGCTGCCCCGCCCCCATGGCCTGATCCAGGGAGGCGAGCAGCCCGGGCCGCGAGTCGAAGGGGCGCGACCGTCAAGCATCGGCCATGCGATGATGCTGGCCGCGGGAGGGAGCCATGAGCAGATCGACGGGACGGATTCACGAGGCCGAGCACCACGCGGCGGACCGGGCGACGACGAGGCCCCTGGTCTCCGGGACCCAGGGTGTGGTCGCAGCCGGGCATCCCCTGGTGGCCATGGCCGGCATGCGCATGCTGCTCGCCGGGGGCAACGCGTTCGACGCCGCGGTGGCCGCGGGCTTCGCCGCCGCGGTGATCGAGCCGACCGCGTCCTACACCCTCTGCGGTGAGTGCGTCGCGCTGGTCCACGACGCCCGGTGCGGGGAGACGCGCGTGCTGAGCGGGCAGGGGACGGCGCCCGCGCGCGCGACGCCGGCCTTCTTCCGCGACCGCGGGCTCGACCGCATCCCGACGGGGCCGGGGCCGGAGGCGCACCTGTCCTTCACCGTGCCCGGCGCTGTCGATGGATACCTGACCTTGCTGGAGGAGCTCGGGACGAGGACAGTGGCCGAGGTGCTCGCGCCGGCGCTCTCGTATGCCGAGGGCGGCTTCCCCATGTACGAGTACATGCACCGCATGCTCGCCATCCCCGAGACCCGCAGCCAGTTCGACGTCTACCCGCCCGGGGGCAGCGCGGTGTTCTACCCGGGGGGCCGCGTGCCCGAGGTGGGCGAGCTCTTCGTGCAGCCGGCCCTCGGCGGCACCCTCCGGCGTCTCGTCGACGCCGAGGCCCGGGGCCGCGGGCCTCGGGCCGCGGGCATCGTTGCCGCGCGCGAGCGCTTCTACCGCGGAGATGTCGGCGCGGCCATCGGCGGCTTCTCCGAGCGGCTGGGTGGGCTCCTGCGCGCGAGCGACCTGGCGGGCTACCGGGCCCGGCTCGAGTCGCCGCTGCGCATGACGTTCGCGGGCCGGGAGATCGTGGCTCAGGGGGCGTGGACACAGGGGCCCGTGCTCCTGCAGGCCCTCGCCATGCTGGCGAGCGTCGACCTCTCGGCCCTCGGCCACAACTCCACGCGCTACGTCCATGTCGTGACGGAGGCGCTCAAGCTCGCCTTCGCCGACCGCGAGCGACACTACGGCGACACCCCGGCCGCCGCCGCGACGGTGGCAGCGCTGCTCTCACCGGACTACGCGCGCGAGCGGGCTGCCCTCATCGGTCTCGACCGCGCCGCGCCCGGGGCGCCTCCGCCCGGTGATCCCGAGGGGCGGGGGGCGCCGGCCGGCGCCGGCGTTCTCGCCGCGGAGGCATCCGCCGCGGCGGGCGCGGACGGGACCACGCACATCGCGGCCATCGACCGCGACGGCAGCATGATCGCCCTCACGCCGAGCGGCGGCGTCTTCCGCAAGTCGGCCTTCTCGCCGGAGCTCGGCTGCACGCTCAGCACGCGGAGCGAGATGTTCGTGCTCGAGGACGGCCATCCCAATGTGCTCGCCCCCGCCAAGCGGCCGCGCACCACGCTGGTGAGCTACCTGATCAGCGAGGGGGGAGTGCCCACGGCCACCGTGGGTTGCCCGGGGGGCGACGACCAGGCCCAGGCGGACCTGCAGATCGTCCTCAACCTGATGGTTTTCGGGATGAACCCCCAGCAGGCGGTGGAGGCCCCGCGCTTCTCGACCCAGACCCTGGTGAACTCCTTCTACCCGCGCGTCTACCGGCCTGGCCAGCTCAATGTGGAACCGGGCATCACGGAGAGCACCCGCGCCGGGCTCCGGGCCCTCGGCCATCAGGTGAGCGAGATCGGGGCCTGCGGCGTCGGCGCCGTGGTGACGCGCCGCGATCCGTACACGGGCGCGCTCTCCGCCGGCGCCGATCCGCGCCGGCCCACCTACGCCCTCGCCTGGTAGGGGCCGCCGGCGCTGATGTCCTCGCAGGACCTGGACGGCGGGCTCAGCCCGGCAGCACGGCCACCGCGTTGATCTCGATCACGGCGTCCTTGCGCAGGAGGCCGGCCACGATGACTCCGGTGGCGGTGGGCTGGGCGCCCTTGAGGAATTCGCGGCGCACGGCCGTCGTCTCCCGGTAGCGCTCGGTCGTCGTGATGTAGTCGACCGTCTGCACGATGTCCGCGCACGACCCGCCCGCCGAATTGAGCAGACGCTCGAACGTGCGGAAGATCTGGCGCGTCTGCTCCACGATGTCCCCGGGCGCGGTAATGGTGCCGCTGTCGTCGGTGCCGGTGGTGCCCGAGATGTAGACGGTGCGGCCGACGCGGAGCGCGGGCGCGAACGTATACCGCTCCGGCCACGGGGCGCCGCCGGTGATCCCCTCACGCGTGCTGTCCGTCATCCGATCGTCTCCTCCGGCCGAGGACGGCGAGTGTGCCGAGTCAGACATGTGCCGACAAGGCGCCAGGCGGGGTGGGGGGTCCTCTCCGCGGGACACGCCTGTAACGCGGGAGCGCTGCCGGCACGCAATGGGGCCACGAGAGGGGGGCTTCGGCAATCCGCAGAAGATACGGGCCCGCGGGGAGGACCCCCACCCCACCCGGCGCCGCGAGTCGACGAACTTCTGACTCGGGACACCAGCGTTCCGGCTCCGAGGTCAGAGCGACCTCCCGAAAGGCCCGGCATCACCTCCGGTGAGCCGCCTCATGGACCGCGGTCGATCAGGGCGTCGACGCGTGTTCGCTTGCCCGCCCTCACGTGGACGATCGTGGCCACGGCCGCCACCAGGGCGGTCAGCACCACCACGAGGGCCATCTCGCCGATGGTGAACAGGAAGAAGAAGGCGAAGGCGAGGACGGCGAAGGCGAGGATCGCGTAGAAGGCGAAGAGGCCCAGGATGTGCCACGGCCCGAAGGTGCGGCCGGGCCGGCCAGTCGATCGGCGGGCATGGTGTGCCATGTGCCCCGGAGTCTAGCAGACCGCCCCCCCGCGATCACATCCCGCCCCTCGAGCGCCCGGCCGCGCCCGCAGCTCGAGCGAGCGGGTTCGGGGTGCGCGCCACAATCATGCGGGACGGCCGGACCGTCGAGCTGAACGCACCCCTGCCCTGACGACGGCGCCGGCGGGACGCGGCCGACGTCGGATCCGAAGTCGGCGCGCCGCCAGGGTAGCCATCTTCGGATCGCGCTCGACCCCGACGAAATCACGCCCCATCGCCCGGGCCACCAGCCCCACCGTGCCGGCCCCCGCGAAGGGGTCGAGCACCAGGCCCCGCTTCCGGCTCATCTCGAGCAGGCTCCGGATCACGGTCGCGGGGGTC
>DATKEI010000362.1:0-19210 GCA_035544455.1 Binatia bacterium | reverse complement strand
CGGCGCGCTGACCGCGGCCCTGGCGTACGTCTCGGGGAAGGTCGCGGTGTATTCCCTGGTCGGGGGATTGGTGATCGTCCTGGGGATGCAGCTGCAGGCCGCCTCGATCCCTGTGGTCGTCGTGGCGAGGAAGCTGCTCGGCCCGCTCATGCTGATCGTGGGGCTCAGCATGCTCGGCCCGATTCGGCTTCGCGGGTCTTTCGGACAGGGATGGAGGCAGAAGCTGCGCGCGCGCCTGCGGGCCGGCGGTCGGGGTGGCGGCTTTCTGCTGGGGGTGGCGTTCTCGTTCGCGTTCTGCCCCACGCTCTTCTGGTTGTTCTTCGGGCTCACATTCCGCTGGCGCTCAGAAGCCCGGGAGGGTGGAGCTTCCCTGCGCTGTTCGCCCTGGGGACCGCCGTTCCGCTGCTCGTCGTGGCTGGCGCCGTGTCCCTGGGGCTGGGCGCGGCCGAGCGGGTCGCGGGGGGCATGGCGCGGGCGCATCGCGTGATCGGCCGCGTGGCCGGCAGCGTGTTCGTCCTGGCCGGCCTTCACGACACGTTCGTCTACTGGTGGCTGTGATGGGCGCCGCCCGGAGACCCGGTTCCTTCCAGCACCCTCTATCCGTTGGCGGGCGTCCCTTGGGCCTGCCGCGGTGTCCTTCAGTCCGGGCTCGGGCGCGGGCACGCTGGCTCCCCGGGGCGTTCCTCTTCCTCGCCGGCTGCGCGCTGGAGACGCCGCAGACCACGGTGGTGCCTCGGTCAGACCTGGCCCGCACGATCCGGACCGTCTACGCACTGATCGGCTGGATCGTGGCGGGCATCGGGCTCGTCGTGATCTCTCTTCTCCTCTGGACGGTCGTTCGGTACCGCGCTCGGCCTGGCGCCGGGCTCCCGCGGCAGAGGGAGAGTCACCTGCTGCTGGAGATTGCCTGGACGGTCGTCCCCGTGCTCATCCTGCTCGTCATTGCGGTGCCGACCATTCGCGCCGTGTTTCGCACGCAGGGGGAGGCGCTACCCGGGGCACTCCCGATCACCGTGCGGGCCTCGCAGTGGTGGTGGGAGTTCCGCTACGACGCGCTCGGGTTCGCGACCGCGAACGAGCCCCACGTTCCGGCCGGCCGTCCCGTCCTGCTCCGCCTGGAAGGCCCGGACGTGATTCACAGCTTCTGGGTGCCCGCCCTGGGCGGGAAGCGCGACGTCGTCCCCGGCCGTGTCAACCACATCAGCTTCACCGCCGACACGCCCGGCGAGTACCCCGGGCAGTGCGCGGAGTACTGCGGAGTGTCACACGCCAACATGCGGATGCGGGTGATCGTGGAGCCGCCCGGCCCCTTGAACCGCTGGGTCGCCGCCCAGCGGGCTCCACCCGGCGAGCCATCTGGGCTCGCCGCGGAGGGCAAGGAGATCTTCATTCGCAACGCCTGCGTCGGATGCCACTCGATCCGAGGGTTGTCTAGCGGTGGCCTCGGGCCGGACCTCACCTGCTGGGGCGGGAGATGGGTTGGGGGAACGAGTCCCAAGTGGGGCTGTTTGCTTGACTTGGATCGGACCCTTGTTACTCTGATCACGGGCGCCGAGCCCGAGACTTCACAGGGAGGGCAACCCGAGGGCGATGGTGATGAGACGGGCTGGCGTCGTCATCCTCGTGATGGTTGTCCTGAGCTTCTGCCTGTCCGCCTCCTTCCCCATGGCCGCTGAAGCGAGCTGCGGGGGCTCCGACTCCTCGGCGAGAATCTGCGGGCCCTCGGTAGCCTCCGACTTCCCGGATCCCCTCGCACCGCCGCAGGTGCTGCTGCTCGATCCGGGCCCGATGGGCGGCCCGTGCTGCACCCCCCGGGGGCCCGCGCCGTCGCGCCCGCCCCAGATGCACCCGGATCCGTTCCCTCCGCGCGCTCCTCCCTTCTCCCTTACCTAGCCCCAGTCGTCGCTCTGTTCCTGGTCCTGAGCCGACAGTCCTCCGCGCCCGGCCCCTGACCTCTCGCGGGGTGCGGCTCTCGAGCAGGGCACTGGGATCCATCCATCGACAGCCTGTGAGAGGAGAAGACCCCCATGGAGAACAGCCTCGATCGCGACGGCACGTCGCGCGAAGTGGCCGGAGCCCCGGCTGGCGACCGTAGGGGAGCACGCGCAGCCTACTGTGCCTACTGCGGCCTCGGCGTCGACCAGGTCTCGCCGACGCGGTTTGGCGAGCCCTTCTGTGGTGAGGAGCACGCCGAGGCGTTCGCCGCCGAGGTCCGCTCGGCGAGGGCCCGCTCGCTCGCGCTGGTCGACGATGGGGGCACCCCGGATGGTGGGGAGATGACGGCGTCCGAAAACCGGCCGGACCGTGGATGGAACCTCAGACGAGTCCTGACGCTCGGGGCATGCTGCGCCATCCCGATCCTGGCTGCGGCCATCCTGCTCGGTGGCGGTGCGGCCCTCCTGGGCGTCGGAGCAGCCGTGCTGCCGTACCTCGCGCTGCTCGCCTGTCCGATCGGGATGTTCTTCATGATGCGCGCGATGCAGGGCCGCCGCGACCACGGAGGCACCGAGCCGTCCGAGTCCATGAGCGAGCGCGAGGACGCCAGGAAGGGCGGGACCCATGGATGACGATCGGGCGCGGCCTGCTCCGGACGACGCTACGTCTCTTCGCGATCGCGCTGCCGCTCGCCTTCGCCTGGGAGATGCTCCAGGCTCCGGCGTTCACCGGGATGCCGGAGAGCTGGCTCGCGGCGACGATCGAGTGCGGCCGGGCGGCGTTCGGCGACGGCGTGATCGCGCTCGGGCTGCTCGCGGCCGGCGCCATGATCTTCGGGACGGTCCGGTGGTTCCGCCCGCCCCGCCTCGGCCGGTACGGGGTCATCATCGGTGTGGGCATCGTGATCCAGGTGGCCGTGGAGTGGCTCATGGTCCATGGTCTTGGACGATGGGGCTACCGGACCAGCCACCCCATCGTGCCGGGACTCGACGTCGGTATCCTCCCAGTGCTGCAGGCCGTCGTGCTCTTCCCGCTGGTGTTCTGGCTGCTCGCCAGGTGGGAGGCCGGCGCCTCGGTCGAGGTGTCACATGAGGCATGAGAGCGTCGTCAGTGCGGATCGCGGGCGCCGGCGGCTTCTGCTTGGCGCCGGGGCGACTGCGCTCGGGCTGGGCGGCCTGGACGCCGGTCTGACCGTCCTCCGCCGTTCCCCGGAGATCGCGCTGGCGGGGACGATGCCGGGCGTGCGCGAGTTCGTGATCGAGACGCGCGAGGTGACCTGGGAGCTCGCCCCGGGGAAGACCGTCCGCGGCATGGCCTACAACGGTCGCATCCCGGGCCCGGAGATCCGGGTGAAGGAAGGCGAGCGCGTGCGCGTGGTCCTCAAGAACGCGCTCCGCGAGCCCACCACGATCCACTGGCACGGGGTGGACGTGCCGAATGCGATGGACGGCGTGCCCGGGGTCACCCAGGAGCCGGTGTCGCCGGGTGGGACATTCGTCTACGAGTTCGAGGCGCGGCCGGCAGGCACCCGGTGGTATCACACGCACTTCCAGGGGCAGCGGCAGATGGACCTGGGGCTCGGCGCGCCGCTCGTCATCGAGTCCGCTGGCCGAGAGCCGGTCGCCTTCGACCGCGAGCACACGCTGGTCCTGGACGACTGGGCGACCGGGACCGGTCCGGCGCTGCCACCCACGCGCGAGGGCACGGCCGGCGGTCGGGGCGGGATGGGCGGCATGATGAGCGAGATGAGGGGCGGGAGGGGTGGCATGGGCGGCATGATGGGGCGCGGCATGATGGGCGGCCGCGGGATGGGCGGCATGATGGGCGGGAACACCCACGACGTCCCGTACGACGTGATGACCATCAACGGCAAGGCGTATCCGGCCACCGAGCGGCTCCGCGTTCGGAAGGGCGAGCGCGTCCGGCTCCGGCTGATCAACGCGAGCGCCGATCACACCCACGTTCTCCGCCTCGCGGGTCACCGCCTCCGGGTCACCCACACGGACGGGAACCCCCTCGTGGAGGCGGTCGAGGTCGACGCCGTGCCCATCGCGCCAAGCGAGCGCTACGACGTGCTCCTCGTGGCTGACCGGCCCGGGGCGTGGTTCCTCCAGTGCGTCCAGCCCGGCCATGCCGAGGCCGGGGAGCGCATGGTCGTCTTCTCGGAGGGCGTCGACCCGGCGAAGCCAGAGTCGGTCCCCGAGGGGATCGCCGGGCTCGTGCTGTGGGACTACACGCTCGGGCGCGGTCGCGATGTCCTGGCCCGGGCGCCCGACCCGGCGCGCGTGTTCAGCCAGGCGCTCTCGGGCGGCATGATGGGCTCGGACCGCTGGACGATCAACGGCAAGCAGTACCCGGACACGGACCCTATTGCCGTGCGGAAGGGAGACCTGGTCCGCGTGCGGCTCGGGAACATGAGCATGGAGGCGCATCCGATGCACCTTCACGGCCAGTCGTTCCGCGTGCTGGCGGTGAACGGGAGGCGCCTCGGCACGCCACTCGTCAAGGACAGCGTGGACGTGGAGGCGCACATGGGCGCCGTGGAGATCGAGTTCCCGGCGCACAACCCCGGCGAGTGGTTCTTCCACTGCCACAAGCCGATGCACATGGACGGCGGGATGATCACCCTCGTCAAGGTGGCCGGATGAGGCTCCGTCGCCCCGGGCCACCGGCGGCCGGCCGGGGAAGGGCGGACACATGGAGGGGTGCCAGATGATGAGCGAGATGGGCGGCATGATGGGTTCGGGCTGGATGCCGGCGATGATGGCGATCAACGCCGTGATCGTGCTCGCGCTGACGGCGCTCCTCGTCGTCGGGGTCGTGGCCGGAATCCGCTGGCTCATGAGAAATGGCACAAGACGGGGCGGTGGACCAGCCTCCGATCACTCGCTCGCAATCGCCCGCGAACGGTATGCCCGTGGCGAGCTCAACCGCGAGGAGTTCGAGCGGCTGAGGGAGGATCTGTCGAAGCAGCCCGGGAGGGCCTGACATGTCCCAGCATCGCGTGCTGCGCTGCCGGAAGGTGGTGACCCGGCGGTGGCTCCTGATGGGCGGGCTCGCCGCGGCCGCGGGGGCCGGCGTCTGGTGGTGGCGGGGAGCTCCGATGCCCGCCGGGTCAGGCCCGATCCGCGATAGCCACGGCGACCTCCTGCACACCGTGCCGCGCGACGAGCTCCCGGCCTTCGCCAGGACGTCGTCCGCGGAGGTGCAGGAGATCTACCGCTACGCGGCAGATCGGGGGGAGGCGCTCGAGTACATCCCGTGTTTCTGCGGATGTGCGGGGATCGGCCACCGGTCCAACCGTGACTGCTACGTCAAGGCGCGCAACGCGGATGGCACAGTGACCTACACGAGCCACGGCGCCACCTGAAGCCTCTGCCTCGGCATCACGCGTGACGTGATGCGTCTCCAGGCGGAGGGCAAGCCACTCCGGGAGATCCGCGTATTCATCGACGAGACGTACGGCAAATCCGGGCTGCCGACACCGACCCCGAGGCCGGCGTAGCCATCGCGCCGCTGCGTGCCGTGGCGGGGGCACTGGGCCTCGGACGACAGGCCGTTCGCGGCGAGCGCGTCGCAACGTGGACCGTCGGTCTCATGATTCTGGCGGGAGCGCTCGTCTCTCCCCCCTCGGCCGGCGCCGAAGACCCGTTTCGCACCCTGAGCCTGATCAGGCCGACCCGCCCGACCGCCGCCCCCGAGTTCACCGCGCGGGGGCTGTACGCGCCCTCGGTCCGCCTGAGCGACTTCAAGGGGCACGTCGTATTCCTCAACTTCTGGGCGACTTGGTGTCCGCCGTGCAAGGAGGAGATGCCCTCCATGGAGCGCCTGTACCGCCGGCACAAGGAGCGGCGCTTCACCGTCCTCGCCATCTCGATCGACCGGGCCGAGGACGCCACGGTTGCCGCCTTTGTCAAGTCGCTCGGGCTCACGTTTCCGATCGCGCTCGACCCGCGGATGGAGATCGCCGAGCGATACAAGGTGAGGGCGTTGCCATCGAGCTTTCTCATCGATCGCCAGGGCTACATGGCGGCGGTCGCCCTCGGCCCCCGTCAGTGGGATGGGCCCGCGGCTCACGCGGCGATCGCGGACTTGCTCAAGTGAAGACCCGCGGCGGCGACGCGAGGATCCCGAGGAGGGAGACACGATGCGACTCCTGCTAGCCAGCGAGGTCCCGAGCGCTGCGAGGATCCGCCAGGGTCAGGTCGGGCGTGGGACTGGGCGCGTGGGGCTACTCCGATGATAGGCGGGGTCCATGCTGGAGCGGCGCCCCCAGCGAGCTCCCGCCGCACGAGCCAGAGGACCAGCGGAACGAGGAGTGGAGACGGGGCCCAGGCTTCTCTGGGTCTGGTCGTGATGGTGGATCGTTCCGGCTGCAAGGACGGCGGCGACATCATCGGTCATCCGCGGGCGGCTCAGCCACCGGGCGCATTCCGCAGGCTCTCGGCGCGCAGGAAGAAGCTGCCCTCGGTGACGACGACTTCTCCGGCCCGCAGGCCACTCAGCACAGAGTAGGACTCTCCGATCAGCCCCCCGACCCGGACCTCCCGCTGGATGAACTTGCCTTCCTCATCCTTCGCCGGGACGTAGACGACGTGGCGGTCGCCCAGGGTCTGCACCGCGGCGCGCGGGACGAGCACGGCGGGCGCGCCCGCAGGCGTTGCGAAGGCCAGGGCCACGAACATCCCGAGCCGGAGCCGCCCATCCGGGTTTGGGAGCTCCACGCGCACCTTCGCCGTCCGCGCTTGTGGGTCCACTCGCGGGTCGATGTAGCTGACCCGGCCCCGGAGGACAAGGCCAGGGTACGCCGGGACGGTGATGGCCGCCTCCGACCCCACGCGCGCGGCGCGGAAGTCCTGCTCGTAGAGGTCGCCGACCACCCAGATCTCGGACAGGTCGGTGACAACCACGAGCTCTTGCCCCATGGCCACGACCTGCCCGAGGTTGGCGGCGCGAGCAGTGATCACTCCGGCAATCGGTGCGGGTACCACGACCGTGGAGACGATCTGCTCGGGGCTCCGGAGCCCCTGCACCTGCTCGGGGTGGACCCCGAGCTGCAGGAGCCGCTGCCGGGCGGCCGCCACTTCCGTGGCGTGGCTCTCGTGCACCGCTGTGACCTCCTCGAGCTCCTGGCGGCTGGCCGCGCCGATCTGGGCCAGCTCGTCCGTGCGCCGGAGCTTGCGGTGGTCCGCCTCGAGCATCGCGGTCATGGACAGGTACTTCATCTGCGCCTCGGCCAGCTCGGCGCTGAAGAGCGTCACCAGCGGATCGCCCCGCCGGACCGCGGCGCCCAGCTCAACGTGCACGTCGGTGACGATGCCGCCCGTGATGGGTGTCACCTTCACCTCGCGGTAAGCGTTCGCCATGACCGTTCCGGGGACCTGCACCGACGTCCCTGCTCCGCCACTCGTGACCTTCGCGGTCTTGAGGCCGGCCCGGGCGACTCCCTCCGGCGTGAGCACGACCTCGACCGGGCCCGGGGCCGAGGCCGGCACCGCGGGTGGCGAGGCCAGCACCGCGGGTGCAGGCACGCCGGTCACCGCCGGCGCCCGCGCGGAAGACGCCCCGGTGCCTGGCCCGGACCCACGAGCGGCGACGCGGTCCAGGATGGATTGGGGTACGATGGGTGCCAGCGCGGCCCGGAGCCCCTGCCGCTCGATGAGCACTCCCGCGACCATCCCGAGCCCGACCAGGGCGGCTAGCAGCGCGGCTATCCCGCCGATCCGCCAGAGCCGTGGTCCCCGACCGGCCACCTGCCCCTGCCCGCGTCGCCCACCCTCATCCATCCGCCCGCCCTCCCGTCAGGGGCGTCCGGCCGAGCGCTCGATCTCCACCGCGGCCCCGTACACGCGCTTGAGCGCCTCCGTGTATCCCGTCTCGATCTCGATGTACCGCCGCTGCTCGGCGATGACGTCCAGCAGGGTCGTCCGCCCGAGCTCGTAGCTCCGCCGCACCGTCTGGAGGTTCTGACCGGCGACGTCGCGCACCCCGCGCTCGTAGATGGCCAGGGACTCCCGGGCCGCCTCGTACTGGGCGAACGCGCTCGCCACCTCCTGGCGGATCACCAGTTGCGCCAGCTCCACCCGCCGGTCGGCCGCCGTGGACTCGGCCCGGGCGGCGGCGACGTTGCCCTCGTTGCGGTTGCGGACGGGCAGCATGACGGTGACGCCCCCGCCGAAGTAGTGGAAGACATCCTGGATCGGCCGGGTCCCGCCCGTGGAGGTGATGCCGCTCAGCCCGGAGAACCCCATGTCCTGTCGCTGGTACCCCACGGACACGCTGGCATCCCAGCGCCCCTCGGCCTGTTCCTTGGCGACCCGCGCGCGCGCGGTCGCGGCGTCGGCGCGCGCCATGACGAGGTCCGGGCGGCCGGCCAGGCCCCCCGCGATCGCCTCCGCGCGATCCGGCGGCGCCGGGAACTCGCTCAGGTCGCCCCGGACGGCCACGATTGCCTCGGCGGGATAAGCGGCGAGCGCGTTGACCTCGAGAGCGAGCACGTCGACTCGGCTCTGGAGCATGCGCCGCTGGGCGTCGAGCCGGTTCACCTCGACCAGGAGCAGGCTCTCCTCCAGCGGCGGGATCGCCCCCCGGCGCGCCCGCTCTCCGAGCAGTCGAAGGGCCTCGCGGTTCACGCCCAGGAGGTCGTCGGCGACGTGCACATCGCGGCTAGCTGCGAGCAGATCGCCGACCTTGCCCCGCACCTCCGCCCGGAGCCGGCGCTCCCGGTCGGCGAGCTGCGCCCGCCTCGTCTCGAGCTCCCGCTCGGCGACGCCGACCCGCCCCTCCTTGCGGCCGTTCAGGTCGAGGGGCAGCGTGAGGGCGACGCCGAGGTTGCTGTCCGGGCCGAGGGCCTTCTGCCCGCCGATCTCGAGCATCGGGTTCGGTCGAAGCCCCGCCTGGGTAACCCGCCCGCGGCCCGCCTCGATCTCGGCGCGGAGGGCGGCGAGTTCCGGGTTCTCCCGGAGGGCGTGGGCCAAGACCTCGTCCACGGTCACCGTGCCGAGCTCCGCTCCGCTCGGGGCGCCAGCCGCCGCCGGGCCATCCAGTCCCGTCAGGAGCAGCGCCAGCAAGGCGATCGCGTTCTGCGCACGCATGGCCCGATGCTACCGGACGGGGGCCGAGAACCGCGTGGAGCCCCGCCCCGCCGGCCCGTCCCACGTCACCGTCACCTGGCGCGCCCCGCTGTCCGGGAAGCTGATCGTCCCCGTGTAGCGGCCGGGCGCCTTGTCGGGAGCCAGCGTCGCTCCCGCGATCATCGGCGCCATGCCCGGCATGGGCATCGCGGTGTTGAGACTGACCCTTCCTACGTCCAGCGGCTTGCCGCTCGGCGAGGTGAACTCCAGCACGAAGGTGTTCCGCCCCTGCTTCCACAGTCCTGCCTCGCTCTTGAGCGCGATCACGACGTCCTTTGTCTTCTGAGTGTGGACGACCTTTGGCTCGCCGTGGGCCCCGCCCACCGCCCAAGCCCACAACACGAAGGTCGCCAGGATCGTTCTCGCCGCTGACACATTGTTCATTGCCGGTCTCCTCCTGGAGATCTAATTCGATTCGGTTCACTGCCCGGCGGAATCACTCCGCCTCGCGGATGCTTGTCTTGACGCGCGCGCGGGACGCCGCAGGGTGGGGTGGTGACAGTCTTCAGCGCCCCCTGCCCGGCCGCCTCGGATCATCGCTGCCCTTCCATCCGACGCCTTGTCATAAAACCGCGATCGGAGACTGCTTGGTCGCGGCCACATCGCCCACATCTGCGTGCTGCCGCTGCTCGCGCCGCAGCTCCCGCTCCCGCAGCCAGAAGAAGATCACCGGGGTCACGATCAGCACGTGCACGAGCGAGCTGACCATGCCGCCGAGCACCGGCGCGGCGAGCGGCTTCATCACCTCCGCCCCCGTGGAGTGGCTCCACATGATCGGGAGCAGGCTCGCCACCACCGTGGTGACCGTCATCACCTTGGGCCGAAGTCGGAGCAGCGCCCCTTCGCGGACCGCCTCCAGCAGGTCCGCCCGCGTCAACCGGCCTCCGAGGGCCTCCCGCTTCCGCTTCACCGCCTCGTCGAGATAGATCACCATGACCACCGCGGTCTGCACCGCCGTGCCGAACAGGGCAATGAACCCCACCCACACCGCCACCGAGGCGTTGTAACCAAGCGCCCAGACCAGGTAGATGCCGCCGACCAGCCCGAAGGGCACGGCGAGGAGGACGTGGGCGGCCTCGACGAGGGAGCCGTAGGTCAGGTAGAGGAGGAGGAAGCTCACGAGCAGCACCGCCGGCACGACAATCCGGAGGCGCTCGCGGGCCCGCGCCTCGTTCTCGTACTGGCCGCTCCACTCGACATAGGAGCCCGGCGGGAGCGCGACGGCTCCGGCGACCACCCGCCGGGCCTCCTCGAGGAAGCTCCCGACGTCGCGCCCGCGCACGTTGAGCAGCACGGTGACCACGAGCAGGCCGTTCTCGCTGGAGATCATCGCCGGCCCGGACACGTGGCGGATCTCGGCGAGCTGCCCGAGCGGCACCGGGGTGCCGTTCGGCGTGCTCACCAGCACGCTGCCCAGCGTCTCCGGGCTGGCCCGGTACCGCGGGGCATAGCGCACCCGGACCGGGAAGCGCTGCCGCCCCTCGATGGTGACGGTCAGGTTGGTCTCCCCGACCGCCGTCTCGATGGCGTCCTGGATCGCGCCCACCGTGATGCCGTAGCGCGCGGCCGCCTCGCGGTTCACCCGGACATCCAGGTAGGGGGCGCCTGTCACCTGCTCCGGGTAGACGTCGGCTGCCCCCCGGATCCGGCGCAGCACGTCCGCGACCGCCCGCGCCCGCTCCTCCAGGACGGCGAGGTCGCTGCCGAAGACCTTGACCCCCACCTCGGAGCGGATGCCGGTGGTCAGCATGTTGATCCGGTTGATGATGGGTTGGGTCCAGATATTGGCCACGCCCGGCATCGTGGTCGCCGCGTCCAGCTCGGCGATGATCGCCTCCCGCGTCATGCCGGGCCGCCACGCAGATTCCGGCTTGAGCTCGACCACCGTCTCCGTCATGTTGAGCGGCGCCGGGTCGGTGGATGTGTCGGCGCGCGCGATCTTGGCGACCACCGCGGCCACCTCGGGGATGCTCTGCATGGCGAGGTTCTGCTTCCGGGCGATCTCGATGGCCTGGGGCAGCGAGACCGCCGGGTCGCTGATGGGCATGAACATCAGATCCCCCTCGTTCAGCGGCGGCATGAACTCGCGCCCGATCCGCGGCACCAGCGACAGCGCCCCCGCCAGCACGAGCGCGGCGGCGGCCAGCGTGAGCACGCGGTGGCGGAGGGCCCAGCCCAGCACCGGCCGGTACAGCCAGGTGAGCGGGCGCATCAGGGGGTTGTCCTCCTCCCGGCGCACGCGGCCGCCGATCAGGAGACTGCACAGCACCGGCACGAGCGTCACCGACAGGACGGTCGCCCCCACCATGGCGAAGGTCTTGGTGAACGCCAGCGGCCGGAACAGCTTGCCCTCCTGCCCGGTCAGGGCGAAGACGGGCACAAAGGCCAGGATGATGACGGCCATCGAGAAGAAGATCGGGCGGCCCACCAAGCGTGTGGCGTCGAGGACGGCCGCCGTCACCGCCGCCCGGTCGCAGACGTTCACCCGTCGCTCCGTCACCACCCGGAACGCGTTCTCGGTGACGACGATGGCGGCGTCGACGAGGACGCCGATGGCGATGGCGATCCCGGCCAGCGACATGATGTTCGAGGTGATACCGAGGTAGCGCATGAACAGGAACGCGGTCAGGACGGCGAGTGGGATCGGGATGGTGACGATCAGGACCGAGCGCAGGTGGAGCAGAAACAGGATGTTGACGAGGATGACGACCGCGGCCTCCTCGAGCAGGGAGCGTTTGAGGGTGTCGGCGGCGCGCTGGATCAAGGCCGAGCGGTCGTAGAAGGGGACGATCCGCACGCCCTTGGGCAGCCCCGGCTCGAGGGCGGCAATTTTCTCCTTGACCCGGGCGATCACATCGACGGTGCTGACCCCGTACCGCGCCACCACCACCCCGCCCACCGCTTCCTGGCCACCCTTGACGAGGGCGGCGGCCCGGAAGGCGTCGCCGACCTTCACCTCGGCGACCTGGCGCACGAAGATGGGCACGCCGTTGTCGGCGCCAACCACGACCTGCTCGATGTCGGCCGGGCCCTCGATCAGGCCGAGCCCGCGTACGACGGACCACGTCCCGCTCCCTTCCACGACGTTCCCGCCCACGTTGCGATTGCTCCGCATGACGGCGTCGACCACCGCGGAGAGGGGGATCCGGTAGGCGCGGAGGCGGTTCGGATCGACGTCGACCTGGTACTGCCGGACCGTCCCACCCACGCTCGCCACCTCCGCCACCCCGGGCACCGAGTTGAGCTGGTAGCGGACGTACCAGTCCTGGAGGGAGCGCAGGTCGCGGAGAGAGTAGCCTTCCCCTTCGACCGTGTACCAGAAGACGTGCCCGACGCCGGTCGCGTCGGGGCCGAGCGTCGGCACCACCCCCGGAGGCAGGGACTTCGCCACGAGGTTCAGCCGCTCGAGCACACGAGAGCGTGCGAAGTAGAGGTCGGTCGAGTCCTCGAAGATCGCGTTGATCATCGAGAAGCCGAAGGCCGACGACGAGCGCACCACCCTCACCCCGGCCAGCCCCTGCAGGCTCACCGTCAGCGGGAACGTGATCTGGTCCTCGACCTCCTGGGGGGACCGCCCCGGCCAGTCGGTGAACACGATCACCTGGTTATCGGAGAGATCCGGGATCGCGTCGATCGGTGTGGTCAGGAGCGCCCAGTAACCCCAGCCACCAAGCAGCAGGAAGAAGGCGACGACCAACAGGCGATTGCGAAGCGAGGCCTCGATCAGCCAGTTGATCACGATCGCATCGCCAGCCGAGGCCAGGCAGGCCCCGCCGCCGGCGCGGCCACCAGGCGCGTTCGGACAGCCCACGGCATGAGCGGACACCAGGCGACCGAGCGCATGGCCAGACCCTCCTCGAAAGGGAAACACACCCACGCCGAGTCGCGCGGACAGTCCCGCACACGGGCCGGGTGACGTTCAGCTAGAGGGGACGGACTCCGGGTCTACGTGAGGCTGGGAGCGGACTTCGGGGGTGGCTCGAGGACGGCTCGTGTGCCGGTAGCGAGCTGCTCTTCGGGGGCCGCGGCGATAGATGCGACGCGCCGCATCAGGCGTTCCGGGAGCGGCGCCTGGCTCGCGCTCGCGAGCGCGCCACACGCGCCGTCGCACGTCACCCCGAGGATCCCACAGGCCCCGAACGCCATCGCGATCGGGCCCAGGAGGATCCACGCCATCACAACCAGGGCGGCAACGATGCGTCTACGGCTCATGACGTGTCGGTCAGTATGGTTGATGCCAGGACCGGGGTCAAGGATTCGAGGTCAACCGGCACCACCGAGTCAGGTCGCGGCGTGGCTCGTGCAGGTACGGGTACCGTCCGGGATGGGACGACTCCCCATGCTCTCCTCCCCTCACGGCCGCGAGACGGAGCCCGGCGCTGGGCTCGGCATACCGGACAGCTCCTTCGCGAGCCCGTCCAGGACCCGCTTGAAGGTCTCGAACGGGTGCGCCCCGATCAGGAGCTTGCCGTTGATCAGGAACACCGGCGTCCCCGTCGCACCGAGCCGCCGAGCTACCGCTGACTCGGCAACGATCCGCTCCCGATGTCGGCCCGATCCAAGACAGGCGTCGAACGCCGCCATATCGAGTCGCAACTGTCGCATCGCCTGAGTGTCGGGTAGTCGTCCGGCCCGCTCGAAAAGGGCGTCGTGGAACGCCCAGAACTTTCCTTGCTCGCCTGCGCACTCCGCCGCCTCGGCCGCGCGTTGCGATCCCGGACCGAGCACGGCGAGGTGGCGGAAGATGAACCGCACCTTTCCGGTGTTGACGTACTCGGTCTCGAGTCTCGGCATCGTTTCTGCCCAGAACTTCCGGCAGTAACTGCACTGAAAGTCCGAGAACTCCACCATGGTGATGAGCGCGCTGTCACGGCCCTTCGCCGGGCCAGGTGCACGCTCGGCGGCGGCAACGAGCGCTTCTCGCGTCAGCTGGGCGCCCGCCGGGCTCGCCGCGGAGGCCACGAGTGCGAGCGACAGCGCGACAGCTCGGGCCCTACGAGTGGTCGGCATGGCGATCCCCCGTGCTGCCCTCAGGGTAGGAGCCGGTCCGCTGGGTCATGGTCATGGTCACAGCGAGAGACGACGCAGTCGGAGGGCGTTGGCGATCACCGACACCGAGCTCAGGGTCATGGCGGCGCTGGCCACGATGGGGCTCAGGAGGATCCCGAGCACGGGGTACAGGACTCCGGCCGCCAGCGGTATCCCGAGGGTGTTGTAGATGAACGCGAAGAACAGGTTCTGGCGGATGTTGCGCATGGTGGCGCGGCTCAACCGGCGGGCCCGCACGATGCCGCGCAGGTCGCCCCTGACGAGGGTGACGCCCGCGCTCTCGATGGCGACGTCGGTCCCGGTGCCCATGGCGATCCCGACGTGGGCCTGGGCGAGGGCGGGGGCGTCATTGACACCATCGCCCGCCATGGCCACGACGCGGCCCTCGGCCTGGAGCCGCTTGATCACTGAACCCTTCTGCTCGGGAAGCACCTCGGCCTCCACGTCGTCGATCTCGAGCGTGCGCGCCACGGCCTCGGCGGTCGTCCGACTATCGCCGGTGAGCATCACCACGCGGATCCCCTCCTGCCGGAGGGCCTGCAGCGCTTCGGCCGTCGACGGCTTGATCGGGTCGGCCACCCCGATGAGCCCCGCCGGGCGGCCATCCACGGCGAGGAACATCACCGTCTGCCCCTCGCGCCGGAGGGCGTCCGCCTGGGTCGCCAGGTCCTCGAGCGTCAGCCCCAGTTCCTCCATGAGGCGATGGTTGCCGAGCACCACCTCGGCCGGCCCGACCCGTCCGCGAACCCCCTTGCCGGTGACGGAGCGAAACTCCGTGGCCGCCTGAAGAGCCAGTCCGCGCTCCTGGGCGCCGGCGACGATTGCGCCGGCCAGGGGGTGCTCGCTCCCGCGCTCGACGCTGGCCGCCAGCGCAAGCACCTGAGCCTCCTCGAACCCCGGACGGGCCGCGACCGACGCCAGCCGGGGCTTGCCTTCGGTCAGGGTGCCGGTCTTGTCCACGACGAGCGTGTCGACTTTTTCCAGCACCTCGAGCGCTTCGGCGTTCTTGATGAGGACGCCGGCCAGCGCCCCGCGCCCGGTGCCCACCATGATCGACATCGGGGTCGCCAGCCCGAGGGCGCAGGGGCAGGCGATGATCAGCACGGCCACGGCGTTGATCAGGGCGTAGGCGCCGCTCGGCTCCGGCCCGAGGAATCCCCACACCACCGCGGTCAGCGCCGCTGTCGCCACCACGGCCGGGACGAACCACGCCGACACGACATCGACAAGGCGCTGGATGGGCGCCCGGCTCCGCTGAGCCTCGCCCACCATGCGGACGATCTGGGCGAGCAAGGTCTCCGCCCCCACCCGTTCCGCCCGCATCACGAACCCTCCCGTCCCGTTCACGGTGCCGCCCGTCGCGCGGTCGCCCGGTCCCTTCTCGACGGGGATGGGCTCGCCGGTCACCATCGACTCGTCGACGGCGCTGGTCCCCTCGAGCACGATGCCGTCCACCGGCACCCGCTCTCCCGGTCGAACGCGCAGCCGATCGCCGGGCTGAACGCGCTCGAGGGGGACGTCTTCCTCGTCTCCCGAGCCGGCGATGCGTCGAGCGGTCTTGGGGCTGAGGCCGAGCAGGGCCTTGATGGCGCTGCTCGTCTGGCTTCGCGCCCGGAGCTCCAGGACCTGGCCGAGCAGGACCAGGACGGTGATCATCGCCGCCACCTCGAAGTAGAGGCCCACCTGGCCGCCATGGGTCGCGAACGCCTCCGGGAAGAGGCCGGGGGCGAGGGTCGCCACCACGCTGTACGCGTAGGCCATGCCCGTCCCGATGGCGATGAGCGTGAACATGTTGGGGCTTCGATGCCGGACCGAGGCCCATGCTCGCTCGAAGAACGGCCATCCGGCCCAGAGGACGACGGGAGTCGCCAGCACGAGCTGGAGCCAGGCGAGGATGCGCGGAGATACCGCGTGCTGGAGCGGCTGGCCCGGGATGACGTCGGACATGGCCACGACCAGAAGGGGCACCGTCAGCACCAGCCCCGCCCAGAACCGGCGCGTCATGTCCGCCAGCTCGGGGTTGTCGTCGTCGGTGGCGCCTGCCGTGCGCGGCTCCAGAGCCATCCCGCAGATCGGGCACGCCCCGGGCTCGCCCTGCACGATCTGCGGGTGCATGGGGCACACCCACTCTGTCCGGCCGGGCGCCTCGAAAGTGACCGGCTCGAGCGCCATGCCGCACCTGGGACAGCTTCCGGACCCCACCTGGCGGACCTCCGGGTCCATCGGGCATGTGTACTCTCGCGCCGCGCTCGGGCCCACCGGGGAAGCGGCCGGTCGGGTGGGCGCCGCCCCCGTGTAGCGCGCGGGGTCCACCCCGAACTTCTCCCGGCAGCCCGGGTTGCAGAACCAGTAAGTCGTTCCGGCGTGCTGGGCGCTTCCGCCGGCCGCCTCGCCTGGCACCACGTCCATGCCACATACCGGGTCCTTCGCGGCCGAGGCTTGCGGGTGTCCCTGTCCTTCGCGGCCGAGAGTCATCGCTGGGGGCCTCCAGTTGCCGTCTTCAGGAAACCTTTGCCACGCCGGGAGCGCTCGCTCGAGACCTCATCGGCGGGCCGTCAGTGCACCGCGGCTCGGGCCACGTTCAGAAGACCCCGTTCGCCTGCTGGAGCTCACGGATGTAACGCGTGATCTGGCTGACCTCCGCGGGCGTCACCGCAGGCTGGGCGGGCATGTCCCCGAAGCGCCAGTGGTGAGCGCGCACGCCACGCCGCACGGCCAGCTCGAAGGCGACGTCCGCGTGATGGCCCGGATGATACGTGCGGTGGACAAGCGGCGGCCCGTTCTCGCTCCCCCCGGCGTTTTCACCATGACACTGGGCGCAGTTCCGGTCGAACAGTTCCCTCCCAGCCACGGCGGCGGCAGACAGCTCGGGGACCCGCACCACCGGGCGGGGAGGCTCCTCCCGCCTCGAAAGCCACACGGCGCCGGCGGCCAGGGCCAGGCCGCCGGCGAGTACCACGGCAATCGACTTCCTTCCTGCGCGCCCCCAGCGGCGGTTGCCCTTCGCTCGCCGGCCTCGCCGCCGCCCGCTCCGCATGCTACGCCCCTGCCTCCACTCCGGCCGCGCCCCGGTCCGCCCCGGTGAGCCGGCAGAGCCGATCGAGGGACCATCGCCTCGGTCTGGCCGAGCTACTGCATCCTGCCCTTCATGCCCTTCATGCCCTTCATGCGCTCGTTCATCATCTTCATGTGCTCACTCATCGCCTTCATCTGATCCGGAGTCATGTGGCCATCCTTCATCCGGTCGGCCATCATCTGCATGTGCTCCCCCATCATCTTCATCTGGTCAGGGGTCGCCTTCCCGCCCTTCATCTGGTCGCTCATCGTCCTCATCTGATCGCTCATCATCTTCATCTGCTCAGGGCTCATCGCACCGCCCTGTCCATAGCTGATGGTGGCCATCGCTGTCAGCACTGCGCTGATTGCCGCGATCCTCAGTCCGCTCATCAGTCCGCTCATCGTTGCCCTCCTCCACGCACAGGTCCGAAGTGCCCCGGAACAGCGAGTATACCCACACGCCGCCCCTCTTCCCTCCTGTCCCCGGCGCTCGCGACGTCGATCCCGTCCCGCGCCAGCTCCGCCTCGCTCGCCTTGACCGCCACCGTCCCGGGCGGATGCCGATACCACCCGGGATCCTCCTCGTAGCTCGTCAGCTCGTCGCGCACCTTCACGATCGTGAACAGCCCGCCCATCGAGATGTAGTCGCCGAATGGCCCGGTGGCGCCCTTCATGGAGATCGTGTTCCGAGGATACGGCATGACCTCCGCCATCTTCCCCATGTCCATCCCGGTCTGGCCGTGGGTCATGTATGCGGGCAGCAGCGGACGAATTCTCTCGTCGAGATCTCCCGGCTTGACGCCCACCATGTTCGGGAACTCATGGCCCATCTGGTTCATGACGTGGTGAGTCATGTGACAGTGAAATGCCCAGTCGCCGGCGGCATCGGCGATGAACTCGACGTTGCGCGTCTGTCCAACCGCGACCAGGACCGTCGTCTCTGGCCACTGGGCGGACAGCGGGATGTCCTCACCGTCCGTCGCGGTGATGCGAAAGTGATACCCGTGGATGTGCATCGGGTGATGGTCCATGGCCCCCAGGTTGCCGAGCCGCAGTCTCACCCGGTCTCCCGTCTTGCACACCAGCGGCGCCGTCGAGGGAAACACCTTGCCGTTGATCGTCAGCACGTTGAAGTCCGTCATCTCCAAGGTGTTCGGACGGGCGGTGCCTGCCTTCACCGACCACTCGCTGATCATGAGGGAGAAGTCGCGGTCCACGCGATAGTCGGGCGAGGGATGTCTCGGATGGACCACGAACATGCCGATCAGCCCCATTCCCATCTGGGTCATCTCGTCGTGATGGGAGTGAAACATGAAGCTGCCGTACTGCCGCAGGGTCCACTCGTACTTCGCCGTCTCTCCGGCCTTGATGTACGGCTGCGTCAGCCCTCCCACGCCATCCATCCCGTTGGGGAGATACAGACCATGCCAGTGCACCGATGTCGGTACCGGCAAGCGATTCGTCACGTAGATCCGTATCCGCTCCCCTTCCACCGCCTCGATCACCGTGCTGTTCACGCGCCCGTTGTAGCCCCAGCACCTCGCCCGCAGGCCTGCGTCAAAGGCGTGGTCGACCTCGTCGATGATCAGGTGGACGATCTTCACTCCATCCACCACCGTGAAGGGCAGGGCGGCCCCGTTCGGGACCACGACCGGCTGGTAGTGGTCTCCCGGCAATCCCGGCGGCAGCGGCGCTACATCGACCGGGCCACCGCTGTAACTCCTCTGCCAGTGCGTCCGCCGCCCTGTTCGCGATGGTGACTCGGGCCCCGCCGGCTGATACCGACCCCTCGCGTGACCTTCCCGGCTCAATGCGGCCCCCGCCGCAAGCGAGCCCGCTCCAATGCCCAGTAGCTGCCGTCGAGAAAGCCTCTTCGCCATCCCCTCCCTCCCCCCTCAGTGCCCCGCCCCGCCATTTCCTCTCATCGGCTCGCGGACGCCGCCCGTTCGCACGCCGTTCGCGACCGGCAATCGGCCACTCGCGATCTGTACAAGGTCAGCGCGCGCCAGCCAGTACTCGCGCAGCGCCTCGACGTA
>DATKEI010000361.1:0-6590 GCA_035544455.1 Binatia bacterium | reverse complement strand
GTCGTCGCGGTCCAGCATCCGGCCCAGCTCAGGCTGGCCAATCAGGATGATCTGCAGGAGCTTTTCCCGCGAGGTCTCGAGGTTGGTGAGCAGGCGCACGTCCTCCAGAACCTCGGGGGCGAGGTCCTGCGCCTCGTCGATCACGAGCACCGTGCGCCGGCCGCGGGCGTGCGCCTCGATCAGGTGGCGGGAGAGCGCATCCACCAGGGTCTTCACACTGGCCACTGAAGGGTAAGGGACACGCAACTCGTCGCAGATCGCGGCCAGGAGCTCGGGGCCGGTCAGGCGCGGGTTCAGGATGAGAGCCACGTCGACGTGACTCGGCGCCTGCTCGAGGAAGCGCCGGCACAACGTCGTCTTGCCCGTGCCCACCTCGCCGGTGAGCTGCACGAAGCCCCCGCCCTCACCGATCCCGTACAGGAGGTGGGCCAGAGCGTCCCGATGGCGCTCGCTCAGATAGAGGAAGCGCGTGTCCGGCGTGATCGAGAAGGGCGCCTCGCTGAGACCGAAATGGGCGAGATACATGGTGCGGTTTCCTCACCCGGGTATACCACGGGCTTCGGGGTTCGCCCGAAATTCGAGCCGGCCGGCCGAGGCGGCCGCGGGGGTGCTGATCCGTGTGCTGAAGTGAGGGCCCTTACTGCGACAACAGCCTCGAGCCGTGCGTGATCGCCGCCGTGTGCTCGTATCTGGTGCGCGTCTGGCTGATCGGCGCCCGGCACATCGTCGAGGTGCAGGGGGTGCCTGTGGTGGATCATGCCCTCCTGGCCGGCGGCCTGGTCGTGGCCATCGCTTGCGGGCTCGGGGCGCGGCTCTTCGCGCGCGGAGAGGATGCGCTGCGCGTCCTCGCGCGCCACCAGCCCGCGGGGCAGCGAGCCCTGGTTGCGGGCGTCGTGCTCGCGCTCCTGGCCCTGGCCGGCCACGTCGCGTGCGGGGCCTGGATCACCTTCGGCCCGGGCTACGTCGCGGCCGACTGGGTGGCCAGCGGACCGCACCCGCTCTGGCTCCTCGGCGTGGCGCTCGTCATCCGGGCCGCCGGCAACCTGGTCTGCGTTTACGGGGGAGGGGGCGGCGGTGTCCAGTTGCCGGCGACGCTCCCGCGAGACAACGTGTCCCGCGGGGACGGCTCCCGCCCCGCCCGGTGCGTGCCGGCACATCTGTGACTCGGGACACGAGCCCTGGGCGACTCATCCGTTCACGGCCGGCCGGGACAGCATCAGGTACAGTCTCCATGAGTGTCACGCGCCGTCCGGCGCGGACCCTGCGCCCGAAAGGAGACGTGCATCATGGCCACGACGACGCCCCGGGAGCAAAGGACCCCGAGCGAGCCGGCGACGCGCGCTCCGCTCGCGGCCGACGAGCTCCGGAAGCTCGATGCCTACTGGCGAGCGGCCAACTACCTTTCGGTCGGGCAGATCTACCTCTACGACAACCCGCTCCTCAAGCAGCCGCTGACCAGGGAGCACATCAAGCCACGCCTGCTCGGGCACTGGGGCACCACTCCGGGCCTGAACTTCATCTACGCGCACCTGAACCGGGTGATCCGGCGCGACGACCTGGACATGATCTACATCGCGGGCCCCGGCCACGGGGGACCGGGACTGGTCGCCAACACCTACCTCGAGGGGACCTACAGCGAGGTCTACCCCGACGTCTCCCAGGACGAGCCGGGGCTGAAGCGGCTGTTCACCCAGTTCTCGTTTCCGGGCGGGATCCCCAGCCATGCCGCCCCGGAGACGCCGGGGTCCATTCACGAGGGCGGTGAGCTCGGCTACGCCATGTCGCACGCCCACGGCGCCGCCTTCGACAACCCCGACCTGATCGTGGCGTGCGTGGTGGGCGACGGCGAGGCGGAGACGGGGCCGATGGCCACGAGCTGGCACTCCAACAAGTTCCTGAACCCGGCCACGGACGGCGCTGTCCTGCCGATCCTGCATCTGAACGGCTACAAGATCGCCAACCCCACCGTGCTCGCGCGCATCACCCACGAGGAGCTGGACCATCTCTTCCGGGGCTACGGATACACGCCGCACTTCGTCGAGGGCGACGACCCGGCGGTGATGCACCAGCTCATGGCCGGCACGCTCGACGCGATCGTCCAGGAGATCCGGTCGATCCAGAAAGCGGCGCGGGTCGACGGCCGCCGCGAGCGGCCGCGGTGGCCCATGATCGTCCTGCGCAGCCCCAAGGGGTGGACGTGCCCGAAGGAGATCGACGGCCGGCGGGTGGAGGGCTACTGGCGGGCGCACCAGGTGCCGATGGGCGAGATGCACGAGAACCCGGAGCACGTGCGGCTCCTGGAGCAGTGGATGAAGGGCTACCGGCCCGCGGAGCTCTTCGACACCAGCGGGCGGCTCGTCGCGGAGCTGGCCGAGCTCGCCCCCCGGGGCTCGCGGCGGATGGGCGCCAACCCGCACGCCAACGGCGGCCTCCTGCTGCGAGACCTCCGGATGCCCGACTTCCGGAGCTACGCCGTGGAGGTGACCGCCCCGGGGGCCTCGACCGCGGAGGCGACGCGCGTCATGGGCACGTTCCTGCGCGACGTGATGAAGGAGAGCCTCGCGTTGCGCAACTTCCGCCTCTTCAGCCCCGACGAGAACAACTCGAACCGCTGGCAGGACGTCCTGGACGTGACGAAGCGCACCTGGAACGCGGAGATCCTGCCGTACGACGATCATCTCGCCCCGGACGGGCGGGTCATGGAGATGCTCTCCGAGCACCAGTGCCAGGGCTGGCTGGAGGGATATCTGCTGACCGGCCGCCACGGCTTCTTCTCCTGCTACGAGGCCTTCATCCACATCATCGACTCGATGTTCAACCAGCACGCCAAGTGGCTCAAGGTCTGTCACGGCATCCCCTGGCGGCGGCCCATCGCCTCGCTGAACTACCTCCTGTCGAGCCACGTGTGGCGGCAGGACCACAACGGGTTCAGCCACCAGGATCCCGGCTTCATCGACCACATCGTCAACAAGAAGGCCCTGGTCGTCCGGATCTACCTGCCGCCCGATGCCAACTGTCTGCTGAGCGTCACCGACCACTGCCTGCGCAGCCGCAACTACGTCAACCTCGTGGTGGTGGGCAAGCAGCCGGCCCCGCAGTGGCTCACCATGGACCAGGCGCTCAAGCACTGCGCCGCCGGCATCGGCATCTGGGGCTGGGCCAGCAACGACCAGGGGGCCGAGCCCGACGTCGTGATGGCCTGCTGCGGGGACGTGCCAACGCTGGAGACCCTCGCCGCCGTCGACCTGCTGCGCCGGCACCTGCCGGACCTCAAGGTGCGGGTCATCAACGTCCTCGATCTCATGAAGCTCCAGCCGCGCGAGGAGCACCCGCACGGGCTGTCGGGCCCGGAGTTCGACGTGCTCTTCACCCGGGACAAGCCCATCATCTTCGCCTTCCACGGCTATCCGATGCTGATCCACCGGCTGACGTACCGGCGGACGAACCACGGCAACCTGCACGTGCGCGGCTACCGGGAGGAGGGTACGACCACGACGCCCTTCGACATGGTGGTCCTCAACCAGATGGATCGCTTCCACCTGGTGCAGGACGTCATCGACCGCGTGCCCGGGCTCGGCGCCCGGGCGGCCAGCGTCAGGCAGGCGGTCGGCGAGAAGCTGATCGAGCACGAGCAGTACATCCGCCGCTTTGGCGACGACATGCCCGAGGTCCAGGACTGGCGCTGGGATGGGACGACCGGGGGTGAGCGGCGCGAGGATACCGCCGCCGACTTCTGACGGTACCGGCCCCGGGTGCCTGCGGGCACAGGCGGGGAGCGCGGGGCCTCTGTCCCGGACCAGGCGCCCGGCCGCGGCGCGCTCCTTCGAACGCATCGCCGACGTCCTGAGCCGGGGTCAGGCCCGGGACCAGGAGGATCGATCATGACGAGCTGGTGCCGCATCGAGCTCGAGGGCAAGCCGGTCTTCGGCTTCGTGGAGGACGGCGAGATCCACGTCGTGCGGGGGCGCCCGTGGTTCGGCGAGTATCGGCGGACGCGCATCCGCGTCCCCATCGCGGAGGCGAAGCTGCTCGTGCCCGCGGCGCCCGCCAATTTCTACGCGGTCGGCCTCAACTACCGCGCGCACATCGAGTGGGCGGCCCGACACCACGGCATGGCGGTGAAGGTCCCCGAGCACGCCGACGTCGGCTACCGCTCGCCGAACGCGCTCGTGCCGAGCGGGGCCGACATCGTCATTCCCCGCGACTCCGAGGGGCCAGTCGAGTATGAGGGTGAGCTGGTCGTGGTGATCGGGCGGGAGGCCCGGCATCTGGCCGAGGCCGAGGCGCTCGGCTGCGTCGCCGGCTACACGCTGGGCAACGACGTGAGCGAGCGCGCCTGGCAGCGCCGCGACCGGACCCTGTGGCGCGCCAAGAACACGGACACCTTCAAGCCGATGGGCCCGTTCGTGGTCAGCGGCATCGATCCCATGGCCCAGCGCATCTCCGTCCGAATCAACGGCCAGACCGTCTCCGAGTACGACACGTCCGGCATGATCTTCAGCGTCGCCCACTTCATCTCCCGCATGTCGCGCTACGTGACGCTGCACCCGTCCGACGTCATCTGGATGAGCTGTGACGGCCCGACGGTGCCCCCGCTCCAGCCCGGCGACCTCGTCGAGGTCTCGAACCCCGCCATCGGCGTCCTCGCCAACCGCGTCGTGCGCGAGGGCTCTGGCGACGTGGAGACTCCGGTCGTTCCTGCTCGTGCCTGGGATGCCGGGCGCTGACTCTCTCCTCGGCACCCACGCCCGGCCGTGGCACGGCTCGAGCCGCCTCGGCGCCTGTCGGCCGTCGCGATCCACGAGGCGCTGGGTGGGGGGCCGGCGCGACCCAGCCTCCCGGCGACTTCCCGGCGGATCCGGCCGACCGCCTGATTGCCGCCGCCGCGAGGGTCGAGGGCGTCCGGCTCGTGACGAAGGACACGCGGATCCGAGCCAGCCCCGTGGTCAGAACGATCTGGTAGAGAGGGCTGGCGCGCGGGTGTCCGGTCCTATCCCCGGCCCGCGGCGAGGGGCGGGGGACCCATCCGGTCGCGCGGATAGCCGGCCATGGCGAGGAGCGCGGTGACGAGGTCGGCCATGGCGGCGCTGGCGGCGGCGTCGGCGAGCTTGCCGTCGCGGAAGTGACTGGAGTCGAGATAGACGCTGGTCGGGACCACCAGCGCGCCGAACCAGGCGAGGACGCCGCGCAGGTGCCAGTCCACGCCCAGGTAGTGATGGGCGGTCGCCCCCATGGCCACGATCCCGACCGGCTTGCCGAGCAGGGCGTCCACCGGGGCCAGGTCGAGGTAGTTCTTGAGGGCGCCCGTGAACGAGGCGCGGTAGACGGGGCTCGCGAGCAGGACGGCGTCGGCCGCGCCCAGCGCCGCAACGGCGCGGGCGGTGTCATCGCCGAATCGGTCGAGCGGCCGGCCGTCCGCGAAGGAGAGGCGGAGCTCGCCGAGGTTCAGGAGCTCGGTCGCCACCCCGGGCTGGGCGGACGCGAGGTCCACCGCGGACTGCACCGCGGCATTGAGCCGCCCCGGGGGCGTCACGGCCCCGACGACGGCCAGGAACCTGGCCACGGTCAGCTCACCCGGCCCTGGCTCATGCGGTCCGCTGACGCGCCCACCCTCACGCCGCCACCCGGGCGCGATCGCGTCGGGCGACCTCGGCGCGGACGAGCGGGATCAGCTCGCGGCCGTAGTCGACGGCGTCATTCAGGGGATCGAAGCCCCGGATGAGGAGGGTGGTCACGCCCAGGTCGCAGTAGTCGAGGAGCGACTCGGCCACCTGATCGGGCGTGCCGACCAGAGCGGTGGTGTTGCCCGCGCCCCCCGCCGCCGCCGCGATGGGCGTCCACAGCCGCTTGTCGTGGACCTCGGCCTGCCGGGCGAACTCGACGAGCCGCTGCGCGCCGACGGCCTCGGGGTTCGGCAGCGTGCGATCTCCGCTCCTGGCGAGCACCCCGGCCAGGATGCCGCGCGCCTTCTCCCACGCCCGCGCCTCGGTGGGGGCGATGATCGGGCGGAGCGAGACGCTGATGCGGGGCTCCCGCACGAGCGGGGCCGCGGCGGCCCGCACCGCGGCGATCCGCTCGCGGATGGCGGCCAGGGGCTCGCCCCAGAGCATGTAGACGTCGGCGTGCCGGGCGCCGATGGCGTGGGCCGCGGCCGACGCCCCGCCGAAGTAGAGCGGCACGTGGGGCTTCTGCGCGCACCGGATCTCCGAGTGCGCCCGGGCCACCCGGTAGAACTCGCCCGCGTGGTCGAAGGGCCGCTCCTCCGTCCACACACGCCGCACGATCTCGAGGTACTCGTCGGTGCGGCGATAGCGGGTGTCGTGGTCCAGCCAGTCCCCGTCGCGCGCCTGGTCGACGTCGCTCCCGCCCGTGATGATGTGGAGCGCGACCCGCCCGCCCGTGAACTGGTCCAGCGTGGCCGCCTTGCGCGCGGCCAGCGTGGGCGCCACGAAGCCGGGCCGGTGGGCGATCAGGTACCCCAGCCGCTCGGTGTGGGCGGCCGCGTAGCTCGAGACCAGGAAGCCATCGGCCGCGGTCCCCGTGTAGCCGACGAGGACCTTGTCGAATCCGGCGCGCTCGTGCGCCTGCGC
>DATKEI010000360.1:0-21536 GCA_035544455.1 Binatia bacterium | reverse complement strand
GGCCGCTCAGCTTTTCGTGAGCACGAAGGGGGTGACGAGCCGCACGGCCAGACGGGCGGCATCGCGAGCGCGGATCGCATCCGGCTCGCGGTAGAACCGCGACGGCGTGAGGTCCTCGGCGCCGTAGAAGGCGAGCTCCCGATCGCGGCGCAGGTCGCGGGAGAGCGCGGCGAGGCGCTCCACCTCGCCCTGCAAGGGCGGGGGCAGCCGGTCTCGCTCGGCCAGCAGCACGTCAGCCACGTCGTGGATCCGGGGGGGATCGACGCCGGAAGCGCGGAGGAGCCCCTTCAGGGCCAGCTCGAGCGCCTCCTGGGACTCGCGAACCACATCGGCCCAGCTCGCCGCCTCGAAGAGCACGTCGAGCGCCCGGAGCCTGACGCCCGCGCGCTGCACGTAGTCGGCGGCCAGCTCGGGGTTCCGCACGCTCACGCCACCTCGGTCCAGTACGGTTGCCCGTGCGCCATTCGGCGAACGATGCGCCCGGCGGCGATGTCCCGGCGGACCCGGACGAGCCGGGACGAGAGGCGGAAGTCGCGCTCGAAGAGGACGACCCCGTCGATGGCCGCCTCCGCCCACACCCCGGCCACCCTCACCTCCGGAGGGGGCAGGTGGACGAAGTGCGGATCGACCGGGTGCTCACCCCAGCGGAGGGGGGTGGCGTCCCATCGCCGGTAGAGCTCGCGGGTCAGCTCGACACCCGGCTCCGCCACGACGAGCAGGTCGACATCCGAGCCCGCCGCCAGATCTCCTCGTGCCCACGATCCGAACGCGAGCACCCCGATCAGCTCGCGGCCGAGGAGGCTCGCCGCCTGGGCCACGGCCGTGGCGGCGTCCGCCTCGACAGCGAGCGCGCTGCCTGGCGCGCCCAGGCGGCGGGCGCAGTACTCGTTGAGGGAGAGGCCCGCATCACGGGCCGTCTCGCGCAAGAGGCCATGGAGGGCAGCCGGAATCCGCAGCAGGAACCGCCCAGCGGCGGGGCGGGGCGACCGGCGTCTCGATGGTGATGCGTGTCGCATGGCGTGACGATATCACGGAGTGATCGATACGTATATCACTCCCGTGCTTGGTCGAGCGTGCCCGGCACGCCGGCGCTCATCGCATCGCGCTCCGGGGGATCCAGAGCGCGAGCGCCGGGAAGACGGACAGGAGCGCGATCATGGCGAACAGCGTGACGACGAAGGGCGTGGCGCCGATGATCACGTCGGCGATGGGGCCGCGCGGGCGCACGCCCTGGACGACATAGAGGTTGAGGCCGACGGGCGGGGTGATGAGTGCGGTCTCGATGAGGAGGATGATCAGCACCCCGAACCACACGGGGTCGTAGCCCATCCCCACCATGATCGGCGTGACGATGGGAATGGTGGCGACCATCATCGACAGCGTCTCCATGAACATGCCGAGGACGACGTAGAAGGCGATGACGGCGACGAGCGTCTGGGCCGGCGACCACCCCAGGTGGGTGATGGTGTCGCTCACGGTCCGCGCCAGGCCGATGGAGATCATGACGAAGTTCAGAAAGTAGGCGCCGACCAGGATGGCCATGATCATCCCGGTCGTCTTCATCGTGCCCTCGACGATCTCGCGCAGCACCGGCCAGGTCAGCCGCCGCCGCGCCCCGGCCACCGCCAGCGCGGCCAGCACGCCGAGAGCGGCAGACTCCGTCGCGGTGGCGAGCCCCGCGTAGATGGAGCCGATCACGACGACGAAGATCAGCAGCGGCGGGATCAGGTCGGGCAGCGCCGCGATGCGGCTCGACCAGGTCGTCTGCACCCGCCGGCCGCCCCACCTCGGCCGGATCAGGCAGCCAATGAGCACCGTCAGCATGAAGAGGGCGGCCAGCACGACGCCGGGCACGATGCCGGCCAGGTAGAGCTGCGGGATGGAGGTCTGCGTGAGGACCCCGTAGACGATCATGTTGATCGAGGGCGGGATGAGGATGCCCAGCGTACCGCCGGCGGCCAGCGTGCCGAGGAAGAACCGCTCGTTGTAGCCGCGCTTGTCGATCTCACCGACCGCCACCGTGCCGATGGTGGCTGCGGTGGCCACGCTGGAGCCGCTGATGGAGGAGAACAGCGCGCTGGCGGCGATGTTGGAGTGCATGAGCCCGCCCGGCAGCCACGACAGCCACTGGACCATCGCCGCGTACATCCGCTCCGCGATGCCAGAGCGCAGCAGGATCTCGCCCAGCAGGATGAAGAGGGGAATGGCGACCAGGAGGAAGTCGGTGGAGGCCGACCACGTGACCTCACCGAGGGCGCGGGAGAGCGGGAGCGGCGAGTAGAGCTGGTCGAGGACCAGTCCCAGCGCGCCGACCGCCACCGCCACTGGCACGCTCAGGGCCAGCAGCGCCAGCAGGACGACGACGGTGGTCGGGATCACCGCCGGGGCTCACCGCGAAGCCTCTGCTCGCGCTCGAGCTCCGTCTCCAGCTCCTCGCTCAGCGTGCGGTAGCCCACGAGCCGCCCCACCTCGGCGTCCCGACCCCGCGCCAGCGCGGGCACGGCCCGCGCCAGCAGCGCCACGCCGGCGAAGAGCACGCTCAGGAGGCCGACCAGCCAGACCGCCTGCGGGATGACGAGCGGGGTCGCCAGCGGCGAGATGGAGCGGGCGCCCACCGACCAGGACTGGTCGAGCACGCCCCAGGCATGCCAGGTGACGAACGCCATGAACGCGGTGAAGACGAACACCGCCGTGACGTCCAGCACGGACCG
Organism: Binatia bacterium; assembly: GCA_035544455.1. GTDB lineage: Bacteria > Methylomirabilota > Methylomirabilia > Rokubacteriales > CSP1-6 > DATKEI01. The sequence goes on along the minus strand of DATKEI010000360.1, from coordinate 18,825 downwards.
CGCGCGGGCGGGCAGCCTCACGTAGATGGAGTCGATGCGGATGTGGCCCCGGTCCAGCAGACAGTAGCCGAACGCCCAGGCGCTGCCGATGGCGAGCACGTAGCCCGAGATCTCGTCGGCCCCGCCCACCGACATGTCGAAGAACCTCCGGAGCACGACGTCCACGCCGACGAGGCCAGCGGCGCCCACCAGCAGGGCGCCGCTGAGCCAGACACCGGCATGCGAGACCGCCCGCGCGACGCGGAGCAGCGGATCTCGGTCAGATCTTGTCAATCGGGATCCTGAGATTCACGACCTTCCCGACGGTCTCGTTCCACTCGCGGGCGCAGTCCTTGCCGCACCGCTTGCCGAAGTTGAGAAGAACCACCGACTCCATCAGCTCGCGGTGGAGCTTCCTGTCCGCCTCCGACACCGGGACGATCGTCATCTTCGCCTTCTTGCCGAGCTTGCACGGGTCCTTGCCCACGTTGCAGCTGTCGGCCTCGGCCGTCGCCTCGGTGCCCGTCTTCCACATCTGGTCCTCGAGACGCGCGAACTGCTCGAGGAAGAACTTCTGCACCGGGCCGCCCCACTTGGTCCAGGACGGCAGGGAGACGGACTCCGCGTTGATCGACCACCCCATGTAGAGGGGGTAGATGTGGCTCGTCACCTCCGGCCAGCCCGCCGTGTTGCCGGACAGCGTGCCTGTCACCGCGCAGTCGACGACGCCGCGCTGCAGGGCCGGCACCACCTCCCCGAAGGGCAGCGTGACCGTCGTCCCGCCCACGGCCTGGATGAAGTCGGTCATCGTCTTGTTGAAGACCCGGACCTTCTTGCCGCGGAGGTCGGCAAGGCCGTTGACGGGCGCGCGGCACCAGAACACCTGAGGGGGATTGGTGCCGACGCTCAGGAGCTTGGCGCCGAAGCGCTCCATCGAGCGCGCCATGACGGGTTTCCACGCCTCGCACGCCTTGCGCGCGGTCTGGATGTCGAGCGCCAGGCCGGCCAGGTCGCAGCCCTCGAAACGCGGGTCGTCGCCGGCCAGCTTGGAGATGTCGCTGGCGGCGAAGTCCGTGACGCCGAGCTTCGCGATGCGGGCGATCTGGAAGTCCTTGATGCCCGACTGGTCGACGGGCACCCAATCGGCGGTGATTTGGCCCTTCGAGGCCTCCGGCACCGTCTTCGTCCAGAACGTCTTCTCGTCGATGTCGGAGGCGACGGTGTTGCTGTTGAGCCCGATGGCCTTGACGTTGAGCCGGGGCAGGTCCTGGGCGATGGCGAGGGCCGCCAGGGTGGCGGCGGCGAGCAGGATGATCGAGATGGCGGCGAACGACGCTCTCTTCATGGGGTCCTCCGGTGAGTCGTCCCGACGTGGGCTGGTGGGGGGAGCGTAGGAGGTCGGTGCACGTCTGTCAAGGTTCAGGGCGAGACGAAGGGCCCACGGCCACCGTATGGGCATCACCGCAGTGGATGCGATCCTGTGCAGGGTCGGGGCGCCGCCGCGTGCGCGCTGCCCTTCGTCTTCTGACTGCGGGCGACGCCGCGGAGCGTATCGAACCGCTCGGCGATCAGGAATGCGAGCCCGACGGTGGGCCGTGCCCGCGCCGCGGGCGACGGGTGGGCGCCCATCGAGCAGGCGTCACGTCGCCGCGCATGCGCCTCGTCGTGAGTCGCGCGGCAGATCCTTGCATCCGCCGCTCCGAGGCCGGTCGCGAGAATGATAATCTACTGCGCGGTACGCGACCGGTGAACTCCGGCGACTTTCGGCGCGCCCAAGAGGAGATCTGCATGCTGACACGTCGCGAAGCGCTCAGACAGGCGAGTGTGCTCGGGGCTGGTGCCCTCGACGCGGGGTACGACGCCTTCGTCAACGGCACCTGGGACCCGTCCTACCTCCTGGGAACGCGCAAAGCGTACGTGGAGGTCTAGGTGGACCGGCGAGAGGCGATCGTCCGCCGCGGCGAGCGGCGGCGCGGGTTCGTGCCGTACTGGCTGCGGGTCATGGCCGATGTGGACGTGGACTTCCTCGAGGCCTACGAGCGCATCTACGAGCTGACGGCGGTGCGGCGGGGCAAGCTGCCGCCGAAGTTCCGCGAGATGATCGTGGTGGCCGCGGTGTCGATTGGCGGCTACGGCCCCGGCATCAAGGACCACATCCGCCGGGCGTTCCGGCTCGGCGCCACCACGGAGGAGCTGGTCGAGGTGCTGCAGAGCGCCTACTTCCACACCGGGGCCCTCACGCTCGTGCACGGCATGGTCGCCCTCATCGACGTGCTCAAGGAGATGGAAGCGGGCAAGGGGCAGAAGGCGAGGGCCCGGCCGCGGGCGCGGCGGCGCCGCACGAGGTGATGCAGGAGATGCGGCGGACGCTCGGCCTCGACCGCCCCCGGCCCGAGCAGTTCCTCGCCTACCTCCGGCGCGCGGTGACGGGCGACGTCGGCACCTCGCTCCGCCACAACCGGCCGGTGGCGCAGCCGAGCCGGCGGAGCCGCGGTGGTCGCAGGCCGTCCACGACGTGCCCTCTCGCGCGCGCCCGACGAGGCAGACGATCCAGCCCGAGCGCTCCGTCAACGTCCGCTCCGGTCCTCCTCGCGACACCTGGCAGCGCGCCGCCGCCTCACGGAGCTCGGCGCGCGGCAGCGGGCGGGCACACCTCGACGAGCGCGAGTGCCACCGGTGCGCGGGCACGGCGGTGAACCAGGCGTAGGACGTGGTCGCGTACTTCGTCTGGCGCAGCGTGCAGTCGCTGTTCCTCGTGTGGCTGGTGACGGTCGTCGTCTTCGGCCTGCTGCACCTCACGCCCGGAGACCCGGCCGTCATCATGCTCGGCGAGCAGGCGACTCCGGAGCAGGTCGCGGCCCTCCGTCAGGCGCTCGGCCTCGAGGAGCCCCTGGTCACCCAGTACGCGCGCTTCCTCGGAAACGCGGTCCGGGGTGACTTCGGCGTGTCGATCCGCGCCCAGCGCCCCGCCCTGCCCGTGGTGCTGGAACGGCTGCCGGCGACGTTGCTCCTGGCCGCCGGCGCCTTCGTCTTCGCGGTCGCCCTCGGGTTGCCGATCGGCGTGATCTCCGCGGTCAAGCGCCTGAGCCTCTGGGACCATGGCTCCATGGCCGTGGCCCTCCTGGGCCAGTCGATGCCCGTGTTCTGGCTGGGCTTGATGCTCATCGTCGTGTTCTCCGTCCACCTGGGCTGGTTCCCGGTGTCCGGCGCTGGCGGGCCGCAGCACCTCGTCCTGCCCGCAGTGACGCTTGGCACGTTCCTGATCGGGCTCATCATCCGCCTCACGCGCTCGAGCATGCTGGACGTGCTCGGACAGGATTACGTCCGGACCGCCCGGGCCAAGGGGCTGGCCGAGCCGGCGGTGATCCTGCGGCACGCGCTCCGGAACGCGCTGATCCCGGTGGTGACCCTGCTCGGGCTCCAGCTCGGGCTCCTGCTCGGCGGCGCCGTCATCACCGAGACCGTCTTCGCCTGGCCCGGCGTGGGCATGCTGACCGTGACAGCCATCCACCAGCACGACTACCCCGTCGTGCAGTGCGCCGTGTTCATCTCCGCCGTCCTGGTCGTCACCATCAACTGGGCGGTGGACGTGCTCTACCACGTCCTGGACCCGCGCATCCGCGCCACGGCGTAGCCCGTGAACATCGCCTCCCCCACCCGGTTCCGGCAACGCTGGAATCGCTTCGGCCGGCACCGTCTCGCCGTGGTCGGCCTCGTGGTCATGGCGACGGTGACCGGGCTGGCGCTCTTCGCCGACCAGATGGCGCCGCGATCTCCGACGTCGCAGCAGATCCTGCTGCGCCTCAAGCCGCCCGGCTTCACCGATCCCCGCTCGGGGGCGGTGGCCTGGCTCGGGACCGACCATTTGGGCCGGGATATCCTGAGCCGGATCATCCACGGCAGCCGCGTGTCGCTCGCGGTCAGCCTGCCCGCGGTGGTGGTCTCCGCGCTGCTCGGCATGACCCTCGGCCTGCTCGCCGGCTACTACCGAGGCGGCATCGAGAGCGTCGTCATGCGTGGCGTCGACCTGCAGCTGGCCTTCCCGTTCATCCTGCTCGCCCTGTCGATCGTGGCGCTCATGGGACCGTCGCTGCGGAACATCATCATCGTGTTCGCCGCCACCACCTGGCCGGTGTACGCGCGCACCACGCGAGGCGTCGTCCTCGCCCTGCGGGCGCGGGAGTTCGTGGAGGCGGCGCGGAGCCTGGGCGCCAGCGACCAGCGCATCCTGTGGCGGCACGTGGCCCCCGGCGTGCTCAGCCCGGTTCTCGTGCTCGCCTCGTTCGAGGTGGCGCGGATGATCATCCTCGAGGCGTCGCTGGGCTTTCTCGGTCTGGGCGTGCCGCCGCCCACGCCGACCTGGGGCAGCATGCTCGCGGACGGCCGCGACTACCTGCGAGACGCCTGGTGGATCGCCGCCTTCCCGGGCCTGGCCATCATGGTCACCGCCGCCGGCTCGAACTTTCTCGGCGACGGCCTGCGCGACGTGCTCGACCCGACGCTGCGCAACGTCGAGGGGTGACGCCGCCCGGGGCCGGAGCAGGGCTCCGACCGCGGGGGAAAACGTCAGGGGTCCAGGCGCGCCTCGTGGAAGAGGAGATACTCGTCGCGGCGGCCGGCGGGCCACTTGAGCCGCTTGTTGACGGCGTTGATGTCGGGTTGCTCGAAGAGCCAGATCCAGGGGCACTCGTCCCAGATGATCTCCTGCGCCTTGAGGTAGGCGGCCCGCACCTGCGCCTCGTCGAAGGTCTCGCGGGTCACGCCGATCAGGCGGTCCACCTCCGGGTTGGCGTAGAGCGTGCGCTTCACGGCGGCCGAGTGGAAGTGGTCGCCCATGAGCTGGTCCGGCTCGCCGGTGACGACGCCCCAGCCGAACATGAAGCCGTCGTACTTCGACTTCTCGTACTTCGTCACCTCGTTGACGAAGCTGCTCCAGAGCTGGCTCTCGAACCTGACCTTGAGGCCGACCGCTTCCAGGAAGCCGGCGATCGCCTCGCCCACCTGCTTGTCGAGGAGGTACCGGCCGTTGGGCACCCCGAGGAAGAACGGCGCGCCCGTGGCCCCGGCCTCCGCCAGGAGCTTCTTCGCCCGCTCCGGATCGTAGGTGTAGGGCGGCAGGCTCGGATGCGAGCCGAAGACCGCGTGAGGCAGCGGCGCCTTGGCGATGGGCGCCATCCCGCCCATGATGCCCTTGGTCAGCGCCTCGCGGTCGATGGCGTAGTTGAGCGCCTGGCGGACGCGCTTGTCGTTGAACGGCTTGCGGTCGGTGCGCAGCGCGATGAAGATCACGCGGTTGGTCGGCGACGCGATGACCTGGAGGTTCGGGTTGGCGCGCAGCCGCGGGATCTGGTCGGGCGGCACGTTGTTGACAACCATGACTTCACCCGCCTCGAGTGCGGCGAGCCGCGTGCCGTTCTCGGGGATGAAGCGGAAGCGCATCTGCGAGAAGGGGGGCTTCGTGCCCCAGTAGCCGGGGTCGGCCTGCATGACCACGTGCTGCCCTGGCCGGTACTCGACGAACCTCATGGCCCCCGTGCCGACGGGGTTGGTGGGGAAGCGCTCGGCCAGCTCTCGGAAGGCCTGCGGCGAGAGCGCCATGGCCGAGGTGGAGTTGCGCAGGAGCGGCCGGTTCGGGCGCCCGGTGACGAGGTCGATCGTGTGCGCGTCCACGATCCGGTACTCCTGGATCACCGCGATGCGCGTCTTCCAGGGCGAGCGCGAGGTGGGCGCCGCGTACTGCTCGAGCGAGAACCTGACGGACTCGGCGGTGAACTCCTCGCCGTTGTGGAACTTGACGCCCTTGCGCAGATGCCAGCGCAACACCGTGGGCGACACCTGCTCCCACTTCGTCACCAGCCACGGGATGGGCCGGGTCCGCTCGTCGCGGAAGACGAAACCGTCGAACATGTGCGAGAAGATCGACCATCCCGGTCCGCCGGCCTCGACGCGGGGGTCGAGGTGGCCGGGGTCGAGCGACATGCCGACGACCAGCTCCGGCGCCGCGGCGCGGGCGGGGCGGGACGACAGCCCGCCCAGCGCGACGGCGCCGGCGGCGGCGGCCAGCTTCAGCAACTGACGCCGGGTGGCGCGCGTTCCTGCGTTCTTCATGGGTGGGGGAGTGCCTTTCTGGCCGTCAGCGCGGCCCGATCGAGGATCCATACAGCTCCTGTCGCCGCTTCTCCAGCTCGTCGAGGTTGTGCAGACCGCGCGTGCGCTCGCCCTGCTCGATCTCCTTGACCTGCCGCACCAGGTGCTCGTTCAGCGGCAGGGCGATCCCCCGAGCGCGCCCCTCGGCGATGACCCAGCCGACCATGTGGTCGACCTCGGTCGGGCGCTTGCGCACGGCGAGGTCGCGCCACGGCCCCGACCGCACCTTGACGCGGGGGCGGCAGAAGTCGGCAAAGCGGTCGAGCACCGCGCGCGCCTCGGCTTCCTCCGCGGGCGTCCGCGGCCGCAGCTTCAGCGGATCGAACTCGTCGAACCGCTGCAGGCGCACCCCGGCCGCCTGCGCCACGCCCACGCCCTCGCCGACCAGCGCGATGAGCGTGGGCTGATAGCGCGGGTCGCCGTACACGTCCGCGAACGTCTCGTCCGTGACCGCCTGGGCGAAGAGCAGCGAGCAGTCGATCTGCTTGGCCCACAGGAAGCCGACGATGTTGTCGGTCACGTGAGCCCCCACCGCGTGGGCGAGGAGGCGCTGGATCCCGGAGAGCCGCTCGCTGGGGCGGCCGTCCATCTCGCCGATCCAGATGTTCCCGGCTCCGCCGTGCTCGATGTGGCCGGGGGCCTGCCAGTCGGCCGGGAAGCTGACGAAGGCCGCCACCACCCGCTCCGGGCCCAGACGGGCCGCAATGCGCGGCGGATTCATCCCGTTCTGCAGCGACACGAGCACGGTATCCGGGCCCGCCAGCGGCGTCAGGACGTCGAGCGCGCCGTCGGTGTCCTGCGACTTCACGGCCAGGAACGTCACGCCGAGAGGCCCGCGCAGCGCGGCGGGCACGGTAGCGCGCGTCCGGACGGTGAAGCTGTCGAAGCCGCTGATGCGGAGCCCGTCTGTGTTGATCGCGTCGACGTGCTCGGCGACCTTGTCCACGAGCAGAACGTCCTCACCGGCCCGGGCCATGTAGGCGCCGACCAGCCCGCCGATCGCGCCGGCGCCGTAAATGGTGATCGTCATGGGCGTGCTCTCTCCTCTCGAATGGGGACTCGGACCTCGAACCCGCGAAGAGGTCGTCGTCGTGAGCGCAGCGTCGGCCCACGAAGATGCTAGGCCACCCATCGACAGCCCGTCAAGAGAACGCGGAGCGCTCGCGTGCACCCGTCGCGGTTGCGTGGCGTCAACAGCTCGGCAGTCGGTCCCGAACGTCCGCACCTGTTGCCCGCCGCCCACGCGGACAGGCGGCCACGGTCTCTTTGGGCACGTCCCGCCCGGAGCACCGTTCGATCATGCGCGTTCATGCCTCCCGGCAGACTGACGCCGGGTCCGGAGGAGCGTTCGTCTCACCGACTCTGCTCGGCGTACTCGACGGCGCGCCAGGCGCGCTTATGATCGCTAGCGTGATCCGGCAGGGTGCGCCCCCGGCCAATGTACATGCTGGGAGCGTCCACCGGCGCTTCGGGCCGCGACGCCCGCCCGGTCAACTGAGCCAGCTGTCGCTCGAGCTCGGCGGTCGTCCGGTCCCGGGACCACCAGGGTTCGACCTGTCGGGGCCGAGCGTCCGTTCACGCTCCGGCCGTTGACATGTGGAGCGCATGCGAGCATGCTCTCAGCATGTCCAAGATGATCCAGATCCGCAACGTGCCGGAACCGCTGCACCGGAAGCTGAAGGCGCGCGCCGCCGAGCAGGGCAAATCGCTGTCGGACTACCTCCTCGCCGAGATCCAGCGGATCGCCGCGCGGCCAACCCGCGAGGAGATGCTCGCGCGGCTCCACGGCCGGTCGCGCGTCACGCTGAGCGTCCCGGCCGCGGAGGTCATCCGCCGAGAGCGCGAGTCCGCGTGATCGTCGTCGACGCCTCGGCCATGATAGAGCTGCTCCTCCAGACGCACCTCGGCTCGCGCGTCGAGGCCCGCCTGTTCCGCGACGGCGACGACTTCCACGCCCCGCACCTCCTCGACGTGGAGGTCGTCCAGGCCCTGCGGCGCCTCGTGCGCACCGGAGACGTGCCCATCGCCCGCGCCGAGGACGCGATGGAGGACCTGACGCTCCTCGACATCCTGCGCCATCCGCACGTCGACCTTCTCGATCGCGTGTGGCAGCTGCGGGACACCATCACCGCGTACGATGGCGTATACGTCGCCCTGGCCGAGGCGTTCGATGCCTCGCTCGTGACGTGCCACGGTCCGCTCGGCGCCGCCCCAGGACACGCCGCGCGGATCGAGGTGATCCGGTGACCGCGCCGCTCAGCGCCCGCTCGCCTCTGACACCCAGCGACACGGCGACGATGTCCGCCAACGATCTGACCGCGGACGTCACCCGCCCATGACCACCATCGCGATCGACGGCGAGGACTGGCTGATCGACGGCGTCCCCACCTGCGCCGGCCGCGACCACCGAGGCTGGCGCATCGAGGGACTGCTGCTCAACAGCCGCATGGCGAACGCCGTCTTCGACGACGACAACCCGTACACGCGGAGCCTCTGGGGCTACCCGGACACGGGCAACTGGGACGCCGAGCGCAACACGGACGAGCTGATCGCGGCGCTGCCCGCGTATCGTGCCCACGGGCTCGCGGCCATCAGCGTCAACCTCCAGGGGGGCAGCCCACTCGGCTACTACCGCGCGGAGCGCAGCGCGTCGGTGCTGGAGCACGTCCGGCGCCACCACCCCACCGCGCAGGAGGACGCCGTGTGGGCCGGCGTGCCCAGCGTCAGCTCGCAGCCGTGGAACGCGAGCGGCTTCGCGCCGGACGGCGCGCTGAAGCCCGCACTCGCCGCGCGCACCGCCCGGCTGATCGAGAATGCCGCCGGGCAGGGCATGGTCGTCATCCTCGGGCTCTTCTACTTCGGCCAGGACGAGCGCCTGCGCGACGAGGCGGCGGTCCGTCGCGCGGTCGACGAGGCCTGCGGCTTCGCGCTGGACCGCGACCTGGCCAACGTCGTCATCGAGATCGACAACGAGTGCGACGTGCCGCGCTACGAGCACGCGATCCTCACGCCGCCGCGCGTGCACGAGCTGATCGAGCAGGCCCGCGCCGTCACGCGCCGGGGCCGGCGGCTCCTGGTCGGGACCAGCTTCACGCGCCGGATGCTGCCGACGGAGGCGGTCTGCCGCGTGTCGGACTTCATCCTGCTGCACGGCAACGGCATGGACGACCCGGCGGAGGTCGGCGCGCGCGTGGACGCCGTGCGCGCGCAGCCCGGCTGGCGCGCCAAGCCAATCGTCTACAACGAGGACGACCACTTCGACTTCGACCGCCCGCACAACCACTTCACGTCGGCGCTGTCGTGCCACGCGAGCTGGGGCTACTTCGACCCGGGCGAGGCCGCCGGCGGCGGCCAGTTCTTCGGCAACTACCGCGACGGCTACCAGAACCCGCCGGTGGATTGGGCCATCGGCACCCCGCGCAAGCGCGCGTTCTTCGCGCTCCTGCGCGAGGTGACCGGCGCGTAGGGTCGCGAGCGCCGGCCACTCGGCCGAGGCGGCGTCCGGGAACCACACGTGCAGGCCCGACGATGCCAGCGCCCGCGGCCAGTCTCTTCGGCCGTGGAGCCGCGCCGGATTGACAATCGCCCGGCCGTTCGCTATTGAAGGGACACTGCGGGCCCGACGGTCGCTTCATCCGGAGCGTTCACCCGGGCTGCGGCCGGACGGACGGCGGGTCGGGCCTCGGTCGTGGTGGAACATCCGGCGGACGAGGCGGACCGCGCAAGCGAGCCGGAGCGGGGCGCGCGGGTTTCGCTCACGCAACGGCCACGCAAGGCCACTCAAGGAGGAGACGATGCGAATCCTGTCGACCGTGCTGGCGGCCCTGATCGTCCTCGGCGCGAGTCCCCTGGCCTGGGCCCAGGCCGTCCCCGGCGCCACCGTCGAGGAGCGCGCCATCAATGGCGCCAAGGCGTATCTCCAGAAGCACAGCCTCAAGAACGTGGAGCAGACCATCTTGCTGTCCTCGCTGTACAATAATTCCTTCCCGGACTTCTCCGAGCGCTGGGAGAAGCTGACGGGCATCAAGATCAAGATCGTCCCGCTCGGCTACACGGACATCCCGGCCAAGGTCATGGCCGAGGCGGTGGCCAAGACGGGCGAGTTCGACATGTTCAACGACTTCCCGTACACGGCGCCCGACGCCGTCGGCGCCGGCGTCATCCTGCCGCTGGACCAGTACGCCGAGCGTGGCAAGCCGGACTTCTCGGGCGTGGCGCCCGGGCTGGGCTACCAGCAGTACTACAGGGGCAAGCTCTACACGTTCGTCCTGGACGGCGACCACCTGATCCTCGTCCTGCGCAAGGACCTCCTGGACAACCCGCAGGTCAAGGCCGAGTACAAGGCCAAGTTCAACAAGGAGCCCGGCTGTCCGGCGACGATGGACGAATGGGAGCAGATGGCCGCCTTCTTCCACGTCAAGCCCGGCCAGAGCCGCTGGGGCATGACGTTCGACAAGGGGCTCTACGGGGCGATGGGGTATCGCAGCATCAACTTCTCCTTCCGGCACTTCCCCGCATACCTCGGGGGGCTCTACTTCGACCGCGACATGAACCCGCGCATCAACACGCCGAACGGCATCCGGGCCATCAAGCAGTTCGCGTCGATCGTCAAGTACATGCCGCCCGACATCCAGGGCTGGGGCACGCCCCAGATCTATCCGTTCTGGGCCAGCGGGCAGGCCTTCTCGGTCATGTCGTTCCCGTCGGTGGTGGGCTTCGCCAACAGCAACGAGAAGAGCGTGGTCAAGGACAAGCAGCTCTCCTGCCTGATCCCCCAGGTGAACGTCAACGGCAAGCTCGTGCGCCGCTCGCCCCAGGCCGCCGGCACCGGCTACATGGCCAGCGCGTACGGCAAGCACCCGGAGCTCGCCTACTGGTTCATGCAGTGGCTGACCGGCCCCACCGTGGGCGACGAGGCGATTGCCCACCCGAAGGGGTTCTGGGATCCCTTCCGCGAATCGAACCTCAAGAACGCGGCCATCCGCAAGCGGTTCGGCGAGCAGTTCCTCGTCACCACCATGGAGAACTCGAAGTACGCGGCGTCGCTGCTGATGCTCGAGGGCAACTACGAGTACTTCAACGTCCTCGACAAGCAGCTCGCCGACGTGATGAACGGCAATGTCTCCGCCGAGGAGGCGGCCAAGCGGATCGAGGCGGGCTGGAACAAGGTGACGAACGACATTGGCCGCCCCTACCAGATCCAGGCCTGGCGGCAGGGCGTCGACAGCGGGATCTACATCGACCGGTTGGAGTGAGGGCGGCGCCCTCCGCACGGCATGGCTGAAGCGCGAGCGACGGCGGTCCGGGCGGGCGGCGCCGCCCGGACCAGGCGGCGGGGGGCCGCCGCCTGGCTGGCCCAGGAGCGGGTGTTCCGCCTGATCCCCTTCGTCCTGGTGGAGGGGATGTTCCTGTTCCTCCTCGCCATCCCCTTCGCGCTCACCGTCTACATCAGCCTGCTCAAGTGGAGGGCCAACCGCCCGTTCGAGCAGGCCCTCTTCGACGGGCTGGGCAACTACGCGAGCGTCGTCGCCGACGGCGAGTTCTGGTGGGCGCTCCTGCGCACGGTCTACTTCGCGACGGCGGCGGTGACGCTCGAGCTGCTGATCGGCTTCGTCCTCGCGATGCTCGTCGCCCAGCGGTTCCGCGGCCGGCGCCTGTACACGACGGTGTTCCTGGTGCCCATGATGGTGGTTCCTGTCGTGGCCGGCTACAACTTCTCGATGATCTACCTGGACTCCGGCCCGCTGAACCAGATCCTCGCCCCGCTCACGTCCCTGCTGGGGGTGGAGCCGCGGATCCGGTGGCTCTCCCACCCGGTGGCCGCGCAGTGGGCCATCATCCTGGCCGACGTCTGGCAGTGGACCTCGCTCACGTTCCTCATCTTCCTGTCGGGCTTCTCCGCCCTGCCGCAGCAGCTGGTGAATGCCGCCCGCGTGATGGGGGCCAGCCGCGGGCAGATCTTCTGGCGGGTGCAGCTGCCGCTGCTCAAGCCCGTCATCGTGATCGCGGTGGTGATCCGCAGCATGGAGGCGCTCAAGATCTTCGACCAGGCCGTGCTCCTCACCTTCGGGGGCCCTGGCAACTCCACCCAGACGGTGGCGTTTTACCTCTGGCGTCAGGTCTGGCAGTTCAACAAGTTCAGCTTCGGCGCGGCCGCCTCGATCCTGCTCCTCGTGATGTTCGCCGGGCTGATCTACGCCGGCATCTACCTGCTCGTCCGGCAGCGGAGCGCCGTCCTCCGGGAGGGCCGGGCATGAGCGCGCCGGCCGGGCCCGCCCCCGCGCTCGCGCCGCGAGGTCGCCGCCGGCGGGGGCGGGCCCTCGCCCCCTGGCTCCGCCACGCCGTTCTGCTCGCGTGGTCGGCCTTCGTGCTCTTCCCCATCTTCTGGATGGTGTCCACGTCCTTCAAGAAGACATGGGAGTGGGTGGCGTGGCCCCCGCACTGGCTGCCCCACGAGCCCACCCTCGACAGCTACCGCCAGATCTTCACCTTCAGCCACCTCGGGCGCGGCCTCGCCCGCTCGGCCTCCGACCAGATCTTCGCCATCTGGGGCGCGCTGGGGGACTCGCTGATCATCTGCGGCACGAGCTCCCTCGCGTCGCTGCTCCTGGGGACGTTCCTGGCCTACTCGGTGTCGCGGTTCGGGGTGGGCGGCAAGAACTTCCGGTTCGTGATCCTCACCATCCGCATGGTGCCGCCGATCGTCGTCGCCATTCCGATCCTGATGTACTACGCGATCATGATCCCCTACACCACGAACGTGCTCTTCGGCGTGCGGGTGAGCCTGTTCGACACCTATCTGGGGCTGGGGCTGCTGTACACGGCGACAACGCTGCCCTTCGTGATCTGGATGATGCTGAGCTTCATCGACGAGGTGCCCTACACCCTCGAGCACGCCGCCCGCATGATGGGCGCGGGCCGGCTCTACACCATCCGCCGCGTCGTGCTCCCGCTGGTCGCCTCGGGCATGGTGGTGACGTTCCTCTTCATCTTCATCCTGAACTGGAGCGAGTTCCTGCTCGCCCTGACGCTGACGCACCCTCGGGTGACCACGCTCCCCGTCCTGCTGAACAAGTTCCAGAGCGCGGTCGAGGGGCGCCTGTACGGCCCCCAGGCGGCCATCGGGACGGTCATCACCGTGCCCGTGGTCGTGCTCGGCATCCTGATCCAGAACCACCTGGTCAAGGGCTTCAGCTTCGGGATGATCCGCAAGTGAGCCGCATCCTCCTCCGGGACCTGGTCAAGACGTTCGGTGGCATCACCGCCGTGGCCGGCGTGAACCTCGAGGTCCGCGACGGCGAGTTCGTCGTGTTCGTCGGCCCGTCGGGCTGCGGCAAGACCACCACCCTGAACATGATCTCCGGGCTGGAGACGCCGACCAGCGGCGAGGTGATCATCGGCGACCGCGTGGTCAACGACGTGGAACCCGGCGACCGCGACCTCGGCATGGTCTTCCAGGACCTGGCCCTGTTCCCGCACATGACGGTCTTCGAGAACATCGCCTTCGGACTCCGCGTCCACCGGGTGCCCGCGGACGAGGTCCGGCGCCGCGTCGAGGACGCCGCCGCCGCCATGCGCATCACCCCGCTTCTCGCCAAGAAGCCGGCCCAGTGCTCGGGCGGCGAGGCCCAGCGCGTGGCCCTGGCCCGCACGCTCGTGACAAAGCCGGCCGTCTTCCTCATGGACGAGCCGCTCTCGAGCCTCGACGCCAAGCTCCGCGTGGAGATGCGCACCGAGCTCAAGCGCCTGCACCGCGCGCTCGGCGCCACGTTCGTGTACGTGACCCACGACCAGGCGGAGGCCATGACTATGGCCGATCGCATCGTCGTGATGGACCGGGGACTCGTGCAGCAGGTGGGGCCGCCCCTCACCGTGTACGGAGACCCGGCCAACCGGTTCGTGGCCGGATTCTTCGGCGTCCCGGCCATGAACTTCATCGACGGGGCGGTCGAGGCCGGCCGGGAGGGCCTCCTGTTCAGCGCGGCCGGCGTGGCGCTCGAGCTCGGCCGCGCGGAAGACGGGCGCGGGGGCGCGGTGACGCTCGGCGTCCGGCCCGAGCACGTGCGCCTGTCCACGGACGGCGAGGGCTGGCCGGCGGGGGTGAGCCTCATCGAGCCGATGGGCGACGAGACGCTGGTGTTCCTGGACTACGGCGGCCCGGCATCGATCGTGGCGAAGGTGGATGCCGAGCAACCCATGACCATGGGCGAGCGCCGCCGCTTCACGTTCCGCCCCGACCGCCTCGTGTTCTTCGATTCGGCCACGGGAGATCGCGTGCTGCGCTGAGGGAACGCCGGCGCTGTCCCCACTGGACCCGAAGGCCTTGAGCCCGCCTCCGAGTCCAGGACGCCCGGCTCGCCCTCATTTCACGTAGCCAGGCCCCTTCCCCCCCGCGGGGACAGGGCCAGCGGACGCATGGCCAGAGCGCCGGCTGAACTCCGCGCAGCAGCCGCGACGCGATGCGGGCCGTTGACACTTCCCGCTCCGGAGCGCACGATGCCTCGAGGTGGCGCGCCACCGAGCTGACCCCTCCGGAACGTGAACGACCCGCGCGGACTGCGCGAGGAGGCGATAGATGGCTGAACTGTCTCAATGGCTCCGACGGCTGACGGGGGCTCGCTCGGCGCGGAACGGGATCTCGATCTCGACCCCTGGGCGAGAACCCGGGAGCGAGATCGCGGCCGCGGCATCGAACCCGGCGGATTCCATCCTCGCGGCCTTCGAGGCGGCGATGCCCGAGATCCTGGAGAAGCGGGAGTTCCTCGCCCTCGTCGACCGGGAGACGCCCCGGCTCCACGGAGCCCTGCGGGACGTCTACGGTTCATACGCGAGCCTCCTCGGGCTCAAGCTCTGCAACCTGGCGGTGGGCAAGTATCACTATCTCCACCGGCATACCGTTCCAGCCTCACGCCCAGTCCAGCTCATGCTGGACCCTTCGAACAGCTGTCAGCTCCGGTGCCCGGGCTGCGTTCACACCGCCAACCCGAGCCTCCAGGGCCGATTCCCGTGGCCCAACGGTCTCCTCAACATGGAGATCTATGAGCGGTTCATGAGGATGTACGGCCCCTTCGCCTGCGGTGTCGTCTTCTACAACTACGGGGAGCCCCTGCTGAACAAGCGGACCCCGGAGATCATACGCTTCGCGAAGCGATACTTCGTGAATACCTGCCTCTCGACGAACCTGTCGCTCCCGTTCGATGTGGATGCGCTCGTCTGCTCCGGCCTGAACCGCCTCTTCCTGTCCTTCGATGGAGCGACGCAGGAGACGTACGCGCTCTATCGGCGCCGCGGGAACCTCGACCTGTGCTTCGAGAACGTTCGCAAGCTCGTCGAGGCCCGGAGGCGGAACGGGACGAGCACTCCCCACCTTCTCTGGAAGTACCTGACGTTCGAGCACAACGAACACGAGATCGACCTCGCCATCCGGACCGCCAGGGAACTCGGAGTCGACGAGATCTGTATCGCCACCCCCTCTCCGGTTGACTGGGACGACCCCTCCGTGCGCGCTGTCGACTCGCCGAAGGCGGGCACCCATGCCTTCCGCGACGCGCCGACCACGGGCCCGCTGGACCACTGGGATTCGTTCGCCGCCGACGTCGCACCGGAGGTCGATGCGCACCTGGCGCAGTCCTGGGTCGAGCGGGCGGCCAAGACAGGGGCGCTCTCCGAGCCGAGCCGGGCCTCCTCGCCGACCTGCCGCTGGCTCTATCAGAGCATCACGCTGGACGCGCGCGGCAGCATCATGCCGTGTTGCATGCCCCCGGAACGCACTGAACACCGCGTGTACGGCTCGTTCCCCGACGGCGAGCCGGACCCCTTTCTGGCGAAGGACATGATCGCCTCCCGCCTGGCCTTCGCGGATCGGCCATCCTTCGTCCGTCAGATCGCGGACAATCCGGGGAGTCCGGAGCCCTTCTGCGCGAAGTGCACGGCGGATCCGGATCTCACGTACAGCATTCGGCGCGACGCCCGGCGCGATCTCGCGGTCCTCGACCCGCGGGGCGTGATCGCGCCGGGCACGGTGCAGCGCCTCACGGATTGGCCAGGCTCGCGGTAGTCTCCGCCGCCCTGAGCTTCAGAAGGCGGCACGCGCTCGCACCACCGCTCTGCCTCACGCGGCCAGGGGCCGATCGCGGGGGCGCTCCCGCGGAAGCGAAGCCGCGAGTGGGCGCCCGGGGGCATGCACGGAGGCCGCCGCCTCGAGCCCGACCGGCTATACCATTGCGTGTGACCGGCGGTGGTTATCCCGCCCGCCGCCCGGGGCCTCGGCCCCGACCGCGTGCCACCCCCACCCCCACGAAAGGGGACGTCGCCATGAGCGCCACCAGCGGTTCCATCGGCCAGCGGGACGTGGCCTATCAGGTCCATCCCTTCACCAACCTTCGCCGGCACGAGACGGAGGGGCCCCAGGTCGTCACCAGCGGCAAGGGCATCTACATCTACGACGACACGGGCCGCGAGTACATCGAGGCCATGGCCGGCCTGTGGTGCACCTCGCTCGGCTTCGGCGAGGAGCGGCTGGTCGACGCGGCGGCGCGCCAGATGCGCAAGCTGCCCTACTACCATCTCTTCGCCCACAAGACGAACGACGTGGCGGTGGAGCTGGCCGAGCGCCTGATCGGGCTCATGCCCGTCCCCATGTCGCACGTCTTCTTCAACAACTCCGGCTCCGAGGCCAACGACACCGCCATCAAGCTCGTCTGGTACTACAGCAACGCCCGCGGACTGCACCGGAAGAAGAAGATCCTGGCCCGGGTGCGCGGCTACCACGGCTCCACGGTGGCGGCGGGCAGCCTCACCGGCCTTGTCGCCAGCCACCGCGACTTCGACCTGCCCATCGCCAACATCCGGCACGCCGACTGCCCGTACTTCTACCGCTACGGCAAGCCCGGCGAGACCGAGGAGGCGTACGCCACCCGGCTGGCCGAGAGCCTCGAGGGCCAGATCCTCCGCGAGGACCCGGACACGGTGGCCGCCTTCATCGCCGAGCCCGTCATGGGCGCGGGGGGCGCGATCCCGCCGCCGCGGACGTACTTCGAGAAGGTGCAGGCCGTGCTCCGGAAGTACGACGTCCTGTTCATCGCCGACGAGGTCATCTGCGGGTTCGGGCGCACCGGCCGCATGTTCGGCACCGAGACCTACGACCTGCGGCCCGACATCATGGTGATGGCCAAGGCCCTGTCCTCCGGGTACCTGCCGATCTCGGCCACCGTCATCTCCGAGGGCATCTACCAGGCCCTGCTCCAGCAGAGCGACAAGATCGGGGTCTTCGCCCACGGCTACACGTACTCCGGGCACCCGGCGTCCTGCGCGGTGGCGCTGGAGACGCTCGACATCATGCGGGAGCGCGACCTGGTGGGCCACGTCCAGCGCGTGGGGCCTCGCCTGCAGGAGGGCCTCCGGCGATTCGCCGACCACTCGCTCGTGGGCGACGTCCGGGGCGTGGGGCTGCTCGCCGGCGTGGAGCTGGTGCGGGACAAGGCGACGGGCGCCATCTTCGACCCGCCGGGCTCGGTGGGACCGCTGTTCACCGCCCGGGCCAAGGACAACGGCCTGATCGTGCGGAACCTCCAGGACACGATCGCCCTGTGCCCGCCGCTGATCATCACCGAGGGCGAGATCGACGAGGTGCTCCGGCGCTTCGAGAAGACGCTCGCCGAGACGGCGGACGCGCTTCCGGCCTGAGCCGCCGCGGAGACGGGTCGGTGGCGAGATCGGGCGGATCCTCCCCTCGTTCAGGACGTGCCGGGGGAGGATCCGCCCGATCTTGCCGATCGCCACCGGACCGCCCTGAAGGAGCGCCCGGAGCGGACGACCAGGACCGAGTCGCTGCCGCAGCGGCTCAGTCGGGAATGCACGCGGTGACGGTGATCTCCACCAGCAGCTCGGGAGCGTTCAACATGACCTCCACCGTCGTACGCGCCGGCTTGCCGGTCGGAAAGTACCGGGCGTATTCCTCGTTGTAGGCCGCCAGGTCCTCGCGTCGGGTCAGATGCGTGGTCACGGTGAGCACGTTCTCCAGGCTGGTGCCCGCGGCGGCCAGGATCAGCGCGATCCGCTCCATGACGTTGCGGGTCTGCTCGCGGATGTCCTTGCCGAGCTGCCCCGTCGTCGGATGGCGACCGGTCTGCCCTGCCACGAAGACGAGGTTGCCGAACCGGGTCGCCGGCGACAGGTTCGGGTTGGACGCGGCGAGATCGACGTGGATGATTTCCTTCCTTGGCATGGGACCTCCCCGGGGACAGCGTCCCCAAGAATACACCGGGCCAGGCCTCGCACGGCCAGCCCGGTCGCGACCGGGGCCGGCGACATCATCGATCGCGTGAGTGGTGCCGACCGAACCCCCTAGTGTCCCGAGTCAGAAGTTCGTGGACTCGCGGCGCCGGGCGGGGTGGGGGCCCTCCCCGCGGGACCGTATCGTCTGCGGATGGCCGAAGCCACCCCCCACCCATCTCGTGGCCCCATTGAGTGCCGGTAGCGCTCCGCGACACAGCGTGTCCCGCGGGGAGGGCCCCCACCCCGCCCGGCGCTTTGTCGGCACATTTCTGACTCAGCACACTAGTGTCCTGAGCAGAAGTCCGGCCGCTGGCTCACGGCGCTCAGAAGGGGACGACGGGCGCCGCGTGTCCGGGCGCCATCCAGCCGACGGGCATGAGCGGGGTGGAATGGGCCCATCCGAGCCGCCCCTTCCAGTCCACC
>DATKEI010000359.1:0-15631 GCA_035544455.1 Binatia bacterium | reverse complement strand
CGGTGCCGGGGCGAGCAGCCAACCACTGCCCCGCCCCGGCCGGCCCGCCGCCCGCCCGGTCGCGGCGGGAGGCACTCGGCGGGGCGAGCCCCTGGGTCCAGGCTACCTCAGCGTGAGGTGGCTCGCCAGATCGCGGAGGCTGGCCAGGTTGTGGGCGGCCGCGAAGCGATCCACCAGCGGCAACGCGGCGGCCATCCCGCGGGTCAACGGCTCGTACGAGGGATTGCCGAGGAGGGGATTGAGCCAGATGACCCGCCCGGCCTTGCGGCGCAGGGCCAGCATGGCGCTGGCCAGCTCCTCGGGCTCGCCGGTGTCCCAGCCGTCGGAGAGCACGATGACGATCGTCTGCCGGTGCACCAGGCGTCCCCACTCGCGGTTGAACTCGGCGATGGACTCGCCGATGCGCGTGCCCCCGGAGAAGTCCCGCACCTCGGTCAGACGGCGGAGGGCCTGCCGGTACGAAGGCCCCTTGAGGGCCTCGGTCACCCGGGTGAGCCGCGTCGCGAAGGTGAACGTCTCGACGCGTCCGAAGACGTTCTGGAGCGCGTACAGGAACTGCAGGAGAAACCGGCTGTACAGGTCCATGGAACCGGACACGTCGCACAGCAGCACCAGCCGCACCTTCCGCCGCCGCCGCTCCCGGCGCCGCAGCTCGACGATCTCGCCCTTCATCATGTTGGCCCGGATGCTCCGCCGCAGATCGACGACCCCCCCGCGCCGCACTGGCCGGCGGCGCCGGCTCATCCGCCGGGCCAGCCGTCTGGCGATCAGGACGGTGAGACGCGCGACCTCCTCGATCTGCTCCGCGGGGAAGGTCGAGAAGTCCCGGTCCATCAGCACCTCGTGCTCTGACAGCCCCGGCACCTCGAGGGGCTCCCCGTCCGCGTCGGCCACCTCGTCTTCCCAGCCCTCCAGACTGAGGGCGGCTTCCTTCTCCGCGGCGTTCTGGGCGGAGCCGGGCGGGGTCTCCGGCTCCTCGCGCCCGGGCGCCGGGGCCGCCGCCGCCAACCCGTCGAGGCCCTGGCCCTCGTCCGCCTGGAATCGCCAGAAGGCGTCGAACGCCCGATCGAACGGGGGGATCTCCTCGACGCGGCTCACGAGCGCGGCGCGCAGGGCCATGCGCACCTCCTCGCGATCGGCGATGTCCACGACCTCGAGCGCTCGCACCGCGGTCATGATCTCGGACACCGTCACGGGGAGGCCGGAGGCGCGCAGCGTCGCCCCGAAGCGGACGGTCGCGCGGACGAGGTCGCGGGGAGGCGCCACGAGCCGCGGCGGGGAGGTCAGGTGGCCTGGGCGGGCAGGAAGCGGCCCAGCCCGGCGGTGCCGAGCTCGCGCCGCACCCGGCGGATGTCGTCGGCGTCCTTCAGGATGCAGCCGAGCGTCTCCTCGACCAGCTCACGATCCAGGTGCGTCGCGTGCAGCGCGGCCAGGGCCTGGGCCCAGTCCAGCGTCTCCGCGACTCCGGGCACCTTGGCCAGGCGGATTGTCCGGAGCGTCGCCATGAAGCGCGTCACCTCCTGGGCGAGGCGCTCGTTGACGCCCGGCACCTTGCGCATGACGATGCGGACTTCCTTGTCGAAGTCGGGGAAGTCGACCCAGAGGTAGAGACAGCGGCGGCGGAGCGCGTCCGACAGCTCGCGGATCCGGTTCGAGGTGAGGATCACGTGGGGGGGATGAGTCGCCTTGATCGTCCCGATCTCCGGAATCGTCACCTGGAACTCTGAAAGTACTTCCAGAAGAAACGCCTCGAACTCCTCGTCAGCTCGGTCGATCTCGTCGATGAGAAGGACGGGAGGCATCCCGTCCTGGCTGATGGCTTGAAGCAGGGGGCGGCGGATCAGGAAAGGCTCCGAGAAGATGGCCGCCTCCTTCTCCTCCACCGAGTGGACCGTGGACTCCTCGAGCTTGATATGCAGGATCTGCTTCGGATAGTTCCACTCGTACAGCGCCTGGGCCGCGTCGAGGCCCTCGTAGCACTGCAGCCGGATGAGCCGCGTGCCCAGCATCCGCGACATCACCTTGGCCACCTCGGTCTTGCCCACCCCGGCATGCCCCTCGATGAGCAGAGGCTTCCGGAGGGTCATGGCCAGGTGGACCGACGTGGCGATGGCAGGGTCGGTGACGTAGTCGGCACTCTCCATCAAGTCGCGGATTTTCTTGATCTCTTCTCGCATGATGTCCTCTAGTCTACACCCCGGGTCGGCGAGCTCCGCGCCCGGAGCGCCGCCAGGTCCTCGGCGGTGTCCACGTCGGCTGGCATCGGCCGGTCGAACTCGACCAGGGCGACGCGGGCCGGATCGTCGTCGATGATGGATCGCGCTCCCCGGTCACCCGAGAGAGCCTTCAGCTCGTGCACCACGGCGGCCCGAAACAGCACGGGATTGCCGCGGCCATCGCGGTACCGCGGCGCGGCGATGGCCGCCCCGCTCCGCTCGAGCGCAGCGGAGAGCCGCGCCACCACGTCGTCCGGCAGCTCCGGCTGATCGCCGAGGGCCACCAGCACGTCACCGGCGCCGGGGGCCAGCGCCTCGACGCCCAGGCGGAGGGAGCTGGACTGACCCATCTCCGGCGCGGGGTTGATGGCGATGCGCACCGGAAGTCCGGAGAGGGCGGCGGCAAAGGCCTCCGGCTGCCCCGGCCCGACCACGACCACGACCTCCGCGATGCCGGTGGCGAGCACCGCCTGCACGGTGCGGCGGATCAGGGGCGCTCCGTGGAGATCCTCGAGGAGCTTGGGGCGCCCCATGCGGCGCGACAGCCCCGCGGCCAGGACGATGGCCGCAGTCATGCCGCCCCTTCCTGGCGACCCACACACGAAAGCCCCGCGGAGGTCCGTCCGCGGGGCTCGGCCGGACGCGGCCGGGGCCGCTTCACTTCTTTGCGGCCGCCTCGATCGCTCGCTTGGCGAAGACCTTGAGGAGGTGCTGCTTGTACTCGACGGAGCCCTGAAGGTCGGCCTGTACATCCACCCCGTCCGGAGCCTTGTCGGCGGCGGCCTGGATGGTCGCCGCGTCGAGGGTCTTCCCGACGATGCCGGCCTCGACACCCTTGGCCCGGGTGGCGCTGGTGCCGGCGCCCGTGATGCCGATGCCGGCCTTGGCCACCTTGCCGCCGTCCAGCGTCAGCACCGCACACACCCCGACGACGGCGAAGCGCGAAGCCGGATGAGGGAACTTCATGTAGGACGCGCCCACGTTCGGCCCGCAGGCGGGGACGCGAATCTCGGTCAGGATCTCGTCGGGGCCCACCGCGGTGGTCATCAGCCCCTTGAAGAAGTCGTCGGCCTTGACCGTGCGCTTGCCCTTGGCGCCTTCCATCACCATCTCGGCCCCGAGGGCGATGATGCTCGCGGGCCAGTCGGCCGCGGGGTCGGCATGAGCCAAACTCCCGCCGATGGTGCCGAGGTTCCGGACCATCGGATCGCCGACCAGACCGGCCACCTGGGTCATCACCGGGCACTTGCTCTTGATGACGGGCGACGACTCGATGTCGTGGTGCGTGGTCATGGCGCCGATGACGATCGTGCTGCCCGCTTCCTTGATACCGCGCAGGCCCGAGATCTTGCTGATGTCCACCAGATGGCCCGGCCGCGCCAGCCGGAGCTTCATGGCGGGGATCAGGCTATGCCCGCCGGCGAGCACCTTGGCCTCGTCCTTGAATTTGCCGAGGAGGTCGAGCGCCTCCTTGATCGTTCCCGGGGTGTGGTAGTCGAACTGGGCAGGGTACATGGCTCGGTCTCCCCCCTACTTCCTGGCCCGGGCGGCCTGGATGGTGTTCCAGACCCGCTCTGGCGTGAGCGGCATCGTCTCGATGTGGTCCACGCCGAGGCCGGAGAGCGCGTCCACCACCGCGTTGACCACGGCGGGCGTGGCGGCGATGGTCCCCGTCTCCCCCGCACCCTTGACGCCGAGCGGGTTCACCGGGGTCGGCGTCTCCGTCCGCGCCGTCTCGTACATGGGCAGCATCTCCGCCTTGGGCAGGGCGTAGTCCATCATGCTCCCGGTCAGGAGCTGGCCGGACTCGCTCTCGTACACCGCGCCTTCCCACAGGGCCTGGCCCACGCCCTGGGCAATTCCCCCGTGCACCATGCCGTCGACGATCATCGGATTGATGACGTTGCCGACGTCATCAACCGCGAGGTACCGGACCACCTTCACCCCGCCGGTGTCCGGGTCCACCTCGACGACGCAGGCGTGGGCGCCGAAGGGAAAGCAGAAGTTCGAGGGGTCGTAAAAACTCGTCTCCTCGAGCCCGGGCTCGAGCCCCTCCGGGTAGTTGTGGGGCACGTAGGCCGTGAGCGCCACCTGCCCGAAGGGCACCGCCTTCTGCGGGGATCCCTTGACGAAGAACTGGCCGCCCGCATAGTCCATGTCGCCCGGCGCGGCCTCGAGGAGATGGGCGGCGATCTTCTTGCCCTTCTCCTTGATCTTGTTCATCGACATGACGAGGGCGGTCCCGCCCACCGACGCCGAGCGGCTCCCGTAGGTCCCCATGCCGAACGGCACCGAACCCGTGTCCCCGTGGATGATATCGACGTCGTCCATGGGGATGCCCAGGTGATCGGCCACGAGCTGGGCAAAGGTGGTCTCGTGCCCCTGCCCGTGCGAGTGCGAGCCCGTGTACACCGACACCTTCCCCGTGGGATGCACGCGCACCGTGCCCGACTCCCACAGACCGGCCTGGGCGCCGAGGGCTCCCACCACCTTGGACGGCGCGATGCTGCACGCCTCGATGTAGGTGGAGAATCCAACGCCCATCAGCTTGCCCTGCTGGCGCGCCGCCGCCTGCTCGGTCCGGAACTTCTTGAGGTCGAACATCTGGAGCAGTCGGTCGAAGGCGCCGGCGTAGTCGCCGCTGTCGTAGGTCAGCGCCACCTTGGTCTCGAACCCGTTGGCGAACTTCGGGATGAAGTTCCGCCGCCGGATCTCGGCCGTGTCCATCTTCAGCGCGGCGGCGGCGTCCACCATCCGCTCGACCAGGTAGCAGGCCTCGGGCCGCCCCGCGCCCCGGTAGGCGTCGACCGGTGTCGTGTTGGTGAAGACCCCGGTCACCGCGCAGTGGATCGCCCCGAAGGTGTAGACGCCATTGAGCAGGGTGCCGTACAGATACGTCGGCACCGCGGGCGCGAACGTCGACAGGTAGGCGCCGAGGTTCGCCACCGTCTTGACCCGGAGACCGAGCATCTTGCCGTCGCGCGACAGGGCGATCTCGGCGTCGGTCACGTGGTCGCGGCCGTGAGCGTCGGTCTGGAACGACTCCGTCCGCTGAGCCGTCCAGCGCACGGGCCGATTGATCTGGCGGGTGGCCCAGGAGCAGACGGTCTCCTCGTTGTAGAGGAAGATCTTGGAGCCGAACCCGCCGCCCACGTCCGGCGCGATGACGCGGACCTTGTGCTCCGGGATGCCGAGGACGAACGCGGTCATGAGCAGGCGATGCACGTGCGGGTTCTGGGAGGTCACCCACAGCGTGAGGTCGCCGGTGGCCGCGTCGTACCGGGCGGCGCAGGCCCGGGGTTCGAGGGCGTTCGCCACCAGCCGCTGGTTGACGATGCGCTTTCTGACCACCACGTCCGCCGTCTTGAAGACGGCGTCCGTCGCCGCCGCGTCGCCGATCTGCCAGTTGAAGGCGACGTTGGACGGGGCCACCTCGTGAATCTGGGGCGCGCCCGCGGCCGCGGCCTGCTCGGTGGCCGTCACCGAGGGGAGCACGTCCCAGTTCACCTGCACGAGGTCGGCGGCGTCGCGCGCCGCGGCCTGCGTCTCGGCGATCACCACGGCCACGGGGTCGCCGACATAGCGCGCCGCCTCCGTGGCGAGGGGGGGATGAGCCGGGATCTTCAGCTCCGGGAGCAGCCAGCCGCACGGCAGCGACTGCACGCCGGTCATGTCCTTGCCGGTGAAGACGGCGACCACGCCGGGATGGGCCTTGGCCTGGGCCACGTCGATGCCGCGGATGCGCGCGTTGGCGTGCGGGCTCCGGACGAACGCCGCATGGGTGAGGCCCTGGAGCTTCACGTCGTCGGTGTAGTTGCCGCGCCCGGTGAGGAAGCGCGGATCCTCGCGTCGCTTGATGCTCGCTCCGAGCACGCGGGCCGTCGCCATTGGCCCCTCCTACTTCCCCGCCATCTTCTCGGCGGCGTACTGGATGGCCTTGACGATATTGTGGTACCCGGTGCAGCGGCAGAGATTGCCCTCGAGCTCGTGCCGGATCTGCGTCTCGCTCGGCTTCGGGTAGCGCTCGAGGAGCTGCACCGCGGACATGATCATGCCCGGTGTGCAGAACCCGCACTGGAGCCCGTGCTTCTCCCAGAACGCATCCTGGATGGGATGCAGCTGGCCGTCCGTGGCCAGGCCCTCGATGGTCTTGATCTGGGCGCCGTTGGCCTGCACGGCGAAGAGCGTGCACGACTTCACGGCCTGTCCGTTCATGTGGATGACGCAGGCCCCGCACTGGCTGGTGTCGCAGCCGACGTGGGTGCCGGTGAGGCCGGCCAGCTCGCGGATGTAGTGGACGAGGAGGAGCCGCGGCTCGACCTCGTGGGTGTGGGTGGTCCCGTTGATCGTCATGGAGACGCTTCGCTTGTTCACCGCGTGTCCCTCCCTACCTGGGAACCGGGTTCGGGGTTGGCGTGAGGCACAGGGCTGAAGATGCTGGCGTCGTAACCAATCCGCGCACACCTCGTCTCTGAGGTTCGTGGAGGCCAGGCGAAGCGAGCTACACCGTATTCCGCGCGGCGAGAGATGTCAACTGCGTCGGGGGCGAGCGGCGCCGTCTTTGACGCGGCGCGCGCGTCAGACCAGAAGCTGCCGGCCGGCGGCCCGCGCCTCGTCGAGCACCTCGCGCACGGCGAGCCCCTTGTCCCGGGCAATGCGGCGCACTTGCTCGAACTCCGGCGTGACCGTGATCACCCGCCCGTCGCGCCGGGACACCTTGAAGTCCACCGGACCATACGCCGTCGCCAGCCTCACGATCTCGCGGGCCAGCGGCTCCCGGCGGTACTCCGTCCACCGGACGCCGATGCTCGTCGACTCCCGGAAGAGCACGCGAGCGACGTCCGCCCGGGCCGCAGGGTGGCAGAGGGCCGTCAGCACCACCCCGGGTCGGCTGCGCTTCATCATCACCGGGGTCAGGTACACGTCGAGAGCCCCTGCCTCGAGGAGGGCTTCCAGCAGGGGCTCCCAGAGCTGGGGCGACATGTCGTCCACTGTGGTCTCGACCTGCAGGATGACCTCGAGCTCTCCCGGCGCCGGGGCCACGGCCGGCGCGGGGGCGCGGCCGAGGAC
This sequence comes from Binatia bacterium, assembly GCA_035544455.1. Classification (GTDB taxonomy): domain Bacteria; phylum Methylomirabilota; class Methylomirabilia; order Rokubacteriales; family CSP1-6; genus DATKEI01. Next base: position 8,345 of record DATKEI010000359.1, on the reverse strand, counting down.
AAGGCGGATCACGTTCGGGGTGGACAGCTCCATCGTGCCGGCCCCGTAGCCCACCGCCTCGATGGTCATGTCCGGCATGAACCCCGGGGAGACGGCCAGGGTACTCAGGATGGCCGCGCCGGTCGGGGTGACCAGCTCCCGCCGGACTCCCGTGTCGACGACCGGCATCCCCTTCAGCAGCTCGGCCGTGCCCGGGGCCGGCACGGGGATGGTCCCGTGGGCCCCGCGCACGAAGCCCCCGCCGATGGGAAGCGCCGAGCAGTGCACGGCCTCCACACCGAGCAGGTGGAGGCCGAGGCATGCCCCGGTGACGTCCACGATGGCGTCGACCGCGCCCACGTCGTGAAACACCACGCGCTCCGGGGGCATCCCGTGCACGCGCCCCTCGGCCTCGGCGAGGCGCCGGAAGATCCGCGTCGCCGCCTCGAGCACTGGCACGGGCAGCGCGCTCGCGTGGAGGATGTCGAGGATGTCCGGAAGGGTCCGGTGTGGATGCCGGTGCATCTCGCCGGCCGGCCCGTCGCCGCGCGCGGCGTGACCGTGGTCGGGCTCCTCGCCCCGCACCAGGACCTCGACCTTTGTCGCGCGGAAGGGGCCCTTCATGACCTCGCGCTTCTCCAGCGCGTAGCCTGCCAGGGGCAGGTGCGCCAGACCGTCCCGCAACGCCTCGAACGCGAGCCCGGCGTCCACCAGAGCGCCAAGGATCATGTCGCCCGCGGCGCCGCTGGGGCAGTCGAAGTACGCGAGCCTCATCCGGAGCGCGGCGAGCCGACTTGCGGCCCGCCGCCGATGGCCGCGCCCGGCCCCGGGTTCATGAATTGCATTGGGTCCGGGCCGCCAGGTAGTTGATCTGACTAGCCTGTACGGCGGCGCCATATCCGTTGTCGATGTTGACGACGGAGATGCCGGGAGCGCACGAGTTGAGCATGGCGAGAAGCGCGGCGAGCCCCCCGAACGAGGCGCCGTACCCCACGCTGGTGGGAACGGCGATGACCGGCCGGTCGACCAGGCCCCCCACCACGCTGGGCAGCGCGCCCTCCATGCCCGCCACCACCACGATGGCGCTGGCCTCGTGGAGGAGACCGAGATGAGGAATCAAGCGATGAAGCCCGGCCACACCGCAGTCGATCACTCTCTCCACGCGATTGCCCAGGGCCTCGGCGACCAGCGCCGCCTCCTCGGCCACGGGCAGGTCGGCGGTGCCGGCCGACACCACCGCGATGAGGCCGCGCCCACTGGAGGGCCGGGGGTTCACGACGGCGATGCGGGCGTCGGGGTGGAGCCGGTGGACGAGTCCGCTCTCCGCGATGGCCGCCATCACCGCCGGTTCGGCCCGGGTGGCCAGCACGTTGTCGTGGTGCTCGGCCAGCCGGCGCAGGATGGCCACCACCTGCGCCGGTGTCTTGCCCGGGCAGAACACTGCCTCGGGCGCGCCGTGTCGCAGGCCCCGGTGCAGGTCGACGCGGGCGAAGCCGAGATCGCGGACGGGCAGGTCGCGCAGGCGGGCCAGGGCCTCCTCCGGCCCGGTGCTGCCGCAGGCCACCTCCTCGAGGAGCGCTCTCAGCGCTTGCCGATCCACCGAAGGGCCTCGTTCGCGCTCCCGCTCCGGAAGCCCAGGAGGTCGAGCGTCACGAACAAATAGCCCAGCTCGCGGAAGCGGCGGACGATGGTCTCGCGGTGGCCGTCCGCGAAGACCCGCTCCATCTCCTCCGGCGGAAGCTCGAGGCGCGCCAGCCGATCGTGGTGGCGCACGCGGAACTGCCGGAACCCGAGGTCGCGCAGGCACGCCTCGGCGGCGTCCACCTGGCGCAGCTTCTCGGCGGTGATCCGGTCCCCGTACTGAAAGCGCGACGACAGGCAGGCGAACGAGGGCTTGTCCCAGGTGGGAAGCCCGAGCGCCCGGGACAGCTCGCGCACCTCGGCCTTCCACAGCTCACTCTCGATCAAGGGTGCCCGCACCCCGTGCTGGCGCGCCGCCTCCATGCCCGGCCGGTGATCGCCGAGATCGTCCATGATGGCCCCGTACACGAGCGGGGCTCCGGCGTGCTCGCGCGCGATGGCCTCGAGCCGGGTGAACAGCTCCTCCTTGCAGAAGAAGCAGCGGTCGGGCGCGTTGCGCGCGTACCGGGGGTTCTCCAGCTCGTGGGTTCGCACCACGCGGTGAGGCAGGCCGATCAGCTCGGCCAGCCGCTGCGCCTCGGCGAGCTCGGTGGCCGGATAGGTCTCGGAGTCAGCGGTCACCAGGAGGGCCCGGTCGCCGATCGCGTCCCGGGCCGCCCGGCCCAGGAGCGTGGAATCCACGCCCCCGGAGAAGGCGACCACCACGCGCCCCATCTTGCGCAGCCGCTCCAGCAGACGCTCGTACTTCGCCTCCGCCGCAATGCCCTGGCCCGACCTATTCATGAACGTGCCCTTCCGCGCCCGCGCATCCCCTCAGGGTACGCGTGGCCCTCTGTTCACGCACAGCCCGGACTAGTGTCCCGAGTCAGAAGTTCGTCGACTCGCGGCGCCGGGTGGGGTGGGGGTCCTCCCCGCGGGACCGTATCTTCTGCGGATGGCCGAAGCCACCCACCACCCATCTCGTGCCCCATTGAGTGCCGGCAGCGCTCCCGCGTTACAGGCGTGTCCCGCGGGGAGGGGCCCCCACCCCACCCGGCGCTTTGTCGGCACATCTCTGACTCCAGAACTCCTGACATAGCCGGACTCAGCACACTAGCCCTCGACCTTCACCATCTCCCGGAAGGCGGCGTAGCGCTGCTCGATCTCCTCGGCGCCGAGCCGCTTGAGCCGCTCGAGCGAGAAATCCTCCACCGCGAAGGAGGCCATGACCGCCCCGTGCACGATGGCCCGGCGAATGGTGATCGCGTCGACGGTGCCCGCCCGGGCGAGGTAGCCCATGAGGCCCCCGGCAAAGGTGTCGCCGGCCCCGGTGGGATCGAACACGGAATCGAGGGGGTACGCCGGCGCGAAGAAGAAGCGCCCGTCGAGCACCATGAGGGCACCGTACTCCCCGCGCTTGATGACGACGACGCGCGGCCCCATCGCCTGGATGGTGTGAGCGGCGCGGATGAGGTTGGGCTCGCGCGCCAGCATCCTGGCCTCCGCGTCGTTGATGACGAGGGCGTCGACCCGCCTGAGCACGCGGAGCAGCGCGTCCCGCTTTCCGTCGATCCAGAAGTTCATGGTGTCGAGCGCCGTGAACTCCGGCCCGTCCATCTGCTCGAGCACGCCGAGCTGGAGCTCGGGATCGATGTTGGCCAGGAACAGGAACGGCGCGCGGCGCAGACCGGGAGGCAGCGAGGGCCGGAACTCGGCGAAGACGTTCAGCTGGGTGTCGAGCGTCTTCGCCTCGTTCAGGTCGAAACCGTACTCGCCGGTCCACCGGAAGGTCTTGCGGCCGGCCACCACCTGGAGGGCGCCGATGTCGACGCCACGCCCCTCGAGGAGGCGCAGGTGCTCGGCGGGAAAGTCGGCCCCCACCGCGGCCACGACCCGGACCTGGGTGAAGAAGCTCGCCGCGTAGGAGAAGTAGGTTGCGGAGCCCCCGAGCGCCTCCGCCACGCTGCCGAAGGGAGTCTCCACGGTATCGAGGGCCACGGAGCCGACCACGACCAGATCACCCACGGGATCGCCTCGCCCGGGTCACCGGGAAGCGGCGCCCGATCAGAAGGTCGAGCCGCGCGCGGACGCGCGGCGGGAACAGGCGCGGATCGGTGATGACGGCGTCGCGGAGGGCCTGGTCGCAGCCCACCTCGCACGCCATGCCCCCCACCCTCGGGATCACCCGGCGCAGCACGTCCCGGGCGAGCGCCACGTTCTTGACCAGATTGGCCACGACGGCCTCGACGGTCACCGCATCGTGCTCGGGATGCCAGACGTCGTAGTCGGTGACGAGGGCGAGCGTCGCGTAGTGCAGCTCGGCCTCCCGGGCCAGCTTGGCCTCCGGCATGTTGGTCATGCCGATGACGGACATGCCCCACTGTCGGTACACGACGGACTCACCCCGCGTGGAGAACTGCGGGCCCTCGATGCAGATGTAGGTCCCCCCGCGGTGCACCGTGGCGCCGCCCTCGCCGCCGGCGGACGCGAGGAGGCCAGCCAGCCCGATGCACACGGGATGGGCCATGCCGACATGGCCCACGATGCCCTCGCCGAAGAACGACCCCACGCGATGCCGGGTGTGGTCGTAGAACTGATCGGGCACGACCACGTCGAGGGGTCGGATCTCCTCCTTCAGACTGCCGACCGCGCTGACGGACAGAACCCAGCGGGCGCCGAGAGCCTTGAGCCCGTAGATGTTGGCGCGGTAGTTCAGCTCCGACGGCGTTCGCCGGTGGCCCCGACCGTGGCGGGGCAGAAAGATGACGCGACGATCCCCCAGCCTCCCCACACAGTACCGGTCGGACGGCGGCCCGAAGGGCGTCCGCACCTCCACCCAGCGGACGTCTTCCAGGCCCTCCATCTCGTAGAGCCCGCTGCCGCCGATGACCCCCACCGCCGGCGCGGGCTCGCTCGATCGTCTCGTGCCCTTGGCCACCCGGCGGGTGGCGGTCATGCCGGCTCTCCGGCCAGACGTCCCCGCGTGGCGCCCGGGACCGCCTCCGTCACCGCCACGGGGACGATCCGGCGCCCGAGGCCGTCCGGCCCGGCGAGGGCCACCTCGACGTAGCTCGCGGTCAGCCCGGCCAGAAGTCCCGTCGCCCGATCGCGCGACTCCAGCACGAGCGCCGGCACGGTCCTTCCCACGAGCCGGCGGCGGAAGGCGAGGCTCTTCTCCGCGCCCAGGGCCCGGAGCCGCCGGCTCCGCCCGGTCACGGTGGCCGCGGCCGAGCGATCACCCAGGCGAGCCGCCTCGGTGCCCCGCCGGTCCGAGTACGAGAACACGTGCAGGTACGAGAAGGGCAGGTCCGCGATCAGCGCGACCGTCTCCGCGAAGTCGGCCTCCGTCTCGCCCGGATGGCCGGCGATGACATCGGCGCCGAGGCCCACCTCGCGCCGGGCCGCCAGCCGCTCGATCACACGCCGGTACATCCGCGTGTTGTAGGGGCGCCGCATGATGCGCAGGACGCGGTCGCTGCCGCTCTGCAGGGGCACGTGGAAGTGCGGCACGAGGACGCGCGAGGCCTCGATGACGTCGAACAGCTCCGGCGTGAAGTAGGCCGGGAGGACGGAGGACAGGCGGAGCCAGGACAGGCCGGGCACCTCGTCCTCGACCGCGCGCACGAGCCCGGCGAGGCTCCCGCGCGGTGCGAGATCCCAGCCGTAGTGGCCGAGGTCGACGCCGGTCAGGGTCACCTCGCGGTACCCGGCCTCGACGAGGAGGCGGACCTGGTCCACCACGACCCTCGGCTCCTGGCTCCGGCTGGCTCCGCGCGCCGCGGGCACGATGCAGAAGGCGCAGCGGTGCTGGCAGCCGTCCTGCACTTTCACGAAGGCGCGCGACCGGCGGATGACCCTTGAGAAGGGCGCCCGCGGAATGCCGCGCGCCCCGGCTACATCGCCGACGTGCACCGCGGGTCCGGCGCGCTTGCCCGCGCCCTCGAGCAGCTCGTGCAGACGGTACTTTTCGAGATTGCCCAGCACGAGGTCCACGCCCGGAATCCGCGCCACCGCGTCGGCGTCGGTCTGGGCATAGCAGCCGGTCACGACGAGGAGCGCTCCGGGATTCTCCCGCGCGAGGCGCCTGATGGCCTGCCGGTCGGAGAGGTCGGCCCGCCCCGTGACCGTGCACGTGTTGACCACGCAGACATCCGGCCGCTCGTCCCCCGCCACGCGGAAGCCCTGCCGCTCGAGGAGTCCGGCCATCTCCTGCGACTCGACCTGGTTGAGCCGGCAGCCGAGCGTCGTGAACGAGACGGTGCGCTCGCGGACCCGGCCGCCGGCCGCCGGCTCTCCGGTCGTCGTGCCCCCGATCACGCCGGCACCGCCTCCTTGAGCTGTCCGCACGCCGCCCCGATGTCCTCGCCCTTGCTCCAGCGCACGGTGGCGGTGACGCCGTGCTCGAGCAGCACCGCCTGGAACCCGAGGATCCGGGCCAGCGGCGGCCGCTGGAAGCCAGCCCCGGGCCAATCGTTGAACGGGATCAGGTTGACCTTGGCCTTGAGCCCGCGCAGGAGCGACACGAGCCGCCGCGCATCCTCCGCCGACGCGTTCATGCCGTCGAGGAGCACGTACTCGAAGGTGATCCGCTGCCGGGCCGCCAGCGGGAAACGGCGGCAGGCGGCGATCAGGTCGGCGATCGGGAACCCGCGGTTGATCGGCATCAGGCGGCCGCGCACCTCGTCCGTGGCGGCGTGCAGGGAAATGGCGAGGTTGACCCGCAGCGCTTCGCGCCCCAGCCGCTCGAGGGCCGGCACCAGCCCCACGGTGGACACGGTGATGCGGCGCGGCGAGAACCCGAGGCCCCGGGCGTCGGTGAGCGTCCGCAGCGATGTCACCGTCGCCGCGTAATTCGCGAGCGGCTCGCCCATGCCCATGTACACCACGTGGGTGATGCGCTGCCCCGGATCGAGACCGCGGCGCGCGGCGAGCACCTGGCCCACGATCTCACCCGCGGCGAGGTCGCGCACGGCACCCATCGTCCCCGTCAGGCAGAAGGCGCAGCCGAACCCGCAGCCGACCTGGGTGGACACACAGAGCGTCAGGCGGTCCTCGTCGGGCATCAGGACCGCCTGGATGCGCGCCCCGTCCTCCAGGCGGAGCACCAGCTTGCGGCTTCCGTCGTCCGACGGCGTCGCGCGCTCGACGGCGGGGAGTCCGACGAAGCATCGCCCGGCGAGCGCCGCCCGGAACGGCTTCGGCAGGTCTGACATCGCCTCGAAGTCGGCGGCATCCTTCTGATAGAGCCAGATGGCGAGCTGCCGGCCCCGGTAGGGCTTGGCGCCGAGCGAGACGGCCAGATCCTGGAGGGCGACCGGATCAAGATCGAGAAGATTTGTTCGGGACATACGTTGCACAGGATAGCACAGCGCGCGCACCCGAACTTATCCACAGGATCTGTGTGGACACGGTGGATAACCCGGTGACTTGGCGCCGAGGAAAGTCGTCGCGACGGCCACTAAGAGCACGCTGCTCCCGGATTGAGCACCCCGCCCCCGCCCCCGCGGAGGGGTCGGGAGCCGGGTCCGCCATCGCCGGCCCGACCGGCCCGCCTGCCGCCGCCGCCCCCCGGTTTCTCCGCCACCGACCAGCTCATCGGATCAGGACGAGATAGAGGTCGAGGAGGTTCGTGTTGGTGGGGCCGGTGACGATCAGGTCCCCGGTCGCCTCGAGGAGCACGTGGGAATCGTTGTCGGCGAGGCGCGCCGCCGGGTCGAGCCCCCGCGCCCGGGCCCGCGCGATCGAGCCGCCGTCCACCACTGCGCCCGCGGCATCCGTCGGGCCGTCGTTGCCGTCAGTGCCCGCGGCGAGAACCGCCAGCCGGCCGGCGCCGTCGATCGCCAGGGCGGCCGCCAGCGCCAGCTCCTGGCAGCGCCCGCCGCGGCCCGACCCGGACACGGTGACGGTGGTTTCGCCTCCGGCGATGAGGCAGGCCGGCCGGGCCATCGGCCCCTGGCCGTCCGCGATCGCCCGGCCCTGCGCCACCAGGTCGCCCGCCACTGCGCGAGCCTCGCCCGCGAGGGAGCGGGTGAGCACCAGGGGGGCGAAGCCCAGCGCGCGCGCCCGCGCCGCCGCCGCTTCGACCACGACCTCGTTGTTGCCGATCACGACGTTGTCGACGCGCGCGAAGAGCGGATCGTCCGCCTTCGGAGTCTCCGGCACCTCGCCTCGCGCCCCTGCCTCCAGCCGTGCGCGCACCGCGGCCGGCACCCGGCTCCGGAGCGCGAAGCGATCGAGGACGGCCAGGGCATCGGCGAAGGTGGACGGGTCGGGCGCGGTCGGCCCGGAGGCGATCACGTCGAGCGGGTCGCCGATGACGTCGGACAGCAGGAGCGCGTGGACCCGGGCCGGCGAGGCGGCGCGAGCCAGCTGCCCCCCCTTGAGCAGCGAGCAGTGCTTGCGCACGGCGTTCATCTGGTTGATCGTCGCGCCGGCGGCGAGGAGCAGCCTTGTCAGCGCCTGCTTCTCGTCGAGGGTGATGGGCGGGACCGGTGCCGGAATCAGCGCCGACCCCCCGCCCGAGACGAGGAACAGGACCAGGTCGTCGGCCCCCGCGCTCTCGGCCAGGGCCCGGATCCGGAGCGCCGCGGCGGCGCCGCGCTCGTCCGGCACGGGATGCCCCGCCTCCACCAGCTCCACCCGGCGGGTGGGGGCGAGGTGGCCGTCCTTGACGACGACCAGGCCTCCGGTCACGCGGTCCCCGAGCCGCTCCTCCACCGCCGCCGCCATGGCCGCCGAGGCCTTCC
>DATKEI010000358.1:0-9811 GCA_035544455.1 Binatia bacterium | reverse complement strand
CTGCTGTCCCGGACGCGCTGCGACCGCTGCCACCGCTCTCGACAGGATGTCGACGAGGACCTCGGGCGCGATCCCCGCTAGACTGAAGGGCGCCCGAGCCTCACCGCGGTGGACTGCCGGGGTCGACGGCGGGAAGGTGGTGGGCATGTTCACCGCGAGTGACGTCATCCGGGCGTTCGTCGAGTTGCTGGGGGAGGGTGTGTCTGTCCAAGCCCGAGCGCTGGCGGTCTCGTGAGGGCTGAGGGCAGGAGAGCGAGGAGGAGGCCATGACTGCCCGTGACGTGATGACCCCGAATCCTGTGACCGTGACCCCGCAGGCGAGTCTCGCCGAGGTGTGGGATCTCATGCGCGAGCTGAAGATTCGCCATGTGCCAGTGGCGCGGGCCGGCGTCCTCGCCGGCATGGTGAGCGATCGTGATTTCTCCGGCCTGGACGTCGCGCGGGTCCTCACGGTCGAGGGCGCTGAGGCGCTCAGGAAGGAGCTGGCGAGACCCGTCATCAACGTCATGAGCGCGGACGTCATCTGCGTCGAACCCGAGACGGGCCTCGGCGACGTGATCGACCTCCTCCTCGAGCACAAGGTCGGAGCGCTCCCGGTCGTCCTGCCCGACACGCGGGAGCTGGTGGGCATCGTCAGCTCCGTGGACGTGCTGCGCGCTCTGCGGGATCTGGTCGAGGAGGAGTAGCGTGGGGCCGTGCCTTCACGGCCCCTGAGCCCCGCCGACTTGCGCCTGGCAAGGAGGCTGCATCACCATCAGGCGTGTTCGCGAGGTGATCGACAACGCGAGGCGGGGGTACGAGCGGCATCCGACGGGTCGCGGCAATGACCGCGTGCCTGTGCCTGGCGCCTCGCCTCTCGCCAAGGGGAGACACGGCGATGAAGAGCTTTCTTCTCGGCCTGATGACCGGTGCCACGACCGTCTGGGTGCTCAAAGATTTCCTGACGACGCTGATCGACGCCCGGACTCGTGCCGTCCGTGCCAGAGCCGCCCATGGGCTCCATGCCGTCGCCGACGCGATCGAAGGAGGGCTCGCCGGAGCGCCGCCAGCGGACACACCGACTCCAATCGCGCGCGCCTTGTGACACGGGGTACGGCGATGGGCAAGGGAGTCGTGGGGATGGGCGGGGCATGAAACCGCGCCGGATTCTCGTGCCGCTCGATGGGCGCCGAGCGTCCGAGACCGCACTTCGGGCCGCGGTCGAGCTTGCGAGAGAGCCTGGCGGCAAGCTCTACCTGCTGCGCGTGCTCGGGACGCCGGAGCCTACCGCGGAGGCCTCGGTTCGACACCGAGCAGCCGTGCAGAGAGGCGAGCGCTACCTGGCCGCGACGCGCCAGCGGCTTGCTCGCGACGGAGTACTCGATGTCAGCACCGCCGTGTGGTCCGGATCGCCGGCCGCCGCCATCGTCAAGGCCGCGGATCTCACCGAGGCGGACATGATCGTCATGGCCACCGGCGGTCGCGCGGGCGCCCCCCGGACGCTGGTCGGGAGCGTCGTCGAGCGCGTGCTCCGCGGCACGAAACGCCCGGTGCTCGTGGTCAAGCCCGCCGAGGCCGTCGTTGACGCGTCCCTCGACGATGCCGCGCCGCTCCCTGCGGCGCACGATGCCGGGGGTGAGCGGCGGACGACGGGGGGCCGGCCGTGACCGCCTACGTCGCCGTCCGACCTGCCAGGTGTGCCGAGAGACCTGGGGACACCGAGCCTTCGGTGTCAAGGCGGCCGCACCGGCACAACCCGATGTCCGCGAACCCCTGGCGCCGCAGGTCGCTGGGCGTCAGGTTCGCGGGTGCCCCGAGGGTCCTCCCCGGAGGTCCGGCGTCGTGACGCCCGGCGCCCGTGGCGACGTGACCCGAACCCACGGCTCCCGGAGGGACCGGGTGGGCGCACCCGCATGTTCGGTCAGCCTGGGGCGGACTGCACGATTTGCCGCTCGCAGCCGACCAATTCCGTGGAGGATGGATACATGAGCGCCGAAGGGTTCTCTCGCATCGTGGTTCCCGTCGATTTCTCCGAGCCATCGGAGGCGGCCTGGGCACTCGCCCGGCGGGTGGCCGGGCTCTCGAACGCAGAGCTTATCTTGACGCATGTCGTGCCGGAGACACCCCTTTACTCCGAGGGGCCGTTCTCGACGGAGCGGGTCGCCGCCGTCTACGCCTCGCAGCGCGCCTGGGCCGAGGGCGAGCTGCGCAAGTGGTCCGACGTGGCGGCGGCGGCAGGGTGCCGCGTGCGCGTCGTGGTCACGGGAGGCGTCCCGCACGACCGGATCGTGGCGGTCGCCAGCGACGAGCGCGCAGACCTGATCGTCATCGCCACCCGGGGCCGCGGAGGCCTCGAGCGCGCGCTTCTGGGCAGCGTCGCCGATCGGGTCATCCGTCTGGCGCCGTGCCCGGTGCTGTCGGTGCGGGCGCCCGAGTGATGGGTCGGCTCGCCGCCGTGGTGGCGTAGCCGGGCCCGGGGAAGGGACGATCGAGGAGACGGGTGCTCGATGGGGGCGCCGGAGCCTCAGCGGGGGCGGGCGCGCCCCACCGCCTCCGGCCAGGAAGTCCCAGCGCGGCGAAGGAGCTGGTGTCACCGGCCTCGACCCTGGAGGCCACGGAGGAGAAGCCATGAAGCCACTGCCACATCGCTACGAGGCGTTGCTGAGCGGCGGGACCGCCGGCTATGCGACACTTTCCGCCAGCGGTCTCCCCAGCCTGCCCGCGGCCCCGCCCGTCGAGTTCGACGGCCCCGGCGACGCCTGGAGCCCGGAGCAGCTTCTGCTCGCCGCCGTGCAGACCTGCTTTCTCTTCACGCTGCGCGCGGTCGCGCAGGCCTCCCGGGTGGAGTTCGTCTCGCTCGAGCTTTCGGCTGAAGGCACCGTGGATCGCGACGCCGGCCGGACGCGCTTCACCGAGATCGTGCTGCGACCCCGCCTGCTGGTCCCCGCGGGTACGGACCGGGAGCGCGCGATGCGAGTCCTCGAGAAGGCGGAGAAGAACTGCCTCGTGTCGGCATCGCTGGCGACGCCCATCCGGCTCGAGCCAGTTGTCGCGATGGAGGCCTGAACGCGAGGCCGCGCTCGGTGCCCGCACGTTTTCGGTGAAGAGCTCCACCCCGCCCACCCCGGCGGGAGCCACAGGGAGCGGTGCCTTCGTCGAACTCCTGGGAAGGACGCGGTGTCCAGGCCCGAGGGCTGGCGGTCTCGGGGTTTCCGTGTGCACGCGTGGGGACCGTCGAGGTGCGGCCGATCACGCCTCCGGGCCGGCCGTAGGGCGACCCGGCGCCGATGAGCGAGGATGCGGCCGGCCGGGCGCGTGAGGCGGTGGACGAGGTCTACCGCGCCGACTCGCGCCGCGTCCTCGCCACCCTGATCCGCGTCCTCGGCGATTTCGACCTCGCCGAGGAGGCCCTGCAGGACGCCTTCGCGGCGGCGCTGGACCAGTGGCCCCGGGACGGCACACCCGCCAATCCCCGGGCGTGGCTCGTCTCCGCCGGGCGCTTCAAGGCCATCGACCGGATGCGCCGGCGCGCCCGCTTCGACGCGTCGCTGGCCGAGCTCGCCGAGCGGCTCGAGGCGGACAGCGGTGGCGCGGAGCGGGACGACGAGGAGGTCGGGGACGACCGGCTGCGGCTGATCTTCACGTGCTGCCATCCCGCGGTGCGTCCGGACGCGCAGGTGGCGCTGACGCTGCGCGAGGTGTGCGGGCTCACGACGGAGGAGATCGCGCGCGCCTTTCTCATCAATCCGCCCACCGTGGCCCAGCGCATCGTGCGCGCCAAGGCGCGGATCCGCGACGCGCACATCCCCTACCAGGTGCCGCCGCGGGCCGACCTGGCGGACCGGCTCGACAGCGTGCTGCGCGTCGTGTACCTGGTGTTCAACGAAGGGTACTCCGCGTCGTCGGGCGCGGCGCTGACACGGCACGACCTCTCGGCCGAGGCCATCCGGCTGGGACGGCTCCTGCTCGAGCTGCTGCCCGAGCCGGAGGCGATGGGGCTCCTGGCCTTGATGCTGCTGCACGAGTCGCGGCGAACCGCGCGCACCTCGTCCACGGGCGAGCTGGTCCTGCTGGACGAGCAGGACCGCTCGCTCTGGAACCGCGAGCAGATCGCGGAGGGAACGGCACTGCTGGAGCGGGCACTGTCGTCTCGACGCTTCGGGCCGTACACGCTCCAGGCGGCAATTGCGGCCGTGCACGCCGAGGCGCCCACCGCCGCGGTCACGGACTGGGCGCAGATCGTCGGGCTGTACGACGTGCTGGCGCGGGCCGATCCGTCGCCCGTGGTCGAGCTGAATCGCGCGGCGGCCGTGGCGATGCGGGACGGTCCCCTCGCCGGTCTCGCCCTCATCGACGCCATCCTGGCCCGCGGCGAGCTGGAGGACTATCACCTGGCGCACTCGGCGCGGGCGGACCTGTTCCGGCGGCTCGGGAGAACGGCGGAGGCGCGCGCCGCCTACGAGCGGGCCCTGGGCCTCACCCGTCAGGAGCCGCAGCGCCGGTTCCTGGAGCGGCGCCTCGGCGCGCTGGGCCCCCCGTAGTGGGGGCCACGGCGCCCCGGGGCCGGGTGCCGGCGGCGCGCACGCGCGGCTGATGGCGGCTCCTGCCCCGGCGACGATTCTCTGGCGTCGGCTGGACGCGGCCGGCGACGATGCGTGTCGGTTGCTGCCGGTGGACGGCGGCTGGCGCCTGACGGACGGCCGCCCGTGAGCACGACCCGGGCAGACGACCGGGTGGAGCGCGCGGTCGATCTCGCCGAGGCGCTGTTGCGCGATGCGCGCGCCCGGGAGACTCCGGAGGAGCGCGCCCAGGCCCGCAAGCTCGCCCGCTTGATCGCCGATCCCGGCGGCAAGGAGCTGACCATCGCCCTCGCCGACCAGGCGTTCCGGAGCCGCCGCCCCGCGCGCATTGCCGACCAGCTCAGCTACCTGCTCGAGCGCTACGGCGTGCCCCGGTACATGGACTGGTGGGAGCGTGTCGCCCTGGTGCTGGGCGGCGCCATGGCTCACTACCTCCCCAGCCTGATCGTTCCGCCCATCGTGAGCCGCCTCCGCCACGAGACCGAGAACGTGATCCTGTCCGGGGAGGAGGAAGACCTCCGCCGCTACCTGGAGGAGCGGCGCCGGGACGGCATGCGGCTCAACCTGAACCAGCTCGGCGAAGCGGTGCTGGGCGAGGCGGAGGCGGCCCGCCGCCTCGATTCGTACATCGCCCTTCTCGCGCGCGAGGACGTCGAGTACATCTCCGTCAAGGTCTCGTCCGTCTTCAGCCAGATCGATCTCGTCGCCTTTCGCCACACCGTGGCCCGCGTGGCCGAGCGGCTCCGCGCGCTCTACCGGGCGGCCCTCCGGCACCGCTATCGCCACCCCGACGGGCGGGTCACCCCGAAGTTCGTCAACCTCGACATGGAGGAGTATCGCGATCTCGATCTCACGGTGGCCGCCTTCCAGGCGGTGCTCGACGAGCCGGAGTTCTCGGCTCTCCACGCCGGCGTGGTGCTGCAGGCCTACCTGCCCGATTCGCACCGGGTGCAGCGGGCGCTGACGGCCTGGGCCCTTGCCCGCTGCGGGCGCGGCGGCGCGCCGATCAAGCTCCGCATCGTCAAGGGCGCGAACCTCGCCATGGAGCGCATCGAGGCCGCCGCGCACGGCTGGCCCCAGGCTCCGTACGCGACCAAGCGCGAGGTCGACGCGAACTACAAGCGGATGGTCGAGTACGGCTGCCGCCCCGAGCACGCGCGCGCCGTCCACCTGGGGGTGGCGAGCCACAACCTCTTCGACGTCGCCTACGGCCTGACCCTGCGCGAGGCGCGCGGCTTGGAGGCCAGGGTGGAGTTCGAGATGCTCGAGGGCATGGCCAACCCCCAGGCGCGCGCGGTCCGGGCGCGAGCGAGCGGGCTCCTGCTCTACGCCCCCGTGGTCAAGGCCGAGGACTTCCACAGCGCCATCGCCTACCTCGTGCGCCGGCTCGACGAGAACACCGCCCCCGACAACTTCCTGCGCCACGTGTTCGACCTGGAGCCCGGCTCCCCGGAGTGGGTGGCCGAGCGCGACCGGTTTGTCGCCGCCTTCGGCCTCGAGGATGCGCTGACCGACGCGCCCCGCCGCACCCAGGACCGGCGAGCAGAGACGGCAGCTCCCGGCCCGGCTCGCCCGCAGCCCCGGCAGTTCGCCAACGAGCCCGACACCGACTGGACCCTGGCTGCCAACCGCGCCTGGGTGGAGGAAGTCGCCAGCCGCTGGCGAGACCGCGGGCCGGAATCGATTCCGTGCCAGGTCGGGAGCCAGTTCGAGGGGGCCGTTGGCCGCGCGGAGGGCACCGATCCCTCGCGGCCAGGCCATCGCGTGTACGCGTACGCGCTGGCCGACCGGGCCGAGGTCGATCGCGCGCTGGCCGCCGCCCGGGCGGCGGCGCCGGCGTGGTCGGCGCGCGATCCCGAGGATCGCCTCGCCCTGCTCGACGCGTGCGCGACCGAGCTGGGCCGGCGGCGCGGCGATCTGATCGGCGCCATGATCCTCGACGGAGCCAAGGTGGTGACGGAGGCCGACCCCGAGGTCTCCGAGGCCATCGACTTCGCGCGCTACTACGGGCGCGCGGTGCACGAGGCGGCCGCCGAGATCGCCGGTTGCCGGGCCGAGGCGCTCGGCGTCGTGGTCGTGACCCCGCCGTGGAACTTCCCGCTCTCCATCCCGGCGGGCGGGGTGCTGGCGTCGCTCGCCGCGGGAAACGCCGTGATCCTCAAGCCGGCCCCCGAGGCGGTCCTGGTCGGCTGGGCGCTGGTCAACTGCCTGTGGGATGCCGGGATCCCCCGCGACGTGCTCCAGTTCCTCCCGTGTCCCGATGGCGAGGTGGGGCGCGCCCTCGTCACCGATGCCCGGGTGGACGGGGTCATCCTCACCGGATCGATCGAGACGGCCCGGCGGTTTCTCGACTGGCGGCCCGACATGCGGCTCTTCGCGGAGACGAGCGGCAAGAACGCCATCGTCGTGACCGCGCTTGCCGACCGGGACCAGGCCACCCGCGACCTCGCGCGGTCCGCCTTCGGCCACAACGGACAGAAGTGCTCGGCGGCGAGCCTGGCCATCTGCGAGGCCGAGGTCTACGACGACCCCGGCTTCCGCCGGCAGCTCCGCGATGCCGCCGCGAGCCTCGCCGTGGGTCCGGCCTGGGACCTGGCGAGCCGGATCACTCCGCTCACCCAGGCGCCCGGCCCCGACCTCCGGCGCGCGCTCACGACGCTGGAGGATGGCGAGGAGTGGTTGCTCGAGCCCCGCCCCGACGGTCGCAACCCGCAGCTCTGGTCCCCGGGGATCAAGCTCGGCGTCGCCGCCGGCTCGTTCTTCCACCGCACGGAGTGCTTCGGACCCGTGCTCGGGCTCATGCGCGCCGAGCACCTCGACGAGGCGATCGACCTGGCCAACGCCACCGCGTTCGGGCTCACCAGCGGCATCCACACGCTGGACGATCGCGAGATCGCCCTCTGGCAGGACCGCGTGGAGGCCGGGTCCCTGTACGTGAACCGCCCCGTCACCGGCGCGATCGTGCGCCGGCAGCCATTCGGAGGATGGAAGGCGTCATCGGTCGGGCCCGGCGCCAAGGCGGGCGGTCCGAACTACGTCTTCCAGCTGATGCGCTGGCGCCAGTCGGCGCTGCCCTCGGCCCCTGGCGAGGCCCTGACCGACCCCATGGCGGAGATGCTGGACCTGTGCCTGGCCGAGCTGGACGAGCCCGCGGCACGAGATCTCGTGCGCGCCAGCGCGGCGAGCTACGCGCGCGCCTGGCGGGAGCACTTCAGTCGCGAGCACGATCCGAGCGCCGTGCTCGGCGAGCAGAACATCTTCCGGTATCGCCCGTGCCGTGTCCTCGCGCGGGGCTCGATCGAGGGCACGGAGCCCGCCACCGCCCTGTGCCAGATCCTGCTGGCAACCTGCGCAGCCGGCCTCTCCCTTTCGGTCAGCGTACCGTCGGGCCAGGCGCCCTGGCCGTGGATGTCCGAGCGGGATGGGATGTCGGTGGCGGTGGAGGCCGAGGCCGCGCTCGCCGGGCGCCTGGTCGGTGCGGACGCCCCCGATCGCCTCCGCGCCTGGGAGCCCGTGTCCTTCGCGCTGCGCGCCGCCGCCAACCGCGCCGGAGTGGCCGTCATCGACTGGCCGGTGCTCGCCAGCGGCCGCCTCGAGCTCCGCTGCTATCTGCGCGAGCAGACGATCTCGCGGATCCGGCATCGCCACGGGAACATCACGGAGCGCGCGGCGTCCAGATAGGGGCACGCCACGCCCGCCGCGGAGCGGGAAGTCCGCCGAATATTCCCCGGGGGTCCCGCGTCGAATCATCACTCTGGCAGTCTGCTTGCTACGGCTGGCGCTCAGATCGCCAGGACCGCCGAGCTGGTGCGGACCGCGCGCGGCTCGACCGGAGGAGGGAACGCATGAAAGCTATGAAGAACATGAGCGTGCTGGCCGGGATTGCCGCGGTGGCGGCGGGCGCCGCCGGTGCGGCGGCCCAGCCGTCCGAGGGCTGGCACCAGTCAGCCCGGACCGTCGAGATCCAGACACAACGAACGCCCGTGGCCGGAAAGATTGCCCGGGTTGACCTCGTGCGCAGGGCGGTCACGCTGGATGACGGCACCAGGCTCGTGCTGGCCGGCGGCCTGCCGCTCGCGGACGAATTCCTTGTCCCCGGGGCCGACGTCAAGGCGGGGTACGAGGTACGGGGCGGGCAGCGCGTGGCCACGGCCATGCAGGTGACGAGGATCCATGTCGCCCCGTAGCGGGGCGTGAGGAGGGACTGATGACGTCCATCGCGATTCGATCCCGGGAGCTGTGGCTGGTGATCGCCACCGTGCTCAGAGAAGATCGTCACCGCCGCATCGACGATTACATCGACTTCTTCGGCGACGTGAAGGCTCCACCCGCCCGCCGGCGCTGAGGCCGGGGCAGAAGACGCCTTTGGTCCACGGCCGGACGGGCGACGAGTGAGCGGTGCGGCGACCCGGATGCGCTCTTCCGGGTCGCCCCCTGGTTCCGAGGGCTACGTGGTGGCGCGTCCGTCCGGGCGGGTGCACGCCGTGTGCAGTGATGGGGGCCGCCGCGGGCGTGCGGCAAACCGGCGGGAAACCGGACCCACTCCGCGGCACCCGGAAGGTGCTACCCGGTAACTCCTGCCCCGGTTCGCCGAGCCGGCGCGTCCGCGCGCGTCACGGGATGGCGGGGCTCGGAACGGCTGGAGGCCGGCCCAGCGCGGAGCGGAAGCGCTCGCTCCAGGCGCCGGCGCATCTCGTCGCGCAGCTGGGCCCTCCCGATGGTGCGTCCGAGCTGATGGCCGAGGCCGAGGGCCTTGAGCGTGGCGCCCGCACTCTCTGCGGCAGCCCCGGCGGGCAGGGTCACCGCGGGCGCGACCAATCGCCGCCAGCGCGGCTCGCCGCCAGCGCGGCTCGCCGCCAGCGCAATGCGGGCCGCGCGGCGCCGATCCTCGCCGCCATGGTGTCCATTCCAGGCCCCGTGCCGGGTCGTCGGCGGGAGCCGCGGCCTGTCCCACGAGCCCGGCGCCGGATGTGAAGCGCGCGCTCAGGCGCCGACGCGCAGGTAGCTGCGGGACACGCAGTGCGGCCGAGGGCGGCGCGTATCGGGTCGGAACCTCGCCCTCGGATCGACCGGCGCCGATCAGCCCGAAGTGCCCCGGTGTAGGCACGGGGCGTACCCGGCCCGATCAAGGCGCTGGAGCCTCCGGGCTCACCGGTGCATGATTGGGGCGTCCGCCGGGCACCGCGCATGCCGGCGGAAGAGGCGAGCGTCGTGCGCGCCGACGGGGTGGCGAGCGGAGGCAGGCTGATGTG
>DATKEI010000357.1:0-10026 GCA_035544455.1 Binatia bacterium | reverse complement strand
CCCGGCGATCCCGGCCGCCGCCGGCCCGCGCCGCCGGCGGGCGCGCGCGGGGCGCGCGGGCGGCCTCCGCCGCGCTCTCCGCGGAGCCCCGGGCGCACATCCTCGGCGAATCGATCGAGGATGGTCAGGCAACCCCTGAGGTCGGTGGCGGCCAGGTCGAACACGAAGTGAGTGACGCCGGCGGCCTGGTAGCTCCGGATGTCGTCCGCCACCTGATCCGCCGTGCCACGCAGCGGGATGCGGTCGCCACCCGGGGACTTCGCGCGCCGTGGGGCGATCTCCAGGGGAGCGCGGAAGGTGAGGGCGATCGCGCCGGGGTCACGCCCGGCCCTGCGCGCCCATTCGAGGACCCGGTCGGCCTTGGCCCGGTACTCGTCGGGCCGGAGATCGGCGGGCGGCCGGAGGCCGATGGGGTGCCACCCGTCCCCGAGCTCGCCCGCGCGCCGGATCGCCACGTCGGTGTGACCGCCAATCCAGATGGGGATCCCGCCGGGCTGCAGGGGCTTGGGCAGGGCGCTCACGCTGGGCAGATCGTAGTACCGGCCCGCGAACGACACCGGCTCGCGCGTCCAGCACTCCCGCATGAGGCGGAGGTACTCGTCGGTGACGCGGCCGCGCTCCTCGTAGGGGGCGGCGTGCAAGGCCTCGAACTCCTCCCGGAGCCAGCCGACACCCGCCCCGAGAATGACCCGGCCGCCGGAGACGACGTCCAGGGTGGCGAGCATCTTCGCCGTCAGGACGGGATTGCGGTAGGGGATCACCAGCACGCTGGTCCCCAGCCTCGCGTGCCGCGTGATGCCGGCCAGCCACGACATGACCGTCAGCGGTTCGAGGTAGCCCTGGGCCCAGTCCGCCGCGACGCGGCCGGTGGCGGAGTAGGGGTACACCGAGTCCGTGGCGAGCGGGATGACCACGTGGTCGGTGACGAAGATCGACGAGAAGCGGAGGGCGTCCGCACGCTGCGCGACCCTGCCCAGGATGTCGGGGGAGGCGAGTGGGCCACGTCCGGACAGCGAGATGCCGAAATGCACGGGCGGCTCCTGAGTCGTCTTGGTCCGCGGCGAAATGCTACGCGCCCCGTCATACTGCGCGCCACCTCCCCGCCTGTCAAGGCAACGGCGGCCCCCGCGCCGTGCACGGGCGGCGACGAGGGGAGGGGCCTTGCCGGCCCCCCCGGGCGTGGCTTGTGCTAGCGTGTGTCCGGATCATGCGGCTGGGAACCAAGCTATTTCTGACCACGTCCGTCGTCATCGTGGCGCTGGTGGCGCTGTCGGGCTGGAGTCTCCTCACCATCAATCGGCTGGTCGGAGTCAGCCGCGACATCGTGACGGGCTCGCTGCCCGCTCTGCGCCTCGAGCTGTCGCTGCGGGAGTCGATCGATACCCTCATGCGGCTGGACACCCGCGCCCTGGTCCTCCGCGATCCGCAGTACGCCAAGCTGTGGAGTGAGCGGGCGGCAAAGGTCAGCGCGGACCTGGAGCTGCTCCGGTCGTTCCTGGCGACCGGCGACGAGATCGCCAAGCACGTCGAGTCGGCGGAGGCCTTCGCCGAGTACCGGCGCCACGTCGTCGAGCAGCGGCGCCTCGTCGCGAGCGGTCAGCGCGCGGCGGCGCTGCGCCTGGCCGAAGGCGATGCGCGAACGGCGGCCCAGGCCGCGGCCACGGCCCTGGACGGCCTCGTCTCCGCCACCTACCGGGCGGTCGACCAGGCGCAGAGCGCGGCCCTCGAGCTGGAGCACCGCACGCTGCAGGCGGTGGGGGCGGGGCTGGCCGTTGTCCTGGTGGTGGCCCTGGCTGCTGTCGGCCTTCTGTCCCTCGGCATGACGCGATCGCTCCGGCGCCTGTCTGCCGCCACCGCCGAGCTGGCGGACGGCGCGTTCCGGGAGCCGCTGCCCGTGCGGGCCCGCGACGAGATCGGTGAGCTCACCCGCTCGTTCAACCGGATGGCGGTCCGCATCCGGGAGGCCGAGCGCGCGAAGGAGGAGTTCTTCTCGCACATCTCGCACGAGCTGCGCACCCCGCTCACCTCCGTCCGCGAGGCGACCAACCTCCTCCTGGACCGGGTGCCCGGCCCCCTCGACCCGAAGCAGGTGCGTCTGGTCGAGATCGTCCGCGCCAGCTCGGAGCGCCTCCTCAGGCTCGTCAACCACATTCTCGAGCTCTCGCGCCTGCGCGCCCGGCTGCTGCCCCTCGACCGGTTGCCCGTCGACCTCGACAAGCTCGTATCGCGCGCGATCGACGAGCTCCGGCCCCAGGCCGAGGATCAGGACATCGTCGTCGCGCGCCGGACGACGGGCGCGGACTTCACGATTGTCGGTGATGAGGACCGGCTGGTGCGCGTGGTGGTGAACCTCCTCGACAACGCGATCAAGTTCACGCCGCGCGGCGGATCGGTCGGCGTCGAGTTGCGCGATGTCGGCCGGGGCGTGACGATCTCCGTGGAGGACACCGGAGTCGGGATTCCCGCCGATGTCCTGCCCCGGATCTTCGAGCCCTACCGGCAGGCCCACGGGGGCCGGAGCGGGTCGGGGCTCGGGCTGGCCATCGTCAAGGGGCTCGTGGAGGTGCACGGTGGCTCGCTCGATGTCCGGTCCGAGGAAGGCGGGGGAAGCCGCTTCGTGGTCCGGCTCCCCCGCCGGTCGGGCGGTGAGTGAGGTGACGGCGGTCCCGCGCAGACGGGGGCTCCGCCTGCGATCCCTCGTGGGCATCGCGGGCCTGGCGGCAGGGGCGCTCTCAGGATGCCGGGCCGCCGGCCCGCCCCCGCTGCTGATCGAGCCTTTCCCCGCGCCGGTGGTAGAGGCGCCCGCCCCGAGCCCGCCCACCCCGGATCCGCCTCCGGCTCCCGTGGCGGAGGCGCCGGCGCCTCCGCCGCTTGCGGTGGCGCTGCCACCCCCTACGCCTTCGGAGGCTGGCCGGCTCGTTGCCGAAGCCGAGAAGCTGGCCCAGAGCGGGCAGCCGGAGGCGGCGCGGGATACATACCAGCTGGTCGTCAGATACTACCCGACTCATCCGGAGCGCGCGCGGGCCCTGTACGAGCTCGGACGGCTCCTCGTCGACCCGGCGTCGGCGGCGCGCGACTACCGGGCGGCGCACGGCGCGTTCGACCAGCTGACCACGGAGTACCCGGAGAGCCGGTGGACCCCGGAAGCGCGGGCGTGGCGGGCGGCTCTCGCCGAGCTGCTGGCCCTCGACGGCGAGGCCACTCGCCTGGCGGGCGAGGCCATCCGCCTGGAGGGCGAAGCCAACCGGCTGGAGGGCGAAGCCAACCGCCTGGCGGGGGAGGCCAACCGCCTGAAGGAGGACATGCGCCGCTTGAAGCGCCTGGACCTCGACCTGGAGAAGCGGCGCTGATGCGGCCGAGGAGGCAGCGATGAGAGCCGGGCGGACGCTCGTCGTCGACGACGACCCGTACATCCTCGAAGTCCTGGAGATGCGCCTCGACGCGATGGGGCTCGAGGTGGTGGCGGCGAGGGATCATCGCCACGCCCTGCGCTCGCTGGAGGAGCGCGGCTTCGACGTCGCGCTGTTCGACCTGCGGATGGAGCCGCTCAACGGGCTCGCCCTCATGGAGGCCGCCCATGTCCGCCAGCCGGGCCTGCCCGTGCTGATCATGACCGCGCACGGGACCATCGAGAACGCGGTCGAGGCCGTCCGGCGCGGGGCGTTCGACTACCTCACCAAGCCCTTTGTCGCCGAGGAGCTCCGGGGCAAGCTCAGCCGCGCCCTGTCGGCCCGCCGGTGGGCCCGGGACCGCAACCTCCTGCGCGCCGTCGGGGAGACCCTCGCCTCGTCCGGGACGCCGGAGCGCATGCTGGAGGCGGTGGCCCAGGCGACGGTGGAGGCCACCGAGGCGGAGTGCGCCGTGGTGTTCCTGCAGGATGCGGGCGTGCTCGGCGCCACCGCGAGCGCGGGCGGCTCCAGCGAGTCGCCCGGCTCGCTGGAGGCGGCGGCGCGCGCGGCCATCGAGCGGCGCGCGCCGACCACCCTGACCGGGGCCCACGGCAAGATCATCCTGGCCGCTCCGCTGCTTGTGGAGGGCGAGGCCGCGGGCGCCCTCGTCGTGGAGAGCCCGGGCGGTGTCGCTCCCTCGGAGGAGGAGCTCGACCTGCTCGCGGTGCTGTCCTCGCAAGCGGCGGCGGCCCTCCGGAACGCCCACGAGCTGGCGCGCCTCCGGAGCGGGGCGCTGGCCGCGCTGGGCCGGATCGCCACCGAGGTAGCGCACGAGCTGCGCAATCCGCTGGGTGGCCTCAAGCTCTACGCGCGCCACCTCGAGAAGCGCCTGGGGGAGATCGGAGAGCAGGAGGGGCGGGAGGTCGCGAGCAAGATGGCCCATGCCATCGACCACCTCTCGGACCTCGTCACGGAGATCACCGCGTTCGGGCGGGCGCCCGAGCTGCGCCGCGAGGCCACCCACCTGGCGCCCCTGCTCGACGACTGCCTCGCCCTCGCCCAGGATCGCGTCGGGGCCAAGCACGTCACGGTCGTTTGCGAGATCCCCGCGGGCCTGCCGCGCGTGCACGCGGACCCGCGCGAGCTCAGGAAGGTCTTCATGAACCTCATCCTCAACGGGCTGGACGCCATGGACGCCGGGGGTACGCTGACCCTGCTCGGCGCCCGGGTCGGCGAGGGGGAGCTGTGCCTCACCGTGGGCGATACCGGCTGCGGCATGAGCCCGGAGGTACAGGCCCGGATCTTCGACCCGTTCTTCAGCACCAAGGTCAACGGCACTGGCCTGGGCATGGCGATCGCCCGGTCGGTGGTGCACTTCCACGGGGGCCGCCTCGACGTGCACAGCGAGATCGGCCGGGGGACCCGCGTGTCCGTGCACCTGCCCGTCGAGGGCCGGGCACCGGCCGGCCGGCCGGTGGAGAGCCGCTCCGTGGAGCCCAAGTGAATCCGCGTCTCCTGATCGTCGACGACGAACCCACCATTGCCGACGGGCTCCGGCTGATTCTCGAGGCCGAGCGGTACGAGGTGGAGGTCGCGGGCACCACGGTGGCCGCGCTCGTCCGCCTGGAGGAGCGGTCGTTTGCCCTGGCGCTGGTCGACCTCGTGCTCCCCGACGGCGACGGGCTGCACCTGCTGCGTCTGCTCAAGGCGAGGGCGCCGGACCTCGAGGTCATCATCATGACGGCGCACTCGTCCATCGCCAAGGCGGTCGAGGCCACCAAGCAGGGCGCATTCTACTTCGTGGCCAAGCCCTTCGAGCCCGACGAGATCACGGCGCTCCTCGCCGCCGCGCTCGAGCACCGCCGGCTGGTTGCCGAGACGTCGGACCTGCGGCGCCGCCTCGCCGCCCAGGGCCCGTCCGGCGAGATCCTGGGGAGCGCGCCGGCGATGAAGCGCGTCTTCGACCTCCTCGACGCCGTGGCCGAGTCCGACGCGAACGTCCTCATCGTGGGGGAGAGCGGAACCGGCAAGGAGCTGGTCGCCAACGCGGTGCACGCCCGGAGCCAGAGGGCGGGCGGGCCGCTGGTCAAGATCAACTGCGCGGCGCTTCCCAAGGACCTCATCGAGTCCGAGCTCTTCGGCTACGCGCGAGGGGCCTTCACGGGGGCGGGATCGGACAAGGCCGGGCTGCTCGAGGAGGCCCACCGCGGCTCGGTGCTGCTCGACGAGATCGCCGAGATGCCCGTCGACCTCCAGGCCAAGCTCCTGCGCGTCCTGGAGGACCACCAGGTCCGCCGCCTGGGCGGGGGCCGCAGCGTGCCGGTGGACTTCCGGCTCATCTCCTCGACCAACCGCGACCCCGAGGCGGCCGTGCGCGAGGGCAAGCTGAGAGCGGACCTGTATTTTCGCCTGAACACCGTGTGCATCCCCGTGCCGCCGCTCCGGGAGCGCCCGAGCGACGTCCCCCTCCTCGCCCAGACGTTTCTCGAGCGCTTCCGGGTCCGGCACGGGCGATCGGTCGCGGGGATCGATGGCGAGGCGTATCGGCACATGCTGTCGTACCTCTGGCCCGGCAACGTGCGCGAGCTCGAGCATGCCGTCGAGCGCGCGGTGCTGATGGCGCGGGGTCCAGTGGTGACGGTCCGCGACCTGCCCGACTCCGTGAGCGCGACGTCGGCGGGGCCGGCCGCGGGTCCGCCCGCGGGGTCGCTGGAGGAGATCGAGCGCGCCTCGATCCTCCGCGCGCTCGAGGGCACGGGCTGGAACAAGCAGGCCGCCGCATCGGTCCTGGGCCTGCGCCGCCCGACGCTCTACTCGAAGATGCGCCGACACGGCATCCCCCAGCGCCGCCCCTGACCGGCGTCGCCGCCGGTGCCCAGCGTCGCGACACCCCCAGCGCCATCTGCCTACTTCGTGTGCAGATCGCGCTGGCCACTCCGCGATCCATCCCATAACCCATCGAATCCATTGACCAGGTCGGCAGCATCTCCCGGCATGGGAGGTGCATCCGTGCCCCGTCCGGGAGGGCGCAATGAAGAAGATCGAAGCGATCATCAAGCCGTTCAAGCTCGACGACGTCAAGGAAGCCCTCACCGGGATCGGTGTGATCGGCATGACGGTCTCTGAGGTCCGCGGCTTCGGACGCCAGAAGGGCCACACCGAGCTCTACCGCGGCGGCGAGTACACGGTGGATTTCCTGCCGAAGATCAAGGTGGAGGTCGTGGTCCCCGACAACCTCGTGGACAAGGTGTCCGGGGTGCTGGCAGCGGCGGCGAAGACCGGGAACATCGGAGACGGCAAGATCTTCGTCCAGCCGGTCGACACCGCCGTCCGGATCCGCACGGGGGAGCGCGACGAGAGTGCCCTGTAGGCCCCGGGCCACGCGCGAGGTGAGCGCGGCTCCGTCATGTCACTCCCACCGGTCGGCGTCCCCGGCCGGGGACGCCAACAAGGAGGAGGAGCGGTGGTGAGAGCGACTCGGCTGGCAGCGATCGGACTCATGGTCTCGGGTGTTCTCGCGGTGTCCGGGGGGGCCTGGGCCCAGAGCGCCACGCCCGCCCCTGCCGCCCCCGCGCCCGTGGCTCCCGCCGCCCCCGCGGCCCCGGCGCCCCCGGAGATCGACTCGGGCGACACGGCCTGGATCCTCACCTCGAGCGCCCTCGTGCTGCTGATGACGGCGCCGGGACTCGCGCTCTTCTACGGCGGCATGGTGCGCCAGAAGAACGCCCTGGGCACCCTGATGCACAGCTTCATCATCCTCTGCCTCATCTCGGTGCAGTGGGTGCTCTGGGGCTATACCCTCGCGTTCGGCCCGGACAAGGGAGGTGTCATCGGCGGACTCGAGTGGCTGGGGCTGCAGGGCGTCGGGCAGGCGCCGAACCCGGACTACGCGGCCACCATTCCCCACCAGGCGTTCATGCTGTTCCAGATGATGTTCGCGGTGATTACCCCCGCGCTCATCACCGGCGCCTTCGCGGAGCGGAAGAAATTCTCGACCTTCATCATCTTCGTCCTGGCGTGGGCCACCCTGGTGTACGACCCGCTCGCCCACTGGGTGTGGGGCGTGGGGGGCTGGCTCCGCAACCTGGGCGCCCTCGACTTCGCGGGTGGCACGGTCGTGCACATCTCGTCCGGCATCTCGGCGCTCGCCGCCGCGCTCGTCATCGGCCGGCGCCGGGGATTCGGGCACCAGCCGATGCCGCCCCACAACCTGCCCATGACGGTCATGGGGGCCGGGCTCCTCTGGTTCGGCTGGTTCGGGTTCAACGCCGGCAGCGCGCTGTCCGCCAGCGGCCTGGCCGCGCACGCCTTCACCACGACCAACACCGCGGCGGCCGCGGCCGCCCTCGGGTGGATGTTCACGGAGTGGTCGACCCGCGGCAAGCCGACGGTTCTGGGCGCGGCGTCGGGGGCGGTGGCCGGGCTCGTCGCCATCACCCCGGCCGCCGGCTTCGTCACGCCGATGGCGGCCATCGTCATCGGAGCCCTGGGCGGGGTCTTCTGCTACCTGGCGTGCAACCTCAAGACGAAGCTCGGCTACGACGACTCGCTGGACGTCGTGGGCGTGCACGGCGTCGGCGGCACGTGGGGGGCGCTGGCCACGGGGATCTTTGCCACCACGCTGGTGAACGAGGCCGGCGGGGACGGGCTGCTCTACGGCAACCCGAAGCAGCTGTGGGTCCAGATGGTGGCGGTGGCGGTCACCCTGGTGCTCGGGTTCGTGGTGACCACGGTCATCCTGAAGATCCTCGACGCAACCATGGGGCTGCGGGTCACGGACGAGGAAGAGCTGGCCGGGCTCGACGTGTCCCAGCATTCCGAGACCGCCTACACCCTGGGCGGGTCGTATGGAGAGTTCACGATGCACGCCGGTGGGGCGTTCACGGAGGCGACCATGCGGCCGGCCGAGGCAAAGCGCCCGGCCCACTAGAGCGCCTGAGGAGGCGCAAGAGCGCCTGAGGAGGCGCACGGCTCGGCTCTCGTATACTGTCGGGAGGCCGGTGGGGGCGCTGCCCCTGCCGGCGCCCGCGTTTTGGTCGTCAACCCATCCTGGCGAAGGAGGCTCGGCATGACCCCGAAGGACGTCCTCAAGCTGGCCAAGGAAAAGGGCGTGAAGATCATCGACCTGCGCTTCATCGACCTCCCCGGCCTCTGGCAGCACTTCTCCATTCCCGTCTCCGAGCTCAGCGAGGGCATCTTCGAGGATGGGCTCGGGTTCGACGGGTCGTCGATCCGCGGTTTCCAGACGATCGACGAATCCGACATGTTGCTCATCCCGGATCCGGCCTCGGCCCAGATGGACCCGTACACGGCGGTGCCCACCCTGGTGCTGATCTGCAACGTGAAGGATCCGATGACGGGCAAGGCCTACACCCGGGATCCCCGCTACGTGGCCCAGAAGGCCGAGGCCTACGTGAAGAAGTCGGGCGTGGGCGACACGATCTACATCGGCCCCGAGCTCGAGTTCTTCTTCTTCGACTCCATCCGCTTCGACCAGAGCTACAACTACGGCTTCTACTTCATCGACTCCGACGCGGGGGCGTGGAACACGGGCAAGGAGGGCACGCCGGACCGCCCCAACCTCGGCTACAAGCCGCGCTACAAGCAGGGCTACTTCCCCGTGCCGCCCATGGACGCGTTCCAGGACATCCGGTCGGACATGGTGCTGGCTCTCGAGTCCGTCGGGGTGCGCGTCGAGGTCCACCACCATGAGGTCGCCTCCGGTGGTCAGACCGAGATCGACATGCGGTATGACACGCTGACGAAGATGGCCGACAAGGTCTGCTGGTACAAGTACTGCGCAAAGCAGACGGCGCGGAAGTGGGGGAAGACCGCCACCTTCATGCCGAAGCCCCTGTTCCAGGACAACGGCTCGGGGATGCACACGCACCAGTCGATCTGGCGGAACGGCAAGAATCTCTTCTACGAGCGCGGCGGCTACGCCGACATCTCGAAGACGTGTCTGTACTACATCGGCGGCATCCTCAAGCACGCGCCGGCGCTCCTCGGCTTCATCGCCCCGAGCACGAACAGCTACAAGCGGCTGGTGCCCGGGTACGAGGCGCCGATCAACCTCGTGTACAGCCAGCGCAACCGCTCCGCGGCGATCCGCATCCCCATGTACTCGAAGGCGGAGGGCGCCAAGCGCATCGAGTTCCGCACACCGGATCCGACGTGCAACCCGTACCTGTCCTTCGCCGCGTGTGTCATGGCGGGCCTCGACGGCATCGCCAACAAGATCGACCCGGGCAAGCCAATCGACAAGGATCTCTACGAGCTGCCGCCGGCCGAGCAGAAGAAGATCAAGCAGCTTCCCGGCGCGCTCGACATCGTCCTCGACAACCTGGAGAAGGACCACGATTTCCTCCTCAAGGGCGATGTCTTCACGCCCGACCTGATCGAGACCTGGATCGACTACAAGCGCAAGAACGAGGTGGACCCCGTGCGTCTCCGGCCGCACCCGTACGAGTTCGCCCTCTACTACGACATCTAGTGTGCTGAGTCAGAAATGTGCCGACAAAGCGCCGGGTGGGGTGGGGGCCCTCCCCGCGGGACACGCTGTGTTGCGGAGCGCTCCCGCACTCAATGGGGCCACGAGATGGGTGGTGGGTGGCTTCGGCCATCCGCAGAAGATACG
>DATKEI010000356.1:0-3137 GCA_035544455.1 Binatia bacterium | reverse complement strand
CAAGCTCGACACCTAAACCGCCCGCCGGCCAGCGTCGCGTCGCTCCGATCATGATCCTCCGATCGAGGTGATCACGATGCTCCGATCGGACTGATCACGATGACCGAAATGCGCAGGCAGGGGCGCCCGGCGCCGTGTCCGCGGGCCCGGCCGGCATGCCGAGCCGCGCCAGCTGCGCTCGCCCGATCCCGAGATGCTCGCAGGCGGCGCCGCCCCGGAGCGCGAGCTGGCCCAGCGCCAGGTGGCAGCGGGCGGCGAGCGGCTGCATGCCCAGCTCCGTGGCCAGCACCAGGCCCTGCCCGAGCCACGCCTCGGCCGCGGGCACCGCGCCCCGCCGCGCCTCGACCTCCCCGAGGATGTACAGCGCCCAGGCCTCGTAGCCTCGCGCCCCCCGCTGCCGGCTGAAGCGAAGCGCCTCGGCGCCCCGGCGGCCCGCCTCTTCGGCGCGATCGGCGAGGAGGTGGGCATGGGCCAGCCAGGCGACCCACTGGGAATGCCCGAAGAGGAACGGCAGGGCCGGGGCCCGCTCGAGTGCCCGCTCGATGAGGCCGATCCCCTCGGCGGGGCTACCGGACAGGGCCAGGGCATACCCGCGGAGAGCGGCGGCCCAGGGGAACCACGTCGGGATGCCGCGGGCCTCGATCAGGGCCAGAGCGGGCTCGAGCGCCCGGTTCGCGTCCTCGAGCGTCCCCCGGACGATGTGGGTGTGCCCGAGGGCCATCCGGGCCATCACGAAGCCGAACGGCAGATCCAGCGAGCGCGTGAGGGTGGCCGCCTCCGTGGCCAGCCGCTCGGCATCCGGGAACTGGCCCACCTCGGCCAGGCAGATCGCGGCCATGCTGCGCGCGTACAGGGACGGGGGAACGGCTTGCCCGAGCCGCTCCCGCACGCGGTCGCCGGCCAGCGCCTGGATCGCCTGGCCAAAGAGCTCGATGGCCCGGCGGTAGTCCCCGCGCTCCAGACAGGCGTGGGCCAGGGGCGTCCTCGCCGAGGCGCGCAGGCCGACGTCCCCGACCTCCTCGGCGAGGGCAAGGGCCCGCTCTCCCACCGCCAGCGCCTCCCCCGGGTCGCCCGCGAACAGGTGAGCGATGGTCGTGTACGTCCAGACCCAGGCCAGCCGCCCCCGGTCGCCAAGAGCGATGGCCAGCCCCTCGGCCTCTTCGAGATACCGGCTGATGCGGGGCAGCTCCGCGAGCTGGAGCAGGGCGCTCCTGAGCGCCAGGCGGATGTCGATCGCCTCCGCGAGCGTCTCGGGGCTCTCGGGCAGGTGCGCCAGGGCGGCGAGCGCCAGCTCGAAGGACGCGACGGCCTCGCGGTTCGCGGAGCGATCGAAGGCCTTCGTGCCCGCGTGGCGCCCGTGGCGGACGGCCTCCGGCCACAGCTCGCCGCGCAGCGCGTGGTAGGCCAGCCGCTCGACGTGCTCGCCGAGCCGGTCCGGGTAGAGGGCCTCGATCGCCCGCGCGATGCGCGCGTGCAGCGCGCGTCTCGACTCCGGGGCGACCCGGCCATACGCCACGTCCTGCGTGAGCGCGTGCTTGAACGTGTGCTCGACCTCGGGGAACACGCGCGTCTCGTAGAGGAACTCCGCGGCCTGGAGCCGGCGCAGTTCCTCGCCCAGCGCGTCCTCGGGGCGGCCGGTGACGGCCCGGAGCACGGAGAACGGCACGGTGCGGCCAATGACCGACGCCACCTCCAGCACGTGCCTCAGCCCCTCGTCCAGGCGGTGCGTGCGACCGAGGATGACCTCGTCGACCGTGTCGGGCACGGCGAGGTGGTCGAGAGAGGCGGCGACCTCCACGACTCCCCCCGCGCGCCGCACGACGCCCTGCTCCTCCAGCGAGCGCACCAGCTCCTCGATGAAGAAGGGGTTGCCCTCGGACTTGTCGACGACCAGCGCGCCGAGGGCCGGCGGCAGCTCGTGGGCCCCGAGCAAGCCGCCGGCGATGCGGAGGCTGTCCTCGCCGGACAGCGTGGAGAGCGCGAGCGCGGTGTGAAAGCCCTGGCTCACGAGCGCGGGGCGATAGCCCGGCCGGTGGGTCATCACGACCAGCGCGCGCTTGGCCGCGACGCCGTCCGCCAGCCGCGCGATCCAGTCCTCGGTGGCCGGATCGCACCAGTGCAGATCCTCGAGCACGACCACGTGAGGCCGCAGCACGGCGCCGCGCTCCAGCAGGAGGTGGGTGGCCCGGACGATCGCGGCGTGCCGTCGCCCCGGGTCCATCGCGAGCACGGCCGGATCGCCGGGGCCGACCGAGAGCAGGTCGCGCAGGAAGGGGAGCGCCTCGTCGACATCGGGGCCGAGGCGGCGCACGCTCCGCTCGATCTTCTCGAGGACCACGGCCTCCTGGTCGGCATCCTCGATCCGGAAGGCGCGGCGCAGCATGTCGATGACGGGATGAAAGGCCATTGCCCGGCCGAAGGACAGCGCCTGTCCCTCGATCCACGTGGCGCGCCGCCCCAGCTGGCGGCGAAACTCGTGGAGAAGCCGGGACTTGCCGATGCCGGCTTCGCCGACGATCACCACTACCTGACCCTGGCCAGCCTGCGCCAGCTCGAACGACTCGCCCAGGAGCCTCAGCTCGCGCTCCCGGCCGACGAAGCGCGTCCGGCCCGGCTCCGCGGGGCGGACGACACGGCCCGCACCCGCGGCGGGCCCGGCCGCCCCGAGCGGCGCCAGGTCGAAGCGGCGGGCGAGAAAGCGGCAGGCCGCCGCGCTCGCCACCACGTCGCCGCTCGGGGCCACCTCCAGGACCGCCTCCAGCGCGCGCCGGGCGACCTCCCGGGCCCCCGCGTCGACCTCGACCACATCTCCCGCGCGGGCCACGGGCAGCACATGCGTGTGCAGCGCAACCTTCACCGCCACCGCCGGGCCGCCCGCGCTCCTCGCGCGCGCCGCCAGCGCGCGCAGGGCGAGCCCGGCGTACGCGGCGCGCCGCGGGGCGTCCTCGTCGGGTTCGACGCCAAAGGACGCGAGCAGATCGCGCGGCCCCAGCGCCTCGATCCGCCCGCCGAAGCCCCGCACCTTACCCGCACTGGCCTCGAGAGCCCGACCGAGATCCGATGCCAGAGGATCGTCCGGCAGAAGGCGCATCTGCAGCAGGGTGACCCGCCGCGGCTCCGGGGGCGGCTCGGCCGCC
>DATKEI010000355.1:0-3222 GCA_035544455.1 Binatia bacterium | reverse complement strand
GGCGAGATCGTGGAGCGCCTGGGCGGGGCGCGCGGCGACACGACCGCCTTCTTCGCGTTTGCCGACACCGTGGCCACCCGGCGGTACGGCCACGCCGAGACCGGACACGGCTGGCTCGGGATCCGCTTCCAGGCCCGGCCGGGCGACGCGCCGTCGGAGGTCCTGATCTACGCCGAGCTGTTCGACTCGACGGCCGTGATGCAGCAGGAGGCGCTCGGCGTGCTCGGCGTGAACCTCGTCCACGCCGCCCTGTTCCACCACGCCGATCCCGCCACCCTGATCGCCGGCCTCCTCGACGACCTCGGGCGGGTGCGGGCCGAGGTCGGGATGATCAAGTTCTCGGGGGCGGCGTTCGCCGGTGTCGACAACCGGCTCATGAGCCTTCAGCTCGTGGAGCAGGGGCTGACCGACGTCGCGATGTTCACGGCGGCGGGAGAGGTCGTGCAGCCTGCCGAGGTCCTGCACCGCAAGCCCGTGCTCGTGGTGCGCGGCCACTTCCGGCCGGTCACCCGGCGCACCCTCGACATCGTCGAGCGCGCCGGGGCTCAGTTCCGGCGCGAGCCCGCCGTCGACGGGCAGGAGCCCCTGGTCCTGATGGAGATGACGCTCCGGAGTCTCACCTCCGGGGCCGGGGTGGACCACGCGGACTTCCTGGCTCGCGCCGACATCCTGGGCGAACTGGGCGTGAACATCCTCATCTCGCGCTTCACCGAGTACTACCGCCTGGCCGAGTACCTGGTGGGTGCCACCACCGGCATGATCGGGATCGGGCTCGATCTCCTGAGCCTGCGGGAGCTCGCCGACGAGCAGCACTTTCGCGAGCTGCCGGGCGGCATCATCGAGTCGACGGGCCGCCTGTTCAAGCGCTCGGTGAAGATGTTCGTGTACCCGACGCGGAACCCCGTCACTGGCGAGGTGTACACGCTCGACGGCGCGCCCGTCCCGCCTCCCTGGAACCACCTGCGCGACCTCCTCGTGCACCTCGGGCGGATCGAGCCCATCCGCGAGTACAGCGCCGAGTGCCTCTCCATCTCCGGCCCGGACGTGCTGGCGCGCATCCAGCGCGGCGACCCCTCGTGGGAGGCGATGGTGCCGGCGCCCGCCGTCAAGACCATCAAGGCCAAGAACCTCTTCGGCTACACACCCGGCGCGGACGACCCGCGCGCGACAATCTCGACCCCGGCAGCGCCCGCCCCTTCGGGGCGCCCCCGGCACGGAGGGCAGCCATGAGCAGCAAGACGGAAACCGTCGCGTCGTCGAGCAGCGGCACTATCGGGCGAGCGGTGAACGAAGCGCGCGGGGTCTCGGTGCTCCTCGACTCCTCGTCCCGGCCCCAGCCCGATGTCCTCACCAACAGCGAGGCGTTCCTCGGCTCCATCTCGTCCTGCGGCGTGACCCTGATCGAGATGCACGCCCGGGACACGGGCGTCGCCCTCTCGCGGATGGCCGTGACCATCGACGGCACCCGGACCGTCGCCGACCCGACGCGGTTCGCGGGGATCGCCATGCGCTTCGAGCTGGCCGGCGTGAGCCAGGCCCAGGCCGAGGAGCTCGTCCAGGTCTGGCGAAGCCGGTGACCGCTCTACCGCACGGTCGCGGTCGCGACCGACGTGAAGATCGACGTCACCGCCGTCCCGGCCTGAGGGCGGGGTGACCGGAGGCAGCATGGCACGGCTGAGAGTCGGAGTCCTGGGGCTCGACCACGACCACGTCTGGGCGAATCTCGCCGCCCTCGCCACCGGCGATCTCGGGGCGCTGGTGGCGGTGGCGGAGCCGGACCCCCAGCTCCGCGAACGGCTCGGACGCCTCCACGGAGGCGTCGCAGTTCACGAGACGCACGACGCCCTCCTCGAGCGCGGCGATCTCGACGCCGTGCTCGTGTTCAGCGACAACCGGACGTCGGCCGCGCTCGGGGTGCGCGCGCTCGGCCGGGGGCTCCCCGTGATGATCGAGAAGCCCATGGCCGCCGACCTTCCCGGCGCCGATGCCCTGCTCGCCGCCTCCGGCCGGGCCGGCCGGCCGCTGATGGTGAACTGGCCCACGGTGTGGCGGCCCGCGCTGCGCCACGGGCTCGCCCTCGTCCGCGCCGGAGCGGTGGGCGAGGTGGTGCAGCTCAGCCACCGCGGCGGCCACGCCGGGCCCCGCGAGTTCGGATGCTCGCCCCAGTTCTGCGCCTGGCTCTACGACCCGGCACGGAACGGCGGCGGCGCCCTCGTGGACTACTGTGGGTACGGCGGCATCCTCTGCCGGACGGTGCTCGGCCAGCCGGAGAGCGTCACCGCGGTGTCGGCCCACCTGCGCAAGGAAGGACTGCCCGCCGAGGACAACGCGGTGGTCGTGCTCCGCTATCCGCGCGCCCTCGCCCTCCTCGAGGCCAGCTGGACGCAGATCGGCGGCGAGCCCGCCTTCGCGATGATCGCCTACGGCGACGCCGGCACGCTCATCATTCACCAACCGCGGCCCACCGGCGGGGGCCAGAGGGCCGGCATCGGCCGGGTGCAGATCGCGACCTCGGACCGGAACGAGACCGTCGATCCGCCCCCGCTGCCCGACGACGAGCGCGACGGCCCGACCTACTTCCTGTCGCGGCTCCAGGCAGGCCGTCCCATCGAGGGGCTCTGTGCGCCCGAAGTAGGCCGCGACGTGCAGGAGCTGCTCGCCGCCGCCCTCGAGTCCGCCACCACCGGCCGCCAGGTGAGGCTGCCGTTCGGCGCCTGAGGGGCGGCTCGGATACCCGGTCGCGGTGTGGCGCGAAGGCCGCGTCGTGTGGCTGACCGCCGACGAGATGCCCGAGGAGCCCGAGGACCCGGATCCAGGCAGAGCGTGATCATGGCCACGCCCGGCCAACGAGCGGGCTGGCCGGGTGGTTCCGGGCCGGGCCGACCTCGGCCGGCAGTCCGCCACGGCCGGGGACGGCCAGGGCCGGGCGCCCTTGAGGCCCTGGCGGGGCGAGGGTAGTATCGCGCGAGGCGGGCTGATGTCGGGAGGCGGCAATGTCCATCGAGTTCATCGGGATGATCGGGGTGAGGCCGGAGGGGGCCGACGGGGCGGCCGTCCACGTGATCGGCGGCGAGATCGACCGGGGATGGGTGCGCGACTTCGCGCAGGCGCACGAGCGCGCCGGATTCGACAAGGTCCTCGTCGGCTACACGGGGACCGCGGCCGATGGCTTCCTGGTCTCGAGCTACGCGGCCGCCCACACCGAGCGGCTGGGGTACCTGA
>DATKEI010000354.1:0-6128 GCA_035544455.1 Binatia bacterium | reverse complement strand
TGGCCCCATTGAGTGCCGGTAGCGCTCCGCGACACAGCGTGTCCCGCGGGGAGGGCCCCCACCCCGCCCGGCGCTTTGTCGGCACATTTCTGACTCAGCACACTAGGCGATCGCCGACTGCATTGTTCCCGGTCGCGAGGTTGCTCGTCGGCACTCCGACTGGACGGCGTATCCGGCGGCGCGCAGCCGTTCGAGCTGGATCCTGCGCATGTCCTCCCACCGGCCGACGCTGCCCGCGTCGATCGCGAGCGCGATGGGCTGGGCCAGCGTCCGGCTTCGGGGGAGATCGTCGAAGACCACCGGCGCGCCCACGGCCAGGAAGCCGAGCTCGCGCAGGAAGGACCGGCCTGGAAAGTCCGGCTCGATCGCTGCCGTCGCGGCCCGGGCGCCGAGGCCGCGCAGGCAGAGCACGGTCTCGAGCATGGCCAGCCGGTAGATCCCGAGCCGCCGCATCGGCTCGACCACCACCCCTCGTGTCAGCTCGGCGACGTCGGCGCCCTGCGGCAGCGGCGCCCGGCCATTCGACCAGGTGCCGAGCACCGATCGATCACTCAGTGTCACGCGAATCATTCCCACCGCCCGGTCCTGCTCGCTCACGACGACGTGGACGCTCTCGTCGTCGAACTCGTCCCGGGCGCTGAGCGCGGAGCAGGCGTCCCAGCCGTTCCGGCGAAGCACCTCCAGCTCGCTCGTCAATCGCCGCTCCAGCCGCACGATGAGAAGGTGCGGGCTCATGGCTCTGGCCGCCGCGGGCCTCATGACGGCTTGCTCACCCACAGCGTCAGGCAATGGCCGCGGTAGGCCTTCTTCGAGCGAACCCGGCTCCCGTGACCCGCCAGCTCTTGGAGGAGCTCGCGGAAGTCCTCCGCCTTGCCTCCATCCTCGAGCGCCGACCGGAAGGCGACGTTGACCCGTTTCACCGTCTCCCAGCCCGTGGCCAGCGCCTCGAGCGTTCCGGCCTGCTTGAGATGCTCCTCGGTTTCCTCGAGGATCCGATCGAGGTCGAAGCTGTGCGCGGGCTCGGTCAGCACGAGGGAGCCGCCGGGGCGGAGGACCCGCCAGGCCTCGCGGATCACGCTGGCCGGCTGCTCCACGGCGAACAGCATCAGGAGGACGTTGACGGCGTCGAACGACCCGGCGTCGAAGCAGGACAGGTCGGCGGCGTCTCGCTCCACCACGGTCAAGCGATCCTCGTGGGCCGTGCACTTGTCGTGCAGCCGGTCCAGCATCGCCCGGTTGCGATCGACGGCGGTCACGGTGGCCCCCGCCTCGAGCAGGCGAAGGGTGAGGTTCCCGGTGCCCGCGCCGAGATCCAGGATCGCCCGACCCGGACGGGGCGCCAGGCGGGTGCAGTGCTCGTCCAGGGCCTCGGTGTAGTTCGGCAGGTTCGGAAGCACCGCGTCGTAGGCGTCGGCGTAGCGCGAGAACAGGATGTCGAGGTTCGGGCCCGGTTTGGGGACGCGGCAGACGCCGCGGCTGTCGCACGTCAAGTGGCGCGAGACGTCGAGATAGACGACGCGTGTCAGCAGCCGGTCCTCCACGCGCTCGTGCGTCAGGATGGCGGGCAGAAAGGCGCGATGGAAGTAGGCCGGGTTCGAATGCTTCGTCATGAAGATGGGGACTTCGGCGTACACGGGCCGGCGCGCGACGCTGAGCATGTCCGCCTGTCCGTACAGCAGCGCCTGCTCCTGCAGGAATGCCTCGTGCTGCTCGCGATCCATCAGCGAGCCCAGATGCTCCATGAGGTCCTCCGGGCCCATGCCGATGAGGTGCGTGCGGGGCAGATCGAACAGGTCGGCCGTCTGCTGAGATGCGTCACCGACCCGATGCTCCTTGACCGGCACGTCCCGGAGATCCAGCTCGATCGTGGCGGTCGGACGCAGGTCCGCCCAGCCGAGGTCCTGCGTTTCTCGCTCGGCCATGAGCTGCACGATCTTGTCGATCGCCGCGTCGATGTCCGCGCCGCTCATGGCGGCGGGATCCTCGGGCAGCATGACCGTGCGCCGGTTGGCGAGATCGAACGGCAGGCCGCGCGGCGCCAGGATCACGAGGGGCTTGCCGGTCGCGAGACGATAGCCGACCTCCACCATCACGTTGGGATTCCAGGGGGCCAGTCCGAGGTAGGCCAGCACGTGATCGGCCGAGAAGAGGGTGTTGGAGATGTCGGCCCACACATCGGAGCCGGCCTGGTCGTCGGGATGGACGACGATGCACCGCGGCACGAGCCGGGCGCACGCCGGTGCGACGAGCTGCTCGTACACGAAGCGCGAGCGCGCGCGCTCCGGGGAACCGGGCTGGCCCATCGGAGTGATCATGAAGGCGCGCCGCACGCCCCGGGGGAGCGTCCGGCACGCGTGGCGCCCGGCCACGGTCTCGGTGGGCAAGTAGCGGGCTCGGCTGGTGGCGGCGAGGAGTCCGTGCACCTCGCTCGCGACGATGGCCTCGCCCGAGCTTGCCGCACTGGCGAGCTGCAGGGCCTGCAGCGCGGCGTCACCCGTCCCGGTGGCGATGCCGATCTGCCATTGCCGGGCGTTCTGCCCACCGGCGCTCAGCAGCCTCATGGCCGCCTGGTGAGCGAACTCGGCGTTGGGGAATCCGCCGAGGACCGTGTCTCCGGCGACGGCCAGGTTCTCGGCGACCGGGCGCAATCGCTTCTCGATGAAGGCCAGGCTTTCCTGGAGGGCCGTGCTGGCGGGTCGGGCGAGCACCGGCTTGATGGCCATCTGCACCAGGGAGCTCATCGCGACCAGAGAGCGCGGCATCGCAGCACCTCCTCGACGGCGGCCGTTTATCGACGTCCCGGCCGCCATCCCTTCACCCCATCGGCCTCTCCAGGTGAGCAAGCGCCATGCCGCCTTGCATCGCCGCGGACGTGGCGCCCGGAATCGACCGGTCGCCGTGCAAAGGCCTGCCTCCGCGCGGGCGTCCCCAGCGTCGAGCCCGGTTCCCGAGAACCGCGCCCGAAGGGCGCGGCCGGGCCTGCCGATCACCTACGCCCGCGCTCGAAGGCACGCCAGCGCCTGAAGAAGACGCAGAGGACCGGGCGGCTCTCCGTCGCCGCTCCCACCGGTCGACGCACGGACGAGGCCGCCGGCGGCTCCAGGACCGGGATGGCCGGGCGTGGGATTCGTGGATGCCGGCCACGGCTCGCGCCCGCGGGGCGGGCTCTCTCCGGGGGCACGCCGGCGGCATCCCGTGTTCAGGCTCACCTGGTTGCTCCGGGCAACATCGCCGGAACCGGGCCGGCGCGCCGGTCATTGTGCCCGGCCCGCTCGCGCCCCCCTGGAGGCGAGCGACGAGGACAGCGGGTGCTGCACCGCCGATCCAAGCCCGGCCCCGAGCAGGCACCCGAGCAGCGTCGCGTAGTGCCCGGTCAAGCTCGCCACCACGAAGCCGAGACCGGTGACCGCGGTGCCGGCCACGAGGAGCCGCCGCTCGCCCGCTCGTTCGGCCCAGATGCCGGCCGGGATCTGAAATCCCGCCATCCCCGTGCCGTACACGCTCTTGAGGAGCCCGGCCTGGGCGAGGGACAGCCCGAGTTGGCCCGTCCAGAGAGGCAGGAGCACGTAGAGGAGGTCGGAGAAGCCGTCGTGGACGAAGTGGGCGCCACAGACGGTGGCGAGGATGGATCGGGCTCGCGCGATCACGGCGGCATTATGGCCGAGAACGGCGGGCGGGCGCGCTCGTCGTTGCCGCCGCGCGCCGTGACGCCCGGTCGGGGCCCGCGAAGAGATGTCTTCGTCCGCAGCGACGCGAGGCCCGAGCCGCGCGGGCTCGCCGGCGGCCGCGGCGGGAGGGCCCTGCGCCCCCACGCGATTGACGCGGCAGGACTTGATTGGCCACGGGCCCTGGAGTTGACTGAGCGCTCAGTATGCCCAGGACGGTGGCGGCCAATGTCAAGGACCGCGGGCTGGTGCGCGACCGGCGCCGCCCGCTCGTGCGCGCGGCCCAGGCCGTCTTCCTGCGCAAGGGCTACCACGACACGACGGTGCGCGACATCGGGCGGGAGGCGGGCCTCACCCAGGGAACGATCTACAACTACGTCCGCTCCAAGGGCGACATCCTGTACCTCGTCTGCGACGAGGTGCTCCGCGCCTACCAGGACGCGGTGGCGCGGGCGGTGGCGGGCGTCGCCGACCCCGCGGCCCGGCTGTCGGGGGCGGTGGACGCCGTCGTCGCCGAGCTCTACGAGCACCAGGACGCCATCCTCCTCATCTACCAGGAGAGCCACGCCCTCGACCGCCGGTCGCTCGAGGGCATCCTGGCCCGGGTCAGCGAGTACATCGAGATGTTCGAGGACCTGCTCCGCGACGCCGCCCGGGAGGGCCGCATTCCCCCCGTGAACGCCCGGCTCGCCGCCAACATCGTGACGTACCTGCCGACCATGGTGGCCCTCCGCCGCTGGGACCTCGGCGGGCGCGTGCCTCGCGAGGAGCTTCTGCGGGGCGTGACCGAGTTCCTGCTGCGCGGCCTCGGGGCCGGCGTCCCGCGGCCAGCCGGCGCCGGCCGTCTCGCAGTACCGGTTGACGGCGCTGCTGGGTCGGGGGCGCTCCCGCCCGACCGGCGCCGGAAGGCCGGGCCCGGGGCACGGGGGGCGCCCGTCGGCCCGCTATCGGGGAGGCCATGACCTACCGCGATGTGCTCTACGAGGCCCGCGACCACGTGGCGCGGATCACCATCAACCGGCCGAAGCAGTACAACGCCTTCACCGGCGACACCCTCAAGGAGATGACGCTCGCCGTCGAGACGGCGGGAGCCGACCCCGAGGTGGGCGTGGTCGTGCTGACCGGGGCCGGCGACAAGGCCTTCTGCGCGGGCGGCGACGTGAACTGGGAGAAGGAGGGCGGGCTGGAGCAGATGGTGCTCGACCCCTACCGGTTCCACCAGACGCTGTCGCACTGCCCGAAGCCGATCATCGCCCGCGTCAACGGCTTCGCGGTCGGGGCGGGCAACCACATCGCCTACTACTGCGACTTCACCATCGCCGCCGAGCACGCCATCTTCGGCCAGAACGGCCCCCGCATCGGGAGCCCGGCCTGCGGCGGGATCGTGAGCTACCTGGTGCGGGTGGTCGGCGCCAAGCGCGCGCGCGAGATGTGGATGCTGGCGCGCAAGTACACGGCGCGCCAGGCCCTCGAGATGGGCCTGGCCAACGCGGTGGTGCCCATGGCCGAGCTCGACGCCGAGGTCGACCGCTGGTGCCAGGAGCTGCTCGCCCTGTCCCCGACGTGCCTGGCCATCCTCAAGGCATCGTTCGTGGAAGAGTTCACCGGCCTCCTCGGGCAGGGCGACCAGCTTCGCCGGTACCTGACCTCGCACGAGTTCTGGGCGGAGGAGCAGCAGGAGGGCGCCCGCGCCTTTCTCGACAAACGGCCGCCCGACTTTTCCCGGTTCCGGCGGCGCCGTTCCAGGGAGGGAGCATGAGCGTCCCGTACTACTACCGCGCCATCGACTTCGACCGGCTCGTCCGCGAGTATCCGCCGTCCCGGGACTACGCGGAGACGGTCTTCCTCCACAGCCGGCGCGAGATCGAGGAGGTCCAGGACCGCCGCCTCCTGGAGGCGGTGGCGTGGGCCTGGGGCAACCCCTTCTACCGCAAGAAGTGGGAGGCGCACGGCGTCCGGCCCGAGGAGATCCGCTCGAAGGACGACATCGGCCGCCTCCCCATGGTGGCGGTCGAGGACTTCAAGGACAGCATCAAGGCGCACCCGCCGTTCGGCGAGCACCCCGGGCTCTCCCGCGCCGACGGCGAGCGCACGCCCATCAAGATCCAGTCGAGCGGGGGCACCACCGGCATGCCGCGCCCGACGCTCTTCACGCCCTGGGAGTGGGAGATCCAGGGCATCCAGGGCTCGCGCGCCTTGTGGATCCAGGGGGCCCGGCCGGGCGACGTCATGCAGATCCCGTCGACCCTGTCCACCGCCAACCTCGGGTGGTTCTACTACCTCTCGTGTCTGCACTGGGCGGGCGTGGCCCCCGTGACCACGGGCAGCGGGAACGTGACGGGCAGCCGGCGCCAGCTCGAGGTGGCCTTCGACTGGGGCGTGAACCTGTGGGCGGGCTTCCCGGAGTACCTGCTCCACCTCGCCTCCGTGGCCCAG
This sequence comes from Binatia bacterium, assembly GCA_035544455.1. Lineage (GTDB taxonomy): Bacteria > Methylomirabilota > Methylomirabilia > Rokubacteriales > CSP1-6 > DATKEI01. Next base: position 27 of record DATKEI010000354.1, on the reverse strand, counting down.
CAGGAGGGGCTGGACCTCCGGCGCCTG
>DATKEI010000353.1:0-2910 GCA_035544455.1 Binatia bacterium | reverse complement strand
GGAGCCCGCGTGCGGGGCGCCGCGACGCGCCGGCGCTCCAGGTCGAGCAGCGCGCGCTTGGCGATTCCCCGGCCACCGGCCGGTCCGGGCGCCGCGGTGATCCACGAGCCTCCGGCCGGGAAGGGCCGCTCCCGGCTGTCGTTCGCGGGCGCTGTCCTCGAGCCCGCGCAGGCGACCGGCCGCGGCGCGACGGGCCGCCGGGCGCCGGGCCCATCGTTGTCCGGCGCGGGGGTCGAGGTCAAGCGGCGGGGACCCCGAGCAGTGGGTGCCGTCAGGCCTGGTGGCGCCCCGGCGAATCCGGGCGCGCCCCTTGACCGTGTGTTATGGTGTCTTCAACCTTAAGTTTGAGCCATGACGAGCGAGACCGATCGAACCGTGGTGAGCGAGGCGCCGTCTCTCGGCGGCCAGGCGTCCGTCGTCGTGGCGGTCGTCATCTTCAGCATCAGGCCCGCCGCCGGCGGCCGCCCGCGGCTGGAGGTGCTGCTGGTCCGGCGAGGGGTCGAGCCGTTCGCCGGCCAGTGGTCGCTCCCGGGCGGCAAGCTCTGGGGGGATGAGGCCCTCGACGAGGCGGCCTGGCGCCAGCTCGCCGAGAAGACCGCGCTCCGCGCATCGTATCTGGAGCAGCTGTACACCTTCGAGCTGTGCGACTCGTCGGGACAGATCGAGGCCGCGGTGGTCGCCTACTACGCGCTCGTGCGGACCGACGGCACGGAGATCGCGGCCGGCCGCAAGACCATGGAGGCGGCCTGGTACCCGGTCGACGGCCTGCCCCGCGACCTCGCCTTCGACAACGACGAGGTCCTGCAGTTCGCGCTCCAGCGCCTGCGCAACAAGGTGGAATACGCCCTCGTCGCCTTCCAGTTCCTGCCCGCTCACTTCACGATGGCGCAGCTCCGCGCCGTGTACGAGGTGATCCTGGGACGCCGGATCGATCCCACCAACTTCCGGCGGCGCGTGGAGGCCACGGACAGCATCGTGCCCACGGGAAGCTCCGTCTCGGGTGGCCGGCACCGGCCGCCGGCGCTCTATCGCTGCGCCGATCCCGCGGCCCTCGTGAAGACCCTGCGCCCTGGCCGGGCGCTCCGGTCCAGTCGAGACCCCCTCCCCGCACCGATCGAGACGGCATAGACGCCGCCCGATGCCCCCACGATTTCTGGTCAGTCCACGTAAAGGTGCACATAACCTTAACCAGCGCCCGGCCGGTGGAAGTGCTGGGCGCGGGGGAGCGACCATGGCGACCACGACCTCGATTGACGCGCGGGTCAAGACCGCGTCCGGTGCCGAGCTGTGCAGCAGCGAGCTCACGTGGGATCCCTGGGCCTACGATGCCCGGCCGGACCGGCCCGTGCCGCCGGTCTACGGCGCCGGGGCCAGCCAGTGGGACGCCATTCCCGATTCCACGCCCGTCCAGGGGGAGATCCCGGAGCGCTACCGGCTCATGGCGGCCCCGGAGCTCGCCCGCCGCATCGCGGAGGCCAAGGCCCGGCTGGGCTCCCGGCTGGTCATCCTGGGCCATCACTACCAGCGCGACGAGATCATCCGGTGGGCCGATTTTCGCGGGGACTCCTTCAAGCTCTCCCAGCAGGCCGCCGCCCGCGCGGACGCCGACTACATTGTGTTCTGTGGCGTCCACTTCATGGCGGAGAGCGCCGACATCCTGGCCCGCGACCACCAGCGGGTGATCCTGCCCAACCTGGCCGCGGGCTGCTCCATGGCCGACATGGCCGACGAGGCCCAGGTGCGCGCCTGCTGGAGCCAGCTCGCGCCGGTGCTCGGCCTCGCCGACCCTGCGGCGCCGCTCCCCGGGCTCGACCCCGCTCGCGACGCGTGCGCGCCCGTTCCGGTCATCCCGGTCACGTACATGAACTCCTCGGCCGCGCTCAAGGCGTTCTGCGGCGAGCGAGGCGGCGTGGTCTGTACCTCGTCGAATGCAGCGCGGGTCCTCGAATGGGCGTTCGCGCGAGGCGAGCGCGTGCTGTTCTTTCCCGACGAGCACCTCGGGCGGAACACCGGCGCCAAGCTCGGCCTGACCGAGGGCGAGATGGTGCGGTGGGACCCCCGGCGGCAGCTCGGGGGCCAGACCGCCGAGGCCGTGCGCCGGGCCCGGCTGATCCTCTGGCGCGGCTGGTGCTCGGTGCACGCGCGCTTCACCGTGGCCCAGATCGAGCAGGCGCGTCGCGACCATCCCGGCCTCTCGGTGATCGTGCACCCGGAGTGCCGGCGCGAGGTGGTCGAGGCCGCCGACCTCGACGGATCGACGGAGTTCATCCTCGAGACGATTGCCGCCGCGCCGCCCCGCAGCCAGTGGGCGGTCGGAACCGAGATCAACATGGTCAACCGCCTCGCCGTCGAGCATCCGGACAAGCGCATCTTCTGTCTCGACCCCGTGATCTGCCCGTGCTCGACGATGTATCGCATCCATCCGGCGTACCTGGCCTGGGTGCTGGAGGGCCTGGTCGACGGCCAGGTGTTCAACGAGATCGTGGTCGACGATCGGGTCAAGGAGGCGGCCGGGGCCGCCCTCGCCCGCATGCTCGCCCTTCCGGGCCCCGCGGGTCGCCCGGAACGAGCGGCGGTGGCGAGGTAAGGCGGCCATGGCTCTGGCGATCGACCTGGGCCTCGTCCATCCGCCCCTCGCCCAGGTGCGGGCCATCGTCCAGCGCGCCCTCGAGGAGGACATCGGTGCCGGCGACGTGACGACCGACAACAGCGTCCCCGCCGACCAGCGATCCCGGGCCGTGCTCCTGGCCAAGCAGGACGGCGTGCTGTGCGGCGGCCGCGTGTTCGCCGAGACGCTGGCGATGGTTGATCCCGGTGTCGCCGTCGATCTCTGCCAGCCCGACGGGACGCCGGTGGCCAGGGGCGACGTCGCCGCGCGGATCGAGGGGCCCACGCGCGCGCTCCTGACCG
>DATKEI010000352.1:0-2489 GCA_035544455.1 Binatia bacterium | reverse complement strand
GCTTTCGACGACGCGGCGTGGTCGCGCAGCGGCCGCCACACCGAGTCCGGCCGGTACACCGCGGAGGACTGGCTGCGGATCTACGCCGACCACCTCCACGATCACGCCGCGCAGATCGAGCGCACCGCGGAGGACTGGCGCCGCGCGGGCGGGTAGCGGTCCGTCTCCGGAGTCGGGGCAACGCGCTCCCTCGCCCTTCCAGGAGGCCGGGTCGGTTGTCGGGCCGCCAGGGCCTGGTCCGACGCCCCGGGGCCGGGCGCCCGGCGGGCGGGACCTCGGGCGAATATTCCGTGTGCTGCGCCGAAGGGTCGTCGGCGCTCTGTCGGCACATCTCTGACCCAGGACACCCGAGGAGGACTGCGGGAATGAAGATCACGAAGGTCGAGAGTCTCGTCATCAACCTGCCGATGGTGATCGACGGGGCGACACCCATGCTGGGCGGCCGGGCCCGGACCAGCATCGACATGTTGCTCGTTCGCGTGGACACCGATGCCGGGGTCACCGGCTGGGGCGAGGCCTTCGGCCACCGGATCTTTCCCGCGACCCGGGCCGCCATCGATACCCTGGTGGGGCCGATGTGTATCGGCCGGGACGCCGGCGGGATCGAGGCCCTGCACGACGAGATCCAGCGCGCGCTGCACGGGGTCGGGCGGAACGGGTCGACCATGTACGCCCTGTCGGGCATCGACATCGCCCTCTGGGACATCGCGGGCAAGGTCGCCGGCCTGCCCCTCTATCGGCTGCTCGGCGGGGGGCCCTGCTCCGATCTTCCCGCGTACGCGAGCCTGCTCCGCTATGGCGCGGCCGGGGCCGTCGCCCACTACACCGAGCAGGCGCTCGGCCGCGGCTACCGGCACGTGAAGCTGCACGAGATCACCGTGCCAGAGGTGAAGGCCGCGCGCGACGTCGCCGGCGCTGACGTCGCCCTCATGGTGGATACCAACTGTCCGTGGACGGTGGCCGAGGCGGTGGACATGGCACGGCGGCTGGCCCCGCTCGATCTCACCTGGCTGGAGGAGCCGGTGTGGCCCCCGGAGAACGTGGCCGGGCTCGCGGAGGTCCGGGCCCGCGGCGGCATCGCGACCGCTGCCGGGGAGAACTACGGCACGACCTGGGACTTCCGGCGCGCCTTCGAGGCCGGGGCCATCACCTACGCCCAGCCGAGCGTGACCAAGGTCGGGGGCGTGACCGAGCTCCGGCGGGTCACGGCCCTCGCGGACGCGCACGGCGTGCAGGTCGTTCCCCACTCGGCCTACTTCGGCCCGGGGCTGCTGGCCTCGATCCACTGCATCGCGGCCATGCCGCGCGGAAGTCTCGTGGAGCGTTTCTACTGCGACTTCGCCGAGAATCCTCTGGGCAGCGCCATCGACCCGGTGGCGGGGCGCATGGCCGTGCCGCAGGGGCCGGGCCTTGGCCTCGACCCCGATTCGCGCCTGATCGAGAGGCTCCGCACGGGCTGACGCGAGGGCCGACGCCGGCAGGCTCCCGCCCGTCTCGACAGCGGAGCGGACGTGAAGACTCCGGCTCCGCGCCGACGCCCCCGGACGTGGAGACTCCTTGACTCCGTGCGCGGGCCGGAGCAGCATCGCGGCGAGCCGGCGGGCCGCGCCCGCTTCCCCTCAGCGAGGAGACCGACCGATGCCCTATCAGATCTATGCCCTGAAGTACGCGGAGCGGGACACCAAGCAGTGCACCTTCTTCTTCCGCGAGCCCTCCACGGACACCGTGACCCTGCACTTCTATCTCTGGGTGATCCTGGGCGGACCACATCCCGTCGTCTTCGACACCGGCTTCTCCGCCGAGGACGCGCAGCGTCGAGAGGCGCGCAACTGGGTGAGCCCGGCCGAGATGGTGCGGCGCGTCGGCGTCAATCCCACGGAGGCCCCGGTGGCGCTCATCTCGCACCTGCACTGGGACCACTGGGACGGCTACCAGTTCTTCCCGGGCGCCACCTTCTGGATGCAGCGGGAGGAACTCGCCTTCTGGACGGGGTTCGCCGGCCAGCACGCGCACTACCGCATGTTTGCCGAGGCCGGGCCCCTGGCCGACCTGGTCCGGCTGAACTACGGCGGGCGGGTCCGCCTGGTCGAGGGCGACGCCTGCGTGCTGCCGGGAATCACCGCGCACTTCGTGGGCGGGCACACGGCGGGCCTGCAGGTCGTGTCCGTGGAGACGGCGAAGGGGACGGTGGTGCTCACCTCCGACGCCTCGCACTTCTACCGGAACATCGAGCGGCGCGACCCCGTGCAGATCATCACCAGCCTGCCCCAGATGCTCCAGGGCTTCGACCTCATTGATCGGCTCGCCGGTTCTCCCGCCCGCGTCGTCACTGGCCACGATCCCGACGTGGCCCGGCGCTTCGACGAGGTCGAGCCCGGGATCATCCGCATCGCCTGACCAGGATGTAGTGTCCTGAGTCAGAAGGTTCGTCGACTCGCGGCGCCGGGTGGGGTGGGGGTCCTCCCCGCGGGACCGTATCTTCTGCGGAT
>DATKEI010000351.1:0-32546 GCA_035544455.1 Binatia bacterium | reverse complement strand
GCGCACGAACTCCTCGGCGACGGCCGTCGTGCGATTGTAGACGGCGACGGCATAGCCGTGGTCGCAGAGGTTGAGGGCGAGGTTCTGGCCCATCACGGCCAGCCCGACGAGTCCCACGTCGGCGAGGGGTTCTGGCGCCATGTGTCGGGTGACCTCCCGAACGCCGGTCCAACCGGCGCGATCTGGCCGTCGGCGGTCCGGCGGTCGACCCGATTCTAGCCCAATGTCGCCTTGGATGAAGCCTGCTGGCCCTGTCAAGTCGCCCCTCGATGCCTCCCTCAGGATGTGACATCTGTTCCGTTCACTCGAGGACGCTCGGGTCGCGGCGCCAGGAGGCCCGCGATGAGCGCGCGCGGCCGAGGGGCGCGGCCCGCGCCCGCGCTGTTCGCTTCAGATCCAGATCCACGGTCAGGTAGCGATTGGTGGTGTTCACGCTGGCGTGGCCGCCAGTGGGCGATGTGTCAGATCGACCTCCGACTTCAGGAGATGCACGGCGTGTGTGCGGGCCTCGCACCACCTCCGCCCATTGCGCCGCCGCCCGCGCCGAAGATCGGACGACTGGCCCGGCCGCTCAGGCCGCGACCGTCCTGCGGCAGAAGCAGGAGGCTTTCACCGGCACCTCCGACCTTGCCAGCGCCAGGTCGAGGCGCTGCTCGATCAGGGCCGCCTCGACGGTCTCGCCGCGCCGGGTCAGGCATTCGTGCAGCCCGTGCAGGCTCCAGAGGTTGTCCGGATGCTGGCAGGCCCGGCTGAGTTTGCCGTCGAGGCCGAGATCCGAGCGGTAGACCGCCTCGGCCTCGGCGACCCTCCCCTGCTCCAGCAACAGCGCGCCGAGCGCGTGCCGGGTCGGCTGCATCCAGCCCCACGGCTCGTCGTAGGGCAGCGCGTCGTCGAGCTCGACCGAGCGGCGCAGGTGGGCGAAGGCGACCTCGTGGTTGCCGCGTCGGTACTCGAGCTCGCCGTTCAGCATCGCCTCGGCCACCCCGAGCAGGTCCTGGACGGTGTTGTTGTGCACCCGCCGGCTCTCCGGTACCCGGAGCTTCGCCTCGATGAACGCCGCCTTGGCGGCCTCGGCCTGGGCGATGTGGCCGAGCGCGGAATGAGCCACGGCCTGGGCGTAGAGCATCATCGCCGTCGTCGAGCAGTAGAGGTCCCGGTCACGGGGCAGCTCCTGGGCGATGATCTCGTGCCACTTGCCGAAGCGCACCAGCACGTGCTGCTTCATCGGCAGGTAGCCCTCGACGAAATCGGCCATCGGCGGCGAGGGGATGCGCAGGAGGGCCTCGGGCGTGGTGTCGATCAGCTCCTGCGCCGCCGCCATGGCCGGCCCGTACTGGCCGAGGAACATCGCTCCGTAGACGGCGAAATGGTAGTCGTGGGTGCGGTAGAGGGCGTAGACGTTCATCGCGCCCTCGCGGGCCAGGAACTTGCGGTCGGCGACGATCGCCTTCTGGTTGTAGACGAGCACGTCGCGGTAGTGGCCGCAGAGCACGTCGATATGGGTCGGCATGTGGATCAGGTGCCCGGCATCCGGCACCAGATCGCGCAGGCGGTCGCCCGCCCGCAGCGCGCGCTGCGGGAAGGGCGACATCTCCATCAGATGGACGTACAGATGCAGGAGCCCCGGGTGGTTCCATGAGGCGGGGATGCCGCGGAAGGCGCTCTCCAGCACCTCGACGGCTTCCGCCGTGCCGGCGCCCTCGGCGACGCCGCCGGTCTTGAGGTCCCACATCTCCCAGGGCGTCAGGTTCAGGATCGCCTCGGCAAAGACGGAGCGCACCTCGAGGTCGTCGCGGTGGCCGTGGAACACCTCGCGCATGGCGTCCGCATAGGCGGCGTCCCACGGCGACTGGTCCTCGATGGTCTCCCGCTGCGGATAGCGCGCGGGCAGGGTGCGGATCAGCGCCTGCTCGACCGGGCTGGCGCCGCCGGCACGGGCCAGGGCGTCCTGCATCGCATCGTAGGCGGCGCCGAGCGCGGCCGCCTTGCCGGCCGGGTCGTAGAGGTACCAGGGCAGGTTGTAGTTCGGGCCGGCCGCATAGGAGATACCCCAACAGGCCATGGCGCAGCCGGGGTCGCGCTCCAGCGCCTTCTGGAAGCAGGCGATCGCCTCGGCGTGGTTGAACCCGAAGAGCCAGTTGAGGCCCCGGTCGAACCAGAGCTGGGCCTCGGGCACGGTGGTGGTGACCTTGCGTGAATACGAGCCGAGGTCGTAATACTCCAAGTGATCCTCCATCGCAGCGGGTTGTTCGTATTGACTGTCGCTGAATCTACTGCCAGGAAGGAAAGGCGGTCAAGCACGGCGCCGCCGGGGGCGCTTGCCCGGAGCGCGGCTGGCTACGATCGCGAGGTATCCTATCGTCGACCATGAGCCGGTCGCCCGCCGGCAGGGAGGCGCCATGCTGACACGGGATGAACTGACGGCGGTCATGCCGCGCGCGGCCCGCGACGCCGAGCGGCTCGCGGAGCCGCTCGGGGCGGCGATGGCGCGGTTCGAGATCAACCGCCCGACTCGCAAGGCGGCGTTCCTCGCCCAGCTCGCGCACGAGTCGGGGGAGCTCCAGCACTGGAAGGAGAACCTGAACTACAGCTGGCAAGGTCTCCGCAAGGTGTTCCCGAAGTATTTCAGGAGCGACGCCGAGGCGCGGGCGTTCGACCGGCAGCCCGAGCGCATCGCCAATCGCGTGTACGGCGGCCGGATGGGCAACCGTCCGGAGGCGAGCGGGGACGGCTGGCGCTACCGGGGCCGCGGGCCGATCCAGCTCACGGGCAGAGACAACTACCGGGCATGCGGCGCCGCCATCGGCGTGGACCTGCTCTCCGAGCCCGCGCGGCTCGAGTCGGCCGACGCGGGCTGCATGGCCGCGGCGTGGTTCTGGGCGACGCGAGGCCTGAACGAGCTGGCCGACGAGGGCGATTTCGTCGCCATCACCCGGCGCATCAACGGCGGCCTCATCGGCCTGCCCGAGCGCGAGAAGCTCTGGGCGCGGGCCCGCGAGGCCTTCGGGCTGCCGGCGCCGGAGCCGGCGGCGGTGGCCCCTCGGACCCGCGCTCTTGCCGAGCCGCGCCCGGCGCGCGCCGTCGGTCCTCCGGCCGCCGGCGCCAGACCACGGCGGCGCCCCGCCGCCCGCTCGAAGGGGGCCGTCGCGGCCCGGAAGCGCCGCCCCGCCGCCCGGGCGTTCGCGGCGAAGCGCCGGGGGAGCGCTGGCGCGACGAGGTCGCGCCACGCATCGGCCAGAGGGCAGCGCCGGGGGGCCGCTGGCGCAACGAGGTCGCGCCCCGCATTGGCCAGTGGGCAGCGCCGGGGGGCCGCTGGGGCGACGCGGTCGCGCCCCGCACCGGCCAGGAGGACGCGCCGGGGGGCCGCTGGCGCGACGAGGTCGCGCCCCGCATCGGTCAGGGGGCAGCGCCGGGGGGCTGCTGGCGCAACGAGGTCGCGCCCCGGGACGGGCAATTGGACGCGCCGGGGGGCCTCGGGGCCGACGAGGTCGCGCCCGAGACCGGCCAAGGGGAGGGCCCGGGCAAAACCGAAGGGCCGGAGGGCCGCGCGGCGGCGCCCGCCGCGAGCGCGCCGCCCGTAGCCGGCCGGCCGCTCGGCCCGGCGGGGGGGCGGGAGGTCGCTCAGCACATCAGCCAGTCGCCGTAGGTCCCCCGAATCGGCTTGGCCTCCGCGAATCGCGCCAGGCGGAAGGTTGGAAGATCGGGATGGCCGGCGGTCCCTTCCGCGACGAGCGCGGCCATCATGTGACCGACCGCGGGGGACAGCTTGAACCCGTGTCCGGAGAAGCCGACGGCCACGTGATAGCCCTCCGGCCCGACCCGATCCAGGATCGGGTGCCAGTCCGGGGTGACGTCGAAGCAGCCGGCGTAGCCGCGGGCGATGTGGCCCTCGGCGAGCGCGGGGAAGCGGTGGCTCACGCGGGCCAGGGCCTCGGTCGACTCGTCCAGGCTCACGCCCTCGCGGTAGTGATCGGGGTCGGCGAGGTCATGCGATTCGTCGGCATCGAGGCCTCCGACGAGGATGTGCTCGCCCATCTCCGGCCGCGTGTAGATGTTGGTGACGAAGTCATAGACCATCGGGTGCGGTCGCCGTTCGGCCTCTGGCCACGCGACGATGCTGATCTTGTGGCGGCACACGCTGATCGGCAGCTCGACGCCGGCCATGGCGCCGACGCGCCCGCCCCACAGTCCGGCGGCATTGACCACGATCGGCGCCTCGATGTCGCCCCGGCTGGTGCGCACGCCGGAGCAGCGGCTGCCCTCGGTGCGCAGGCCGACGACCTCCGTGTCCTCCTGGACGCGTACGCCGAGCGCGCGGGCGGCGCGGGCGAAGCCCTGGGCCGTCTCGGCGGGATTGCAGTACCCCGAGGCGGGTTCGTAGCAGCCGGCGACGAGGTCGTCGGTGCGCAGCCTCGGCTCGATCTCGCGCATCTCGGCGGGCCCCACGAGGCGGGTGTCGACGCCGACCGACCGCTGCAGGGCCACCGAGGCCTCCATGGGCGGGCGCATCCGCTCGTCGACGCCCAGGAGGTACCCGGTGTGGTGAAATCCGCAGGACCCGCCGCCGGTGTGCTCGCCGAAGTGTTGGAACATATCGAGGGAGTAGAGGATCATCCGGCACGTCTCGGCGGTCGAGTAGTGCTGGCGCACGCAGGCGGAGCTCCGGCCCGTGGCTCCCGAGGCCACGAAGCTCTTGTCGACGACGACGACGTCTCGCAGCCCCCGCCGCGCCAGGTGGAAGGCGATGCTGGTCCCCGTGACGCCGCCTCCGATGATGACGACCTCTGCGCTCTGCCCCATGCGCTTCTCCCTGGCTTGCTGGGTCCGGCTACCGAGCCGGCGGCCGCCCGATCCCGAGCAGCTCGCGGATCTGGGCGCCCATGGCCTTGTTCTCCGCCCACGGTCGGCCGGCGGTGATGCCGCCATCGACCACGATGGCCTGCCCCGTCACGAAGGTCGATTCGTCGCCGGCGAGCCAGAGGGCGGCCTGGGCGATGTCGGCGGGCAGGCCGGTGCGGCCGATGGGGTGGACCGCGGCGAGTGCCCCCTTCACCAGGCTCGCCCCCTGCTCCGCCGCCTCGTGCGGCAGGCCGAGCGAGGTGCCGAAGATGGGCGTGGCGATGGCCCCGGGGCAGATGCAGTTGACGCGGATCCCGTCGCGCGCCAGCTCGAGGGCGATCGACCGCGTGAGCTGGATCACCGCGGCCTTGGCCGCGCTGTAGATGTGAGGGCCCCAGCCGCCGCGCAGCCCGGCGATGCTGGCGGTGCTGACGATGCTGCCCGATCCCTGCTGACGCATGACGGGCGCGGCGTGCTTCATCCCGAACAGGACGCCGCGCACGAGCAGGGCCATCGTGTCGTCGAAGCCCGCGGCCGAGATTGCCTCGATGCCGCCGGTGACGCCGCCGGCGCCCGCGTTGTTGAAGATGCAGTCGAGCCGTCCCCATTGCCCGGTCGCCTCGCCGACGGCCGCCTGCACGTGGCTCTCGTCCCGCACGTCGGCGTGGACGGCGACGGCGTGGGACCCCAGCTCGGCGGCGAGGCGGCGCGCCCGCTCGTCCTGGACATCGGCGATGACCACCCGCGCGCCCTCGGCCGCGAAGAGCCGCACGGTGGCCTCGCCGATGCCGCTGGCGCCCCCGGTGATCACCGCGACCTTGCCGTCGAGCCGTCCCATCGTCCTCCTCGGGGCGCGCGGGAATCCGCACGCCGCAGGCCTCTCGTGTCGTCTTCGGGGTCCGGGTCGCCGCCCGGGCCGGGGACACCCTATCGCACGCGCCGCCGGGGCGCCAGCGCTCGGCGATTCCCGCCCCCGGAGCGTGCGACTGTCACCCCTGAAGGGGCGGCCGGGCCGCCCACGACGACCGCGGCCAGGGCCGCGGTATAGTGCACTCCGGGTCCAGGGATGGCGCGCGCGGCAGCCCGGCGCCGAGGACGGGCGGGGGCGGCCCGCAGTGATCTTCCCCGCCGGCTCAGGAGGCAGGCCAGATGTACAATCCGCCGCATTTCCGTGAGGATCGCGTGCCCGTCCTCCACGACTTGATCCGGGAGCACGGGCTGGCCACGCTGGTGACGCTGGGGCCGGCCGGGCTGACCGCCGACCACATCCCGATGGAGGTCGACGCGGCCGTCGGATCCTTCGGCATGCTGGTGGGCCACGTCTCCAGGGCCAATCCCCTGTGGCGGCTGGCCGCGGAGGGGACCGAGGCGCTGGCCGTGTTCCAGGGTCCGCAGACCTATGTCACGCCGGCCTGGTACGCGACGAAGCAGGAGACGGGCAAGGTCGTGCCCACCTGGAACTACGCGGTGGTCCACGCTCACGGGCCCCTCCGCGCGATCGAGGACCGCGCGTGGCTCCGGGCCTTCGTCGAGCGCCTGACGAACCGGTACGAGTCCGGGCGGCCCGAGCCGTGGCGGGTGACCGATGCGCCCGATGACTACATCGAGGGCATGCTCAAGGGGATCGTGGGAATCGAGATCCCGATCGCGCGCCTCGAGGGCAAGTGGAAGGTGAGCCAGAACCGGCCGGCCGCCGATCGCGAGGGCATCGTCACCGGCCTCCGCGCCGGAGGCCATGCCCTTGGCTCGGCCATGGCCACCCTCGTCGTCGGCGCCGCGCCGCCGACGGAGGGGATGTGATGGCCCGAGCCGGGCCCGGAGACGCCGCGGCCCGCGCCACCGCCCACCCGCAGCGCCGGGGTGGCCGACGAACGGCTACGCGCTACCGGGAACGGTGCCGGGGGGCAGGGACTCGATGTGGGCGCAGATGTCGCGCGGGCGCGTGAGCCAGATGCGCTCTCCGTGGTCCAGGATGTGCTGGAGGGCCCGCCGCAGAGGCCGGATGCGGTAGGGGCGGCCGACCACGAAGGGGTGCAGCGAGATCGGGCACACCAGCGGCTGGCGGGCGGACTGGGTGAGCATCTCGTCGAACTGGTCGACGATCATGTCCGCGAACTCGCTCGCCGTGTAGCGGTACCAGACGATCCCGCGCGTGTCGTTGACCTCGATCGGGTAGGGGATGGCGAGGATGCGACCCTTGCGCGTCCGGATCCAGACGGGCTGGTCGTCCATCGTCCAGTCCATCACGTAGCGGTACCCGGCCTCCTGCAGGAGATCCATGGTGACCGGGCTGTTCGACAGCCATGGGCTCATCCAGCCGACGGGGGGGACGCCCTCGTGCCGCGCGATGGTGGCGGTGGCGTGCGCGATGAGCGCGCGCTCGTCCGCCTCGGTCAGGTGCCCCTGCTCGTCGGAGTTGGTGACCCCGTGGCCGAGGATCTCGTCGCCCCGCGCGCGGAGCCGTGCGGGGATGTCCGGGGCGACCTCGTAGATCTCCGTGTTCATCTGGGCCTCGGCGGGCACCCCGAGCTCGTCGAGCATGTCGAACAGCCGCCAGATGCCGACGCGGTTGCCGTAGTCGCGCCAGCTGTAGATGCTGTGGCTCTGGGCCTGCTCGGGGGGCGCGATGGCCGCGCCCTTGCCCACGCCGAAGCCAAACGCCTCGATGTTGAGGGCGAGGTAGACGGCGAGGCGCCGGCCGCCCGGCCACGAGTAGTCGGGCCGGCGGGTGATGTTCGAGTACTCGTAGCGTCCGTGCGTGGGGAGCATTGGCCAGCACGATAGCACACGGGCCGGCGGGGCGCGGGGCTCGCGTCCGGGCCCGCGATTGCCGGCGGGACAGGAAGGCGCCGGCCGTCGGGGCTCGCGCTCTTGCCCGGGCGAAGGCGCGAGGAGTGGCCGGCCGGCGACGCGCGGCGGCCTCAGCCCGCCGACGCGAGCCTGGCCAGGCCGACCAGGGGGATGTCGACCCAGTCCGGGCGGTGGGCCAGCTCGTAGCGGATCTCGTAGAGAGCCTTCTCCAGCTCGAAGACGCCGGTCACCGCGCGCACCTGCTGATCCCCGGGCGGCGCCAGGCGCGCCGGGCTCCCGCCGACGACGGCCAGGTAGCCGCGGCGAAAGGCCTCGCCGACCAGCCGCTCCCAGGCGTCGAACCAGGGTGCGAGGGCGGGGCGCTCGTCGGCGGGGCGCTGTCGCAGGGCGCTGTGGGCCGCGTAGCTGAACGAGCGCAGCATCCCCGCCACGTCGCGCAGGGCGGCGTGCTTGGCGCGCCGCTCCGCCAGCGGCCGCGCCGGCTCGCCCTCGAAGTCGACCACGGCGAAGCCGCCGTGTGTCCGCAGCACCTGGCCCAGGTGGTAGTCGCCGTGCGTCCGGATCCGGTGGACCCCGGTCTCGGCGAGGAGGTGGAGGGCGCCCGCCCGCCCCGCGAGCCCCGGCGCCGCCTCCACGAAGGCGGCCAGGGGCAACTCGGCGTGCGGCGGCCACGCCCCGCGGCAGGCCTCGACCAGCTGCGCGGTCCGCCCCACGTCCGCCTCGACGGCGGCGGCCCAGGCGCCGGCCTCCGCGCTCGCGATGGGCTCCGGCGCGAAATCGGGATCGGCGCGATCGGAGGCGAGGGCCAGGTGCAGGCTGCCCGTGGTCGCGCCGAGCTCGCGGATGGCGGCGGTGAAGTCCCCGGCGAGCTCCCGCATCCGCGCCTCCGGGCCCTCCGGCAGAGCCGGATGCGGCTCGCGGCCGAGCGCCTCGGCGAGGGCGCCGAGGGACATGAGCGCCCAGGCCCAGCCGTCACCCTCGTTCTCGATCCACGGCTGCAGGATCGCCACGGTCGAGCGGGTGCCGCGCTCGTCCACGTGATCGATCCAGCCGGCCAGCCCCGGGGTCTGGGTGAAGCTCGTGCGGGTGGTCAGGAAGTGGGTGATTTCGAACTCCGGGTTCGGGCCGGCCGTGGGCCGCCGGATCGACTTCATGATGAAGCGGCGCGCGAAGCGGACGGACGTGTTGCTCTGCTCCGCCCCGAGCGGCTGGACGGCGATGGCCTTGCACTCGTCGAGTCCGGGACCCGGCCACGGCCCGGGCGTGCCGCACTCGAAGCGGCCGCGCGCCGCGGCGAGCGTGGTGCTGGTGGCCATCCCGGCCAGGAGCAGACGCCCGAACTCCGCCTCGGTGTGGGCGTCGTACAGCACGACGCCCTCCGCGGTGGCGATCCGCGCGTTGCCGTCGACCTCCGGCGCCGCCGCCGTGCTGGCGGCCACCGGCACGTAGTAGCGCTCGCCGTCGGCCGCCACCAGGGCCAGCAGGTACGACGCGCCCTCGCCGAGCGGAGCCCAGTCGACGACGTCGACCGCGGCGGGCGGACGGCCGCGGGCGGCGAACCACCGCTGCCGCGCGAGGAATCGGCCGAGCGCGGGGCGGCCGGCACCGGCCAGGAAGGCCGCGACCTCGGCCGGCGTCACCGCGCCCTTCCGCGCATCGGCGTCTGCCCCCGGTTCCCGGAGGATCCCGGCCGTTGCCTAGAGCGGGGTCTGCTCGATGCCATAGAGCATGTGCTCCGACAGCGGCGGCTCGAGGCGGAACCAGTAGGAGCCGTAGGGCGCCAGCGACAGGAAGTAGGGCCGCTCCCCGATGGGCGGAAAGCGCGTCTCCCCGAGCAGCTCCACGGGGACGTGGCGCGCGTAGCGCCGGAGGTCGAGCTCCACGGGCTGGGCCGCCCCGGACAGGTTGTGCACCAGGAGGACGGTCTCGCCCTCCCATTCCCGCACGTGGGCGAGCACGCTGTCGTTGGCGGGCCGGAGGAAGGTCAGGCTGCCCCGCCCGAACACCCGGGTCTTCTTCCGCACCGCGATGAGGCGCTTCATCCAGTGCAGGAGCGAGGCCGGGCTGCGCAGCTGCGCCTCGACGTTGATCGCCTGGTAGCCGTACACCGGATCGACGATGAGGGGCAGG
Source organism: Binatia bacterium (assembly GCA_035544455.1). Lineage (GTDB taxonomy): Bacteria > Methylomirabilota > Methylomirabilia > Rokubacteriales > CSP1-6 > DATKEI01. The sequence continues at coordinate 22,766 of DATKEI010000351.1, read as the reverse complement.
AAGAGGCGCGCGGTGTCGGCCTGGGAGAAACCAGCGTTCCGGTCGCCCGTCCACTGCATCGGCGTGCGCACCCCGTTCCGGTCGCCGAGGTAGATGTTGTCGCCCATGCCGATCTCGTCGCCGTAGTAGAGGATCGGGCTCCCGGGCAGGGTGAACAGCAGGCTCACCAGGAGCTCGATCTTCCGCCGGTCGTTGTCGAGCAGGGGCGCGAGGCGGCGCCGGATGCCGACGTTGAGCCGCATCCGCTGGTCGTGCCCGTAGGCGTAGTACAGGTGCCGCCGCTCCTCCTCGCTGACCATCTCGAGGGTGAGCTCGTCGTGGTTGCGCAGGAACAGGGACCACTGGCAGTTGGCCGGGATCGGCGGGGTGTGCAGGAAGATGTCCGTGATGGGCCGCCGGTCCCCGTGGCGCACGGCGAGGAAGATGCGGGGCATGAGGGGGAAATGGAAGGCCATGTGGAACTCGTCGCCCGCGCCGAAGTAGGCGCGGACCGCGCTCGGCCACTGGTTGGCCTCGGCGAGGAGGATGCGGTCGGGGTACCGCTGGTCGACTGCCTGGCGCAGGGCCCGGAGGTAGGCGTGGGTCTCGGGCAGGTTCTCGCCGTTGGTGCCCTCGCGCTCGAAGAGGTACGGCACGGCGTCGCACCGGAACCCGTCCAGGCCCTTGTCCAGCCAGTAGTGGAGTGTGTCGAGCATCTCCTTCCGCACCGCCGGATTGTCGAAGTTCAGGTCGGGCTGGTGATGGAAGAACCGGTGCCAGAAGTACGCCTTGGCCACGGGATCCCACGACCAGTTCGACGGCTCGCTGTCGATGAAGATGATGCGGGCGTCGCGATATCGCTGGTCGGTGTCGCTCCAGACGTAGTAGTCGCGAAAGGGCGAGCTGGGATCGCGGCGCCCCGCCTGGAACCAGGCGTGCTGGTCGGAGGTGTGGTTCACGACGAGGTCGGAGATGACCCGGATGCCCCGCCCGTGCGCGGCGTCGAGAAAGCGCTCGAAGTCGGCCATGGTCCCGTACGCCGGGTGAACGCCCCGGTAGTCGGAGACGTCGTAGCCGTCGTCCTTGAGGGGCGACGGGTAGAAGGGGAGGATCCACAGGCAGTCCACGCCGAGCTCCTTCAGGTAGTCGAGCTTCTGCGTCAGCCCCTGGAAGTCGCCGATGCCGTCCTCGTTGCCGTCCTTGAATGCGCGGACGTGGACCTCGTAGAAGATGGCGTCCTTGTACCAGAGGGGATCGCTCACGACGAGAAGTACTCGAAGTGCTGCTCGCGCCGCCGCCAGCGGGCCAGCCGCCAGATCGCGGCCGGGCTCGCCGCCGGGTCGAGGTGCACGGCCAGGGTCGGGCCCCGGCCGAGGGCCCGGACGTCGGTGAGGAGCTCGACCAGGGCGTAGGTCTCGTCCGGGGGGATACCGAGCGCGGCCAGGGGCAGGTCGACCTGCGCCGACCGGGGCGTCCAGGGATCGAGGTTCACCGCGGCCAACACCGCGGCCTCGCCCGCCGGCCCGGTGCGCACGTAGGCGAGCACGTGCGGGGAGTCGGTCGGGCAGAACCGGATCCCGCGCGAGGTCTGCAGGCACGCGTGCTCGCGGCGAATCCGGTTCAGGCGCGCGATGAAGTCCTTGAGGTGCCCGGGCCGGTCCCAGTCCCGCGCCGCGATCTCGTACTTCTCCGAGTCCAGGTATTCCTCGGTGCCGGGCACAGCGTCGCCCTCGGCCAGCTCGAATCCACTGTAGATGCCCCACAGGGGCGACAGGGTGGCGGCGAGCGCCGCTCGCATCTTGAAGGCGGCGGGGCCGCCGCGCTGGAGCACCTCGGGCAGGATGTCCGGGGTGTTGACGAAGAAGTTGCCGCGGAAGTACTCCGCCATCTCCGTTCCCGTCAGCTCCTCGAGGTATTCCGTCAGCTCCTCGCGGGTGTTGCGCCAGGTGAAGTAGGTGTACGACTGCGTGAAGCCGATCTTGGCCAGGGCGCGCATCATCTTGGGGCGGGTGAAGGCCTCGGCGAGGAAGATGACGGCCGGGTGCCGGCGGTGGACCTCGGCGATCAGCCACTGCCAGAAGTCGAGCGGCTTGGTGTGCGGGTTGTCGACGCGGAAGGTGAGGACCCCCCGCTCCACCCAGAACAGCACCACGCCGAGGATCTCGGTCCACAGCGATCGCCACGCCGGGCTCGCGAAGTTCAGAGGGAAGATGTCCTGGTACTTCTTCGGCGGGTTCTCCGCATACTTGATGCTCCCGTCCGGCCGATGGCTGAACCACTCCGGGTGCTCGCGCACCCAGGGGTGGTCGGGCGAGCACTGCAGCGCGAAGTCGAGGGCAACCTCCATGCCGTGCTCGGTGGCCGCGTCGACGAGGCGGCTGAAATCCTCGAGGGTGCCGAGATCGGGGTGCACGGCGGCGTGGCCGCCCTCGGCGCCGCCGATGGCCCAGGGGCTGCCGGGATCGCCGGGGGCGGCCACCAGGCTGTTGTTCCGGCCCTTGCGATTCGTCCGGCCGATGGGATGGATGGGCGGCAGGTACAGCACGTCGAACCCCATGCGCTGAATGTCGGGGAGGCGCTCGATGCAATCGGCAAACGTCCCGTGCCGCCGGGCGACCCGGCCCTGCGAGCGGGGGAACAGCTCGTACCAGGAGGCAAAGCGCGCGCGCGCGCGGTCGACGGTCACGCCCAGCTCCCGATCGAAGCAGGTGAGGTCGGCGCGCTCCTCGCCTCGCGCCATGGCGGCGCGCACCCGGGTGTCGAGGAGCGCCGCGATCTGGTCCGCGGATCCGGCCGTCGCCGTCTCGGCGAGGACCCGCCGGAGCACCGCGCCGTCCTCGCCCCGGGCTCCGGTGGCGGCGCGCTCGACGAGCGCGCGTCCCTCCAGGATCTCGCTCCCGAGCTCGCGCTGGCCGCCGGCGATCCGGCGCCGCATCTCCTCCACCCAGGAGCCGAAGGTGTCTGTCCAGGCCGCCACGGTGAAGCGCCAGCGGCCGATGGCGTCGAGCGAGATGGCGCCGCTCCAGCGGTCGTTGTCACCGGACTGAAGGGTCGCCTCGCGCCATGCGCCGTCGCCGTCGCACTGGTAGCGGATGACGGCGGCGAGGCGGTCGTGCCCATCCCGCAGGATGTCCGCCGAGACCTCGAGCTGGTCCCCGACGACGCGCTTGACGTCGTGACGGCCGTCGTCCACCGACGGGGCGACGTGCTCGATCAGAATGGGTCTCCGGGTGGGCGGCGTCGCGGGCGTGGGATCGCTTGGATTCGTCATTGCCAGCGCTCCGTGAGGTAGATCTTCTCGCGCTCGAATCCCTGTCCCAGCCGGTCCCCGGCCTGCGCGATCGCCGCCGCCGGCCGACCGCGGGTCTCGAGCACCACGGAGGCGGCCCGGGCCAGGTAGAGCGGGGCCAGCGACTGGACGAGGTGCGTGCGGTAGACCACGCGGAACCGGAAGCCGAGGAGGAAGTCGTAGACCACGCGCGCCCACAAGGCATCGGGCAGGTGGAACTCGTCGGCGCCAGCGTCGCTCAGTTCGAGGATCACGGCGAGGTTGTCGGGGGCCAGAATGCGTTCCCAGATCGAGAGCAGGTCGCGGACCCCGAGGCGGAAACCCGCGAGCATGCGCTCCGGATCCGCGGTGCCGCCGCCCTCCAGGATCTCCGGGGGGCGGCCTGCCGTCGCCACCGGCACCGAGCCCACCACGTCGAGCCACGTCGCCTCGTACCGCTCGGCGAGGGCGAACAGCGAGGTGGCCACGCGCCCGACGGTCGGGCCGAGAGGGGCGGGCCGGCCGACCGGAGCCGTCCGGGGGCCGACCAGAGCCTGACTCACGGCGCTCCCCCCGGCAATCGCGGCCACCGGGATCAGGAACTCGAGGCCATGCCGCGCCAGCTCGGTGCCCCAGACGTCCTGGCCGAGAAGGGCGGTGGCCGTCGCGCCGGAGCAGGCGAACTCGCGGGCGAGCGGATATGCGATGCGCTGGCCGAACAGCGCCCGCACCATGGGCACCACCAGGGCGTGGGTCAGGGTGCCCTCGTTGCGGCCCCGGTCGAAGCAGGGCAGCACCAGTGCGCGGTCGTCCTTGAGCACGGGCTTGACCAGGGCGACCATGTCGGCGGCCACGGGGGCCGACAGGACAGGGTCGAGCACGAGCACGGCCCGGGCCCCGGCGCGCCGGGCGACCTCCAGGATCGCCCGGACGGCCTCGTCCTCCTCCGGGGCCTCGCCGGGCACTCGCGTGCTGGGCAGGCCGGAGGTCTCCACCTGGACGAGGCCGTGCGGCCCGACGGCCGCCGCCACCTGCGCCGCGGTTTCCTCCGACGGCGTCGGATCGACGTGGACGAAGAGGGCGGCGTGGCCCGCCAGCTGCTCGTCGAGCGCGCCCCGCGCGGCCTGCACGAGCTGCGCCGCCGCCGGCGTGGGGCCGACGGTGGGAAGTCCCACGACGAGGTCGACGGTGCCCAGGCCCTCGATGGCCTCGGCCACCTCCGGTGTCGTGAGCGTGCGCGACACGGTCCCGATCCGCCGCCTACTTCGTGAGCTGCGCCAGCAGCGCGAGGTACGCGCCGATGTGCCGGGTGACGAGGAAGTGCCGCCGCACGTGCTCGCGACCGGCGGCGCCCATTCGCCCGATCAGCTCGGGATTGCTGAGCAGATGCCGGAGGCGGAAGGCCGCGCCCTGCACCGTCTCGACCGTGTAGCCGGTGACTCCGGACACGATCTGGGCAGGAATGCCGCCCGCGGTGCTCCCGACGACGGGCTTGCCCTTCCACATGGCGCTGGCGACGTCCAGGCCGAAATCGGCGCGAAGTGGCTTCTGCACGATGATCGAGGCGGCGCGCTCGAGCGCGTTGATGTCGCCCTGGGTGTCGGGCGGCAGCGCGACGGGGATGACGTCAGCGTCCCCGTCCGCGGCGGCCACGACCTCGTCGAACACCGCCGAGTTGGGCTCGAGGGCGGGGCCGGCCAGCACCAACCGCACGTCGTGGTGCCTCTTGACCAGCCGGTAGGCGTTGACCACTCCGAGCGGGTCCTGGGTCCGGGTGAACGGGCCGACCTGGAGCAGGAAGGGCTTGTCGCGGGGTACCCGCAGGCGGGCCAGGCGCTCGGCTTGCTCCACCCGGGGCAAGTCGCGGTTGCGATCGGAGAGCGGGTCGATCGAGGGGTGGATGAGGTAGCGGGGGGTCGAGAGCGACGGCGCGAACCTGGCAAGGGACACGACGGTGCCGTTGTAGCGGGCCAGGAACCGGCGCAGGAAGCTCCAGACCTGGTGCTGGGGAGCGGACACGTCCCCGTGGCAGCGCCACACCCAGCTCCCGCTCGCGGGTCGGCCATCGACCAGCAGCAGCGGCGCGGACTCGTGCACCACCACCAGGTCGGCTTCGAGGGGGAGCCGGGCCGCGTTCTCGACGCAGGTGGCGAGGAGGTGCTCCAGCATGGCATCGGTGACGACCTGCTCGGTCCCGCCGAGCGCGGTGGCCACGGCCTGCGCCACCGCGTCGAACTGGGCGTCGCCGACCACGATCTCCCAGCCGGTGTCGATACCCAGCTCGTTCTGGGTCGGGACGAGGCGGTTCAGCACCTCGACGAAGCCGCCGCTGTAGCGCGAGGCCGACACGTGCGCCACCCGGCGGCCGCGCAGCCGCTCGCCGATGCGGAGCAGCACGTCGACGGCGCCCCGCGGGGCGACCGCGCGATAGTCATCGAGGGTCACGGCCCGGTTGGCCATGGTGCGCTAACCCGACCTGTTCATGAACGTGGCCTTCAGCTCCGGCGCGGTGGCCGTCTGTTCGCGCATGGTCCGGGCTAGGAGGCGCCGAGGGCGGTGTCGAGCAGGGTGAGATGCCGGTCGCGCAGCCGCTCCAGGCTGCCGACGTCGGGGTCGATGCGGGAAAGCGCCTCGGCGAGGGCGGGCTGACCCAGGGACGACGCGATCCACTCCGCGAAGTCGCCCTGGCCCCGGCCGAGCCGGTAGCGCGCCTCGACGAGGTGGAAGAACAGGGCGCTCACGTCCACCTCGGCCAGCGCGTCGCGGAACTCGCGCAGGGTGCGGGCGCGGTGCCCGGTGGGGACCGGCACCACGTGGGCCTGCATGAATGTGAACGGCTGGCCTCGACCCGCCGCCGGCGGGGCCGACTGGTGGCGCACGTGGTCCTCGATGGTCACCACGAGCTCGTTCCGCGCCGCCTCGACCGACCCGGCGTCGAAGAGGTCGACCAGGGCCAGCCGCTCGGCCAGCCGCAGGTCCCGGAGCTCGGCCGCCGCCCACAGCGCGAAGTCGTTGGGGTAGGCCTCGGGCAGCACCGCGCGATGCAGGAGGGCCCCGCTGAGGTGCGAGAAGACGCACTCGTCCGGCACCCCGCGCAGGTGCTCGCCCAGCTCGCGCTCATCCCGGGCGGTGAGGTCGAGGATCTCCAGCACCTCCAGGCAGCCGAGGAAGATGAACGGCGGCGCGTCGGTCACAATTCGGCTGCCCCTGCGCTAGTGTGGTCGCTGGAGGAACCGCGATGGACGTGCTCATGCTGACGCGCGAGTACCCGCCCCACGTCTACGGCGGGGCGGGAGTGGTGGTCGACGAGCTGAGCCGGGCGCTGGCGCGCCGGGGGCATGTCGAGGTGCGGTGCTTCGGGAGCCAGCAGGCGGAGAGGCCCGGCCTGTCCGTGCGCGGCCACGAGCCCTGGGACCGCCTCGGGGCCTCCGGGCAGCGCTACGCTCCGGCCCTCGAGGCCCTGTCCGTCAATCTCGCCATGGTGGCGATCCCGCCCCGGGCGGACGTGGTCCACGCGCACACCTGGTACGTCGGCATCGGCGGCGTGCTCGCACGCCAGCTCTTCGACATCCCGCTCGTGGTCACGCTCCACAGCCTGGAGCCGCTCCGGCCGTGGAAGGAGGCCCAGCTCGGGAGCGGCTACGCGGTGTCGAGCTGGGCGGAGCGCGCCGCCGTGGAGACGGCCGACCGCGTCGTCGCCGTATCGGCCCGCATGCGCGAGGACGTCCTCGCCCATTTCGCGGTCGACCCCGCCCGGGTGGCCGTCGTCGGCAACGGGGTGGACGCCGACGTGTACCGGCGCACCGCAGCCCGGGAAACCCTCGCCCGGCACCGCGTACGCGAGCCGTACGTCCTCTTCGTGGGGCGCATCAGCGAGCAGAAGGGCATCTTCACGCTGCTCGCGGCCGCCGACGGCCTGCACGAGAACGTGCAGGTCGTGCTCTGCGCCGCCGCGCCGGACACCCCGGAGCTCGAGGCGCGCCTGCGCGCGGAGGCGGCGCGGCGTCCCGGGGTCGTGTGGATCCCGGCCATGCTGCCGCGGGAGGAGGTGATCGAGCTCCTGAGCCATGCCGCCCTCTTCGTCGCGCCGTCCGTCTACGAGCCCTTCGGGATCATGAACCTCGAAGCCATGGCCTGCGCCACCCCCGTCGTGTCCACTGCGGTCGGGGGAATCCCCGACGTCGTCGTCCACGGCGAAACCGGCCTGCTCGTGCCGCCGGGCGACGTGGCGGCCCTGGCCGAGGCGATGCGGGCCCTCCTCGCCGATTCCGCCCGGGCCGCCGCCATGGGGCGGGCCGGGCGGCAGCGCGTGGAGGCGCACTTTTCCTGGGACCGCATCGCCTCGCTCACTGCCGCCGTGTACGCCGAGGCCATCGCGACCTACCGCGCGTCGTCCCGCAAGTAGCATCCTACACTCCACGGGGGCAGGGCACTCCAGCCTCCGTGCGGCAGGCCGAGCGCGTGAATGCGCCGGCCCCACGCCGGTTCGGGGCCGGCGTGCGCGACGGGCGCGGGACCGAGGTTCAGGACCATGCGCAGCGTGCCTCCGCGCGCGAAGCGCCATTCGACGTCGAGCGCGGTTGCCCCGAGCGCCTGCCAGCGGGCGGCGGGCGGGGTCTCGGCGGCGAGCAGAGGAGCGATCTCGCGGGCCCGCACCTCGAGGAGGGCCCGGTGGAGCTCGACCCACGCCCGGTGCTCGGCCTCGCATCGCCGCGACCAGTCCAGCACCGATCGCCGGCATGTCTCGGGGTCCTGAGGGTCGGGGATGCGGAGCCGGCTCTCGGGGTCGGCGAACTCCGGAAATCGCGCGAACTCGGCGCGCCGGCCCTCCGCGACGAGCGGGCCCACGTCCGGTCCGAGGTCGCTGAAGAACAGGAAGGGCTCGGAGGCGCCCCACTCCTGGCCCATGAACAGCAGCGGGGGCGCGGGCGAGAGCAGCAGCGCCGCGGTGGCGGCGCGCACGGCGGCCGGATCCGCGAGGGTGGTGACGCGCTCGCCGAGCGCCCGGTTGCCGATCTGGTCGTGGTTCTGGAGGAACGCCACGAACGCCGTCGGCGGCAGGTGCCGGCTCGGCTCCCCGCGCCCGCCGCCCCCGTACGCCGACCACTCGCCCTGGAAGGCGAAGCCCTCGGTGAGGCACCTCCCGAGGACCGGGACGGGAGGCTGGTAGTCTGCGTAGTAGCCGCCCCGCTCGCCCGTGAGGAGGACGTGGAGCGCGTGGTGCACGTCGTCGTTCCACTGGGCGCGGTGCAGTCCGGCGCCCGCGGGTGAGCGCGGCGCGAGCCAGCGCGCCTCGTTGGCCGCATTCTCCAGGACCAGGTGGACGGCGCGGTGGCGGGCCGGGCCGGCGGCCACCGCGCCCGCTAGCTCGTCGACGATGTGGCGCGGCGAGCTGTCGACGATTGCGTGGACGGCGTCGAGCCGGAGGCCGTCCAGGTGGAACTCCTCCAGCCAGTACAGGGCGTTGTCTACGATGAACTGGCGGACGACAGGCGACCCCGGCCCGTCGAAGTTGAGCGCCGCGCCCCACGGGGTGTGGTGCGTGCGGCTAAAGAACTCGGGCGCGTACTGGCCGAGGTAGTTGCCCTCCGGGCCGAGGTGATTGTAGACCACGTCGAGGAGCACGGCGATGCCCCGCGCGTGAGCGGCGTCGACGAGCGCCTTGAGCTCCTCCGGCCGCCCGTAGGCGGAGTCCGGGGCGAAGGGCAGCACGCCGTCGTAGCCCCATCCGCGGCGCCCGGGGAAGTCCGCGAGCGGCATCAGCTCCACCGCGGTCACCCCGAGGGCCGCGAGGTCGTCGAGACGGGCGGCGGCCGCGGCGAACGTGCCCTCGGCCGTGAACGTCCCGACGTGGAGCTCGTAGTACACCAGCCGCTCCGGGGACACGCCCGCCCACGCCGCGTCCGACCAGCCGTAGGCGGCGGGATCGATCACCTCGCTCGGCCCGTGGACGTCCTGGGGCTGGAAGCGCGAGGCAGGATCCGGCACGAGAAGCCGCCCGTCGATCCGGAAGCGGTACGTGGTGCCGGCGGGGACGCCGGCCACGGTCGCGGACGCCCAGCCCTGCGCGTCGCGGGACATGGCGACCGGCGGTGCGGACGCCTCGAGGCACAGCTCCACGCGGCCCGCCCCGGGCGCCCAGAGGCGGAACCGCGTGCCCCCGTCCGGGCCGATCTCGGCGCCGAAGGACATTCGGTGCGCGCGGCCTGCGGGCGCCGCGTCGGGCGCGCGCCGGGGGCTCACCGGGTCCGCTCCGCGCGGCTCAGCTGGAACACCGCGAGCGAGCGCCCCTCGAGGGCGTAGGTGGCGCCCCCTCGCAGCCGCCGCCGGCGGGACCCGGTGTCCCAGATGCGGGTGTCGAGCACGAGTTCCCACCTCGTGCCCGCGCGGTAAGCAGGGAGGACGAAGGGCATTGGCTCGTAGTGCGCGTTGAGGAGCAGCAGCATCGTGTCGTCCACGATGGGCCGGCCCATGTCGTCGGTTTCTTCGATCGCGTCCCCGGACAGGCGGAGACCGATGCAGCGGCTGAACCAGTCGCCCCACTCGCCCTCGGTCATCTCCTTGCCGTCCGGCCGGAACCAGGACAGGTCCTTCACCTCCGAGCCCTGGATGCGCCGGCCCTGGAAGAACTTCCGGCGATGGAACACCGGGTGGTCGAGCCGCAGCCGGATCAGGCGGCGCACGAAGTCGATCTGGCGGGTGGTCGCGCGCGACGGCAGCCACGGAAACCAGGAGATCTCGTTGTCCTGGCCGTACGCGTTGTTGTTCCCGCCCTGGCTGCGGGCGACCTCGTCGCCGGCCCAGAGCATGGGGATCCCCTGCGACAGGAAGAGGGTCGCGAGGATGTTGCGCATCTGGCGCTCGCGCAGGGCGACCACCGCGGGATCGTGGGTCGGCCCCTCGATCCCGCAGTTCCAGGAGAGGTTGTCGCTGGTGCCGTCCCGGTTGCCCTCGCCGTTCTGCTCGTTGCGCTTGTCGTTGTAGCTGACGAGGTCGGCCAGGGTGAAGCCGTCGTGGCACGTCACGAAGTTGACGCTCGCGTACGGCCGCCGCCCGCCCTGCTCGTAGAGGTCGCTCGATCCGGTCAGGCGAAAGGCGAGCTCCGGCACCTGACCCCAGTCGCCCTTCCAGTACCGGCGGACCGTGTCGCGGTACTTGCCGTTCCACTCCGCCCACCCCGGAGGGAAGTTGCCCACCTGGTAGCCCCCCTCGCCGAGGTCCCACGGTTCGGCGATGAGCTTGACCTGCGAGACCACCGGGTCCTGGTGGATGACGTCGAAGAACGCGGACAGGCGGTCCACGTCGTGGAGCTCGCGGGCGAGGGTGGCGGCGAGGTCGAAGCGAAAGCCGTCGACGTGCATCTCCAGCACCCAGTAGCGCAGGCTGTCCATCAGCAGCTGGAGGGTGCGCGGGTGGCGCATGTCGAGGGTGTTGCCGCAGCCCGTGTAGTCCTGGTAGTAGCGCGGCTGGTCCGGCATCAGGCGATAGTAGGCGGCGTTGTCGATGCCCCGGAACGCGAGGGTCGGCCCGAGGTGGTTGCCCTCGGCCGTATGGTTGTACACCACGTCGAGGATGACCTCGATCCCCGCCTGGTGGAGCGTCCGCACCATGGTCTTGAACTCGCGGACCTGCTCGCCCCGTGCCCCCTGGCTCGAGAAGCGCGCGTCGGGGGCCAGGTAGCCGATGGAGTTGTAGCCCCAGTAGTTGGTGAGGCCCCGCGTGACGAGGAACTGCTCGGCCACGGAATGATGCACGGGCAGGAGCTCGACGGCGGTGACGCCGAGCCGCGTCAGGTGCTCGATCGCGGGGGACGATCCCAGCCCGGCGAAGGTGCCGCGCAGCGCGGGCGGGATGTCGGGGTGCCGGGCGGTGAAGCCCTTGACGTGCAGTTCGTAGATGACCGTGCGGTGCCAGGGGGTGCGCGGCGGCTGGTCGTCGTCCCAGGTGAAGGCGGGGTCCACCACCACGCAGGCGGGAACAAACGGCGCGCTATCCCGATCGTCGGGCGCGAGGTCGGCGCCGCCGCCGACCCGGTAGCCGAAGACCGCATCGTTCCAGCGCACGGCGCCGTCGATGGCCCGGGCATACGGGTCGATCAGGAGCTTGGCCGGGTTAAAGCGATGCCCCGCGGCGGGGTCGTACGCCCCGTGCACGCGGTAGCCGTAGAGCTGGCCGGGCCGGGCCGCGGGCAGGTACACATGCCAGATCTGGTCGGTGCGCTCCAGAAGAGGCACGCGGGCCGTCTCGCGCTGGGGATCGCCCTCGAACAGGCAGAGATCCACCGCGCTCGCGTGCTCGCTGAAGAGGGCGAAGTTCACTCCCGCGCCGTCCCAGGTGGCCCCGAGCGGATAGGGGCGGCCCGGCCGCGTGCGGAGCGTCTCCATCATGCATCCCGCGCCCGCAGCAGCAGCGCGCCGAGGGGAGGGACGGTCAGGAGGACGGAGTGCGCCTGCCCGTGCCAGGGCACGGCCTCGGCCGCGACACCGCCGCCGTTGCCCAGGTTGCTGCCGCCGTAGACGGCGGCGTCGGTGTTGACCACCTCGGCGTAGTCGCCCGGCCGGGGCACACCCACGCGATAGGCCAGGCGCGGCACCGGGGTGAAGTTGCACACGCAGACGACGGTGTCGCCGGCGCCCCGGCCGAACCGCGCGAAGGCCACCACGCCCTGGTCGGCGTCGGAGCAGTCCATCCAGCGGAACCCGCCGGGCTCGGCGTCGAGCTCGTGGAGCGCTCCGATCGCGCGGTACGCGCGGTTCAGGTCCGCCACGAGCGTCTGCACCCCCCGATGGTACGGCCCCGTCTCGATCAGGTGCCAGTCCAGGCTCTTCTCGTGATACCACTCGTCGGTCTGCCCGAGCTCGCCCCCCATGAACAGGAGCTTCTTGCCGGGGTACGCCCACATGAACGCGAAGAGGAGCCGGAGGTTGGCGAACCGCTGCCATTCGTCGCCGGGCATCTTGGCGACGAGCGAGCCCTTGCCGTACACGACCTCGTCGTGGGAGAGCGGCAGCACGAAGTTCTCGCTCCAGGCGTACAGGAGCCCGAAGGTGAGCTGGTTGTGGCGGTACTTCCGGTGCACGGGATCGTGGCGCATGTAGTCGAGGATGTCGTTCATCCAGCCCATGTTCCACTTCATACCGAAGCCGAGCCCGCCGACGTAGGTGGGCCGGGACACCGCCGGCCATGCCGTCGATTCCTCGGCCACCATGAGCACGTCCGGGTGATTGGCGTACACGACCTCGTTGAGCCGCTTCAGGAAGGCGATGGCATCGAGGTTCTCCCGGCCGCCGTGCGCGTTGGGTCGCCACTCGCCCGCCGGCCGCGCGTAGTCGAGATAGAGCATGGACGCCACCGCGTCGACCCGGAGCCCATCGGCGTGGTAGCGCTCGAGCCAGAAGAGGGCGTTGCCGATGAGGAAGTTGGCGACCTCATTCCGCCCGAAGTTGAACACGCGAGTGCCCCACTCCGGAAGCTCGCGCAGCCGCGGATCCTCGTGCTCGTACAGGTGCGTGCCGTCGAAGTAGACGAGTCCGTGGGGGTCGCGCGGAAAGTGCGCGGGCACCCAATCCAGGATGACGCCGACGCCCCGCTGGTGGAGCTCGTCGACCATCGCCATGAAGCCGTGCGGCGACCCGTAGCGCCGGGTCGGCGCGTAGCAGCCGATGGTCTGGTAGCCCCAGGAGCCGTAGAAGGGGTGCTCCATCACGGGCATCAGCTCGACGTGGGTGAATCCCATGCCGCTCGCGTACTCGCCGAGCTGAGCTCCGAGATCGCGGTAGTCGAGAAAGCGGGCGTCGCCCTCGCCCGGCCGCTGGCGCCACGATCCGAGATGCACCTCGTAGATGGACATCGGCGATCCCATGCCGTGCCGGTCGCGCCGGGAGGCCAGCCACGCCTCGTCCCGCCAGCCATAGCTGTCGAGGCGAGTCACCATCGACGCCGTCCGCGGGGTCGTCGGCTCGAAGGCGAACGCGAGGGGGTCGGTCTTGAGAAGGGGCGGGCCGCCGGAGCGCGGGAGGACCTCGAACTTGTAGAGCGCGTCGGCGGGGACACCGGGGACGAACAGCTCCCACAGTCCGGTGCCGGGATGGAACCGCATCGGATGCCGCCGCCCGTCCCAGCGATTCCAGTCGCCCACGACACTCACGCGCCGGGCGTTGGGCGCCCACACGGAGAAGATCACTCCGTCCACCTCGTGCAGGCGAGCGGGATGGGCGCCGAGCTTGTCGAAGACCCGGTAGTGGGTGCCCTCGCCGAGGAGGTGCAGGTCGTAGCCGCTGAGGGTCGACGGGAAGCGGTAGGCGTCCTCCAGTTCCTGCTGGTTGCCGTCCGGCCAGGTCACGCGCAGGCGGTAGGGCCTGTCCGGGTGAGCGGGTCCCGGCGCGGCGGGGATGGCCACCTCCCAGAGCCCGCCGGGGTCGATCGCCCGGAGGGGGCGGGCCACGTCGCCGCCGTCGAGCCCGACGGCATCGACGGCCCGCGCCCCGGGGACGAGGGCGCGCACGCGCAGGGTGCCGGCCCCGTCCCGATGCGGCCCGAGGACGGAGAAGGGGTCGCCGTGCTCGCTCGCGACGAGCAGGCGGATGGTCTCGGGGTCGAGCGTCATCGGGGCGTGGCCTCGCGGACGAGCAGAGCCACCGGGAGATGGGCGAGCACGCGGCCGACGGGGATCCCGGGAGCGCGACCGTCGCCCGCGGTGGTCGCGCGCCGCCCCGTGAACACGTCGTGGTAGACGCCGCCAAGGTCCGCGTCCTCGAGGGCGAGGCGGGTGTCGTCCCACACCTCGTCTCCGCGTGGCACGGGTCCCCCGAAGCCCGCCAGCCGCGCGGACAGCCGCGTGGTCACGGCCAGCACTACGCGGCCGGCCGCTCCGCCGCGGGCGAAGGCCACGACGTGGTCCGCGCGCGATCCGACCGCGCCCACGGCGCGGTAGGCGCCGCCGGTGAACAGCGGGGGATCGAGGCGACGGATCCCGAGCGCCCGATGGATGACGTGGAGCTTGATCCGGCCGTCGGTCCAGTTCGCGAGCATCTCGTCGCACCGGGCGCCATCGTCGGCGCCCGGGTCCGCGCCCCGGCGGATGAGCTCGGCGAGCCGCCGCCGCCGCTCCGCCAGGTCGACGGGCCGCCGGTTGTCGGGATCCACGAGCGAGAGGTCCCACAGCTCTGTCCCCTGGTAGAAGTCGGGGATTCCGGGGGCGGCGATCTTCAGGACGGTCTGCCCGAGGGAGTTGATGAGCCCGTGTCCCGCCAGCCGGAGCGCGAAGCGGCCGATCTCGGTGGCCGTGACCGAGCCCGGTGCGAGAACGCCCGTCACGAAGCTCCGGACGGCCTCGTCGTACCGGGCATCCGGGTTGATCCATCCCGTCTGGACCTTCGCCTCCCGGGTGGCCTTTTCCATGTACGCGGCGACGCGCTCGGCGAAGGCGCCGCCGGATACCTCGGCCTCGTCGAGCGGCCAGGCGCCGACGGCGGTCTGGTACAGCAGGTACTCGTCGTTCCGGTCGGGGGCGGCGCGGCCGTCGACCTCGCGGCGCAGCCGGCGCGTGAGCAGATGCCATCGGCGGACCGCCTCCTGCCACTGCCGCGGGATCTCGGAGAGCACGTCGATCCGCGCCCGGACGTCCTCGCCCCGCTTCGTGTCGTGAGTGGCGGTGGCCAGGAGCGACTGGGGCCAGCGCCGGAGCCGCTCGGCGTTCCGGGCATGGAAGGCGGACGGGGCCTCGCCGAAGCGCGCGGGGTCGCTCCCGACCTCGTTGAGGGAGACCAGCCGGTGATAGCGGTAGAAGGCGGTGTCCTCGACGCCCTTGGCCGTCACCGGCCCCGTCGTCTGCTGAAAGCGCATGACGAACTCCCGGCGCGCCCGCAGCTCGCTCTCGGGGGCGCCCTCCGGAGGCCGCAGCAGGAGGGTGTCGCGGACGAAGTCGAAGATCGACGCGCTGAGCTGCGGATTGCGCCGGCGGGCCTCGGCCACCGCGCGCTCGATGTAGGCGCGATCGCGCCGTTCGACCTCGAGGCCGCGGTCGCCCACGTAGGTGCGGTACACGGGGAAGGATGCCATCACCTCGCGGATGGCGCGCGCGAGGCTGGTGAGGGTGAAGTCGCGGGAGAGACGGTTGGTCTCGGAGATGCGGTCGAGCTCGAGGGCGAGTGCCTGGATCTCGCTGGCCATGGTCGTCTCCATGATCAGGCGCTTGGTGTCGTTGACCACGTCGCCCATCCCGGACCGCAGGCCGGTGAAGCGGTGGTAGATCGCCGTCATTTCCCGCGATGTCCCCCGGTCCACGAAGAGGCCGTTGACGGAGGCCAGGAAGTCGTAGCCCGTCGTCCCGGCCACCGCCCACCAGTCGGGGAGCTCCTCGCCGACCTGGAGGATCTTCTCGGCGAGTATCCAGCACGGATGGGGCGGGGGCCCGTCGCCCGCGGCCGCGGTCGCCTCGCGCAGTGCGGTCAGGAGCGCGGCTGTCCCGGCCTCGTCCAGGTCGGGGACGAGGCGGGCGGCGGTGAGGCGCAGGATCTCGTCCTGCAGGCGCCGGAAGTACTCGCCGGGGCCGTACAGCCCGTCCGGATGGTCGATCCGCAGGCCGGTCACCGCGCCCGAGGCCACCAGGGGCAGCACAAGCCGATGGGCGGCCTCGAAGACGGGCCGCGCCTCCACGCGGATCGCCGCCAGGTGGTTCACGTCGAAGAACCGGCGGTAGTTCACCTCGTCGGCGGCCACCCGCCAGTCGGCGAGGCGATACACCTGCGCGGTGATCAGGGCATCGAGCCGGTCGAAGCTCCGCGGCTCTCCCGCGACGCCGTTGAACACCCGAATGGTGTCCTCGATGGCTCCGCGGATGTCGCCCGATTCCTTGACCAGAGCGGCCAGGCGCCGCTTGATGACCTCCTTCTCGCGGAGGCGCTCGGCGCGGAGCACCGGATCGGCCACGGTCCGCGCCGGCAGGTGCTCGATGGCGGTGCCGATGCTCAGAAACTCCAGCATGTGCGGGTCGTCCGGGCCCAGACGATCGGAGAGCGCCGCCTGCCCGTGGCCGAGGACGATGCGATAGGTCTCGGGGGCGACGGGCAGGCGCGCTCCCGCGTACCGGATCACGAACGCCCCCTCGACGAGATCGAGCACGAGCTGCTGCGACTCCAGCACGCGGCCGTACTGGTCGGCCAGCACCGGGAGGAGGACGCGGTCGCGCAGCTCCGGCTTGACGGGGGCCCAGTCGATGTCGAAGAAGCCGGCATAGGGCGAGCTCTGCCCGTTCTCCAGGACATCCATCCACCACGGGTTGGTGTCCCCTGCGATGCCCATGTGATTCGGGACCACGTCGAGCACGAGCCCGAGCCCGAGTCCGGAGAGCGTGGCCGCCATCCGATCGAATGTCCCGGCGCTTCCGAGCTCCGGGTTGAACGCGCCGTGGTCGGTGACGTCGTACCCGTGGGTGCTCCCGGGGCTCGCCCTGAAGCAGGGCGACAGGTACGCGTGGCTGATCCCGAGCTCCTCCAGATAGCTCGCGGCCGCGGCCACTCCTTCGAAGCCGAGATGAGGGCCGAGCTGGAGTCGATAGGTGGCTCGGCGGGCGGGCCGATCAAGCTCGGCGCGCACCCGGTGCAGAAGCATTGACGCGCGGCTGCTCTCGTCCATCGGTCTCGGGCGAAGCCCCCTGTCTTCCCGCCTTGTGAAGCCCATCCCGGGCCCGCCTTCAGGGCCGCTGCCCGATTGTACCTGGGTCGGAGGTCGCTCCGCCGACACGGCTGCAAGATTGCCTCCGCCACGCGGGGGCCGGAAGCTATCGGAGAACGCTCGACATCTGCCCCGACGGACGCGGGGTCGCCGTGGACACGTTGTCATGCCCGCGACAACATGTCGCGGGCATGACGCAGAGGGCCGGCTGGGGCAGGGGTGCGGTGAGCCGCGGCGCGAGAGCTAGAACGAGCGAATCAGACGCTCGACGCGCTCGTCGTGACTCTGGAACGGATCCTTGCAGAGGATCGTCTCCCGCTCCGGGTCATTCAGCTTGAGGTACACCCAGTCCACCCGGTAGTCCTTGCCCTTGAGGTTCGCCTGCCGGATGAACTCGCCGCGGAGCCGTGCCCGTGTGGTCTGCGGCGGGGTGTGCTTGGCGCGCTCGATGGCCTCGTCGCTCGTCATGCGCTCCACCAGGTCGCGCCGCACGAGCCGGAAGTAGAGCCCCCGGTCCGGCCGGATGTCGTGGTACTGGAGGTCGATGAGGGAGACCTTGGGGTCGCGCCAGGAGGTGCGGTTCTTCGCCATGAAGCTCTCGATGAGCTCCTTCTTGACGACCCAGTCCACCTCGCGGTTGAGCTGCATGGGGTCGTCCCGGAGCTGCTCCAGGACGTACGTCCAGCGGGCCAGCACGTCGCGGGTCACGGTATCGCCATCGATGGCGTCGACGTAGCGCGTGGCGTGCTCCAGGTACTCGAACTGCAGATCGAGCGCGGTGATGGTGCGCCCGTCCTTGAGCCGCACCGTCTCGCGGAGCGTCGGGTCGTGGCTGATGTCGCGGATGGCCTGGACGGGTGACTGCAGGCTATAGTCCCGGTCGAAGTGGCCATCCTCGATCATGTCGAGGATCAGGGCCGTCGTGCCCACCTTGAGGTAGGTGGCCATCTCCGACATGTTGGAGTCCCCCACGATGACGTGCAGCCTGCGGTAGCGCTCGGCGTCCGCGTGCGGCTCGTCGCGGGTATTGATGATCGACCGCGACGACGTGGTGGCTCCCGAGATCTCCTGGCAGATGTGCTGGGCGCGCTGGGACAGGCAGTAGTGGAAGCCCCGGGGCGTCTGGAGCACCTTGCCGGCGCCGGCGAAGATCTGGCGCGTCACGAAGAAGGGGATCAGCCCCTCGGCCAGGCGCTGGAACGACACGTCGCGGCTCACCAGGTAGTTCTCGTGGCAGCCGTAGGAGTTGCCCGCGGAGTCGGTGTTGTTCTTGAAGAGCAGGATGTTCCCGGAGATCCCGTCTTCGCGCAGGCGCTTCTCGGCCTGGTGGAGCAGATCCTCCACGATGCGCTCGCCCGCCTTGTCGTGGGTGACGAGCTCCACGAGGTCGTCGCACTCGGGGGTGGCGTACTCGGGGTGAAACCCGGTGTCGAGGTACAGGCGCGCGCCGTTCTCCAGGAACACGTTCGCGTTGCGGGCGCCGGGGATGACCTTCTCGAACAGGTAGCGCGCCACGTTGTCGGGCGACAGCCGCCGCTGACCGTTCAGAGTGCAGGTCAGCCCGTACTCGTTCTCCATCCCGAAGATGCGCCGCTTCATGGTGCCGCCAGGGTATCAGGGGCGGGGGAGGGGCGCAAGAATTCAGGCGGTGGAGGGGGCGGACGCGTCCGTCACGGGAGACCGGCGAGCATCTGGTGCACCGCCTCGGGGGGAATGCGCCGGAACTTCCGGCGCGCCTTGGTGCGGTCCAGCACCGCCACCTCGAGATCGCGCTCGGTGAGCGTCTTGTTCTGTGTCACCATGAGGGCCCGGACTCCGAGCTGGAACGCGGTGGCGAGGTCGAGGGCCTCCTGGAAGTTGTCCTTCAGGTAGCGGCGGATGTCCTCCGACTGGCCGCCCATGGCCGCGTAGTTGCGCTCGTCCTCGATGGTCCCGTCGTACAGGATGTGGTAGATCTCGTTCTTCGACCCGTTTTGCTCGGAGACCTCGCACACGAGCAGCTCGACCTCGAACGGCTTGATGTCCTGGGTGAAGATGTTCCCGAGGCCCTGCGAGTAGGCGTTGGCCAGCGCCTTGGCGCTCACGTCGCCCCGGCTGTAGGAGTACCCCTTGATGTCGGCCAGGCGGACGCCGGCCACGCGCAGGTTCTCGAACTCGTTGTACTTGCCCACGCCGGCGAAGGCGATCCGGTCGTAGATCTCGGAGATCTTGTGGAGCAAGGTGGACGGGTTCTCGGCCACGAGCAGGATTCCGTCCCGGTACTCGATGGCCACGATGGCCCGGCCGCGCGAGATGCCCTTGCGGGCATACTCCGCCTTGTCCTTCATCATCTGTTCGGGCGACACGTAGTAGGGCAGCGGCATCAGCCGTTTCCTCGCTCGTTCAGCACCGCCTCGCAGTGGCGGCGCACCTCGTCATCCCCGACGTCGGCGATGCCGGAGCGGGTGATCGTCTTGACCGTCGGGTAGATGCCGCGGATCAGGTCGGGGCTGCCGGTGCCGAGGTCGTCGTCGGCGGCGTCGAGCAGGGCCTCGACGCCGACCCGGATCGCCTCGTCGCGCCCCATGTCGCGCCGGAAGCGCTTCTTCAGAGAGTCGCGCGCGTCCTTGCCGCCCGAGCCCTGGGCGAAGTAGTCCGCCTCCTCGTAGCGCCCGCCCGTCAGGTCGTACTTGAAGAGGCGCCCGACCCCCGCCCGCTCGTCGAAGCCGGCGAAGATGGGGACGACCACCAGCCCCTGGAAGGCCATGGGCAGATTGGCCCGGATCATCTGACCCAGGCGGTTGGCCTTGCCGTCGAGGGTGAGGTTCTCTCCCTCGACCTTCTCGTAGTGCTCCAGCTCCGTCTGGAAGAGGCGCGCCATCTCCATGGCGGGGCCGGCGGCCCCCGCGATGCCGACGGCCGAGAGGTCGTCGGACTTGAAGATCTTCTCGATGCGGCGGTGGGCGACCTGGTACCCCTCGCTGGCCTGCCGGTCGCCCGCGATGACCACGCCGTCCCGGTAGCGCAGGGCGAGGACGGTGGTGCCATGGGGGATGCCCGCCAGGCTCCCTTCCGCCGCCGGCGGCCGATCGGCCGCGGACAGCAGCTGAGGGGCCGCCTGCCGGAGGAGATCGGAGAAGCTCGATGTCGAGTAGCTGGAGAACGCGGCCTGCCAGCGGTCGCCCGTCATGGCGAGACGTCGCCCGAGGGCTTGCCCAGGTTTCGCAGGAGATCCCCCGCGGTCGGCGACTCGGCCAGGAGCTGGCGGACGTGGGCCTCGGTGCCACGCAGTGGCTCGAGCATGAAGATCTTCTTGAGCGGCCCTTCCTTGAGGTCGAAGATCACCGAGTCCCACGAGGCCGAGACGACCTCGTCCGAATACTTCTGCAGGCACATGCCGCGGAAGTAGGCCCGCGTGTCCTTGGGCGGATCGTAGATGGCCTTGTTGACCTCGTCGTCGGTCACCAGACGCTCGACGGCGTCGGACTCCTCCAGCTTGTAGAACAGCCCCCGGCCCGGGCGGATGTCGTGGTACTGGAGGTCGATCATGGCCACGCGCGAATCCGACCACGCGATGCCGTGCTTGGCCTTGTAGTTCTCGATGAGCTGGTGCTTGATGACCCAGTCGAGCTCGCGGTCGAGGCTCATGGGGTCGCGTCCGAGGCGCGTCAGGACCGACTCCCAGCGCGTCAGCAGTTCGGGCACCCACGGCTCCGGCGCCGTGCGTTCGTAGTAGCGCCGGGCGAGAGCCAGGAACTCCCACTGCAGATCCACGGCGGTGATGGCGCGCCCGTCCTTGAGCGTGAACGTCTCGCGGCAGCCGAGGTCCCGTGATACCCGGCGATAGGCCATCACCGGACCGTCGATGGACAGGTCGTGGTCGATGAAATCGTCCTCGATCATGCTCAGCACGACCGCCATGGTGCCGACCTTGAGGTAGTTCGATGTCTCGCTCATGTTGGCGTCGCCCACGATGACGTGCAGGCGCCGGTACTTCTCGGGATCGGCGTGCGGCTCGTCCCGCGTGTTGATGATGGGCCGGCTGTGCATCGTCTCCAAACCCACCTCGGTCTCGAGGAAGTCGGCGCGCTGCGAGATCTGGTAGTCGCAGTGCTCGGTGTTGTTCTCCGCCCCGACCTTGCCGGCCCCGGTGAAGACCTGGCGGCTCACGAAGAACGGCATCAGATGCTGCACGATGCGGGCGAAGGGCACGCGGCGGTCCATGAGGTAGTTCTCGTGGGTGCCGTACGAGTTGCCCTTGGAGTCGGTGTTGTTCTTGTAGATCAGGATCCGCTGTTCCGGAGGCGATACCGCCTCCGCCCGGGTCCGGGCCAGGTTCAGGATGCGCTCGCCAGCGCGGTCCCAGATCACGCAGTCGCGCGGATTGGTCGTCTCCGGCGACGAGTACTCGGGATGAGCGTGGTCCACATAGAAGCGCGCCCCGTTCGAGAGGATCAGATTGATGAGCCGGGACTCCTCCTTGGACGGGGCGTCCTTCTCCTCCATGTACTCGAACCCTCGCGCGTCGCGGAGGGGGCTCTCCGCCTCGTAGTCCCAGCGGATGCGCGACGACCGGTACGTCTCGTAGGAGTTGATCAGGAGGAGCGACGAGAGGATCGGATTGAAGTCGGGCTGGTTGCGGACGGTGATCCCGTACTCCGTCTCGATGCCCATCACCTTCGGAATGGCCATGACACCCCCGTGGCGGCTGTGCCGTCCGCGCCGCCTCCTCCACCACGAGCGCGGCGCGGAGAGAGGGGGCACGGTGCGAAGTGGCAAAAAGGCGGCGGAGGTCGACAGGACCTCCGCCGCCCCGTGGAGTTACAGGTACTGACCGGTGTTGATCACCCGCTCGACGGCGCGCTGCTTTTCCCTGGCCTCGCCCATCAGGGGCTTGACGTAGACGATGCGCTCGCCCTTCTTGCCCGCGATCTTGGCCCAGTCGTCTGGATTGGTCGTGTTGGGCAGGTCCTCGTTCTCCTTGAATTCCTCGCGCACGGCGTTCACGAGGTCCTCGGCCTTGATGCCCTTCTCGCTGATCTGGATGTAGCGCTTGAGGGCCAGCTTCTTGGCCCGCCGCACCACCGACTCGATCATCGCCCCCGAGGAAAAGTCCTTGAAGTACAGGACCTCCTTGTCCCCGTTGGCGTAGGTGACCTCCAGGAAGCGGTTCTCGTCCCCGAGGCTGTACATCTCGTCCACGGTGGCGGCGATCATGCCGTCCACGGTGGCCTGGGGATCGCCGCCGCTGGCACGGACCTCGGACTCGTGAAGGGGCAGGTCCGCCGTCATGTACTTGTTGAAGATGTCCACGGCGCCCGTGCGGTCGGGGCGCTCGATCTTGATCTTCACGTCGAGGCGCCCGGGCCGGAGGATGGCCGGGTCGATGAGGTCCTGCCGGTTGCTGGCCCCGATGACAATCACGTTCTTCAGGTGCTCGACGCCGTCGATCTCGGCGAGGAGCTGGGGCACGATGGTGGTCTCGACATCCGACGAGATGCCCGACCCCCGCGTCCGGAAGAGCGCGTCCATCTCGTCGAAGAACACGATGACGGGCACGTCCTCCGCCGCCTTCTCGCGGGCCTTGATGAAGATCTCGCGGATCTTGCGCTCGGTCTCGCCCACGTACTTGTTGAGCAGTTCGGGGCCCTTGATGTTGAGGAAGAAGCCCTTGATCTTCTCGCCGCGCTTTTCCGAGATCTTCTCGGCGAGGTTGTTGGCCACGGCCTTGGCGATCATCGTCTTGCCGCAGCCGGGAGGGCCGTAGAGCAGCACGCCCTTGGGCGGCGTGAGCTTGTGCTCCTTGTAGTAGTCGGCGTACAGGTAGGGCAGCTCCACCGCGTCCTTGATCGTCTCGAGCTGGTCG
>DATKEI010000350.1:0-35849 GCA_035544455.1 Binatia bacterium | reverse complement strand
TCTCGGGCGCATCGACGAGGGCGGCTTCGTTCACTACTACGGATACGGCACCGAGGTGGACATGGGATTCGCGGGCCGCGAGCGCGTGAATGCCGCCTGGAGAGCGGTCACCCCGCCGGCATAGCCCGGCCGCATCGACGGGCAGGCGCCCGGCACGTCATGACGGTGGTCGGCGGGGGGCGGCTGTAGCGGAGAGGCCGCCCGCGGCAAGGGCGCCCCGGCCCCGCCCCGTCTGGCCACCCTGCGGGCGCGCGGCAGAGCAGCCCGACGCTGCCGGTGCGCAGAGACGGTGACGGCGGCGCCCGGGAGCGGCGAGGCCCGGCGAGCGCTGACGTCGCGCCGCGGCGTGTCTGCTATTATTCGCGGATGACCTTTCCGGACTGGTTCACCCCGCGGCACCCGCAGATCTCGGTCGCGTCCGCCGCTGCCGTTCTGAGGCTGGCCGACGAGGGCGCCACCGTGCCGTTCATCGCGCGCTACCGCAAGGAGCAGACGGGCAATCTGGACGAAGTCGCGATCCGCCAGGTGATCGACGCCAAGGAGTCCTGGGACGAGATCCTCCAGCGGCAGACGTTCATCGTCGAGGAGATCGAGCGGCAGGGCAAGCTGACGCCGGAGCTGAAGGGCCTGCTCCTCGCCACCTTCGAGCTGACCGTGCTCGAGGACCTCTATCTTCCGTACAAGCAGAAGCGAAAGACGAAGGCGACGGTGGCGAAGG
This sequence comes from Binatia bacterium, assembly GCA_035544455.1. Taxonomy (GTDB): domain Bacteria; phylum Methylomirabilota; class Methylomirabilia; order Rokubacteriales; family CSP1-6; genus DATKEI01. The sequence goes on along the minus strand of DATKEI010000350.1, from coordinate 35,131 downwards.
ACGCCGGGCTCGAACCGCTGGCGACATGGCTCTGGGAATGCGGCCACGGCGTCCGGTCGCCCGCTCCCGGGGATACGCCCGAGATATACGCGCGGGCGTTCTGCGATTCCGAGAAGGGCGTGGCCGATGTCGCCGCCGCGCTGGCCGGGGCCACCGACATCCTGGTCGAGCGGCTGGCGGAGGACGCCGGCCTGCGGCAGACGGTGCGCCGGGAGTTCTTCGAGCACGGCTACGTGCGGACGCGAAGATCGGACAAGGCCAAGCCGAACAGCCGCTTCGAGAACTACTTCGCTTTCCAGGAGTCCGTCGTCGAGCTGTCGAAGCCGCGCAGCTCGCACCGCTACCTGGCCATGCGCCGCGGGTGGATGGAGGAGGAGCTGGTGCTGTCGGTGGGCGGCGCGCTCCCCACCGCCAGGTCCGCGACACCATCCCCGGACAGCAAGAAGGCGCCCGCGGCCGATCCGCTGCTGGAGCGTCTGGACGCGACGTTCGAGGCGGCGGCCGGCCGCGCGCCGCACTTCGCGGGCGCGCCGCTGCTGATGCGCGCCGCCCACGTGGCGCTGCGCGCGTACGTCGTTCCCGCCATCGAGACGGAGGTACACAAGGCGCTCCGCGACATCGCCGACAGAACGGCCATCGAGGTCTTCGCCGAGAACATCAGGACGCTCCTGCTCTCGGCGCCGTTCGGCCCCAAGGCGGTGCTCGGCGTCGACCCCGGCCTGCGCACCGGATGCAAGCTGGCCGTTGTCGACGGCGCGGGCGCCTACGTGGGATCGAGCATGATGCACCTCGAGTCGCCTTCGGGCAAGGCCGCCGCCGCCCCGATGCTGGCCGCCCTCGTCGAGAAAGGCGGGATCCGGGCGGTGGCGGTTGGCAATGGCACGGCCGGGCGCGAGACGGAGAGCTTCGTGCGCGAGGCGCTCCAGGCGGCCGGCCGCGGCGAGGTGCCCGTCGTGATGGTGAGCGAGTCCGGCGCCAGCGTCTACAGCGCCAGCCCGGTGGCCCGCGAAGAGTTCCCGGATCTGGACGTGACGATCCGCGGCGCCATCTCCATCGCCCGGCGGTTGCAGGATCCGCTGGCGGAGCTGGTGAAGGTCGATCCCCGGAGCATCGGCGTCGGCCAGTACCAGCACGATGTGTCACCGCACGGGCTCAAGAAGAGCCTCGACGCCGTGATCGACTCGTGCGTGAACCAGGTCGGCGTCAACCTGAATACCGCCTCCACCCATCTCCTGAGCCACGTCGCGGGCATCGGTCCGGGACTGGCGCGCGCCATCGTGGAGCAGCGATCCCGGACCGGGCTGTTTCAGTCGCGGGCCCAGCTCCTGGAGGTGCCCCGCTTCTCGAAGCGGGCCTTCGAGCAGGCGGCCGGCTTCCTGCGCATCGCCGAAGGGGCGCACCCGCTCGACAATACCGGCGTGCACCCGGAGCGCTACGCGGTGCTGGAGCGACTGGCGGCCCGGCTGGGCGTGCCGCCCGCGGGCCTGCTCGGCCCCGGCGTCGCGCACGTGAAGGCGGCGGGCGACCTCCGGGAAGAGGTCGGCGCGTTCACCTTCGACGATATCGTCACGGAACTGGAAAAGCCCGGCCGCGATCCGCGCCCGGGCTTCATGCCCTTCGCCTTTCGCCAGGACGTCCACACCCTGAAGGACCTCGAGCCCGGCATGGTCTGCCCGGGCATCGTGACCAACGTGACGAACTTCGGGGCCTTCGTCGATATCGGCGTGCACCAGGACGGGCTCGTGCACATCTCCCAGCTCGCCGACCGCTTCGTGAAGGATCCGCGCGAGGTCGTGAGCCCGGGCGACCGGGTCTCCGTCCGCGTACTCGAGGTCAAGCTCGACAGGAATCAGATCGCGCTGACGATGAAGTCGGAGCCAGGGCGAGAACGGCCCGGGCCGGCGCGCACCGAGGGGCGCGAGCGGCCCCCGCGCTCCGGCGACCGCTCCGGCAAGCCCGATCGCCGCCCGCGGGCCCCCGGGCCCAGGGTCGAGCCGCCGGCACAGACCCCCTTCAACAGCGGATTCGCCGCGCTCGAGAAGCTCCGGCGCCGCTGACCGCGCGCGCCCCCCGCGCTTCGCCACGCTCTGCTCCGGACACTTCGCGCGCTGGCCGCTCGGGGAGCGGGCGGCGCGGGGACGCGGACCATCTGGCCCTCGGGCGCGAGGGCAATCCCAGCGTGGCTCCGGGGAGTCGCCTCTGGCGCGACGTCCAGCCCGTGGCGGAACGCCCCACCGCCGTGGTCATCACCCACGCCATCGAAATGGCCACCACGACGGCCCGCGGCGTCGCCCGCCTCCCGCGTCGTCCCCCCCCGCCCGGTCGAACAGGTTCACCTTGGCGAGATCCACGATCTCGTCGCCGCGCCCGCTGAGCACCGCCTTGACGAGGAAGAGCCCGAACCCCGTCATCTGCGCCAGGCTGATCGTCGGAGGGAGGGCGAGCTCCTGCCGGTGCACGCGGACCTCGACGAGCGCGGGTCCATCGTGCCGGAAGGCCTCGGCGATCATCGGGCCGACCTGGTCCGGCATCTCCGCGCTCAGCCCGAGGACACCGGCGGCCTCCGCCATCCTCGCGAAGTCCGGGTTCCGGAGGTCCGTCGCGAACTCGAGGAGGCCGGCCGCCTTCATCTCGAGCTCGACGAACGCCAGGGCGTCGTTCTTGAACACGATCACCTTGACCGGCAGCCCCAGCTGCCGGAGCGAGAGGAGATCGCCCAGGAGCATCGCGAGCCCGCCGTCTCCGGACAGCGAGACGACCTGCCGGCCGGGATGGCTGGCCTGGGCGCCGATGGCCTGCGGCAGGGCATTCGCCATGGAGCCATGGTTGAACGAGCCGAGCAGGCGCCGGCGACCGTTCATCGTCAGGTAGCGCGCCGCCCAGAGGGTCGGGGTGCCCACGTCACACGAGAAGATGGCGTCGGGCGCCGCCAGCTCGTCGACCATGCGCGCCACGTACTGGGGATGGCTCGGGGTCGCGCCATCACCGCGCGCCGCCCGCTCGTCAAGGGCTGTCCGCGCCTTCTGGTAATGGTCCACGCAGGCCCGCAGATGCGCGTCGTCCTGCCGCGGCTCGAGCTTCGGCAGCAGGGCGCGCACGGTCGCCCGGGTGTCTCCCACGAAGCCGTGGTCGACCCTGGTGCGGCGACCCAGCTGCTCGCCCCGGATGTCGACCTGCACGGTGGTCGCCCGGGGGGGATAGAACTGCTGGTAGGGGAAGTCCGTGCCCAGCATCAGCAGGACATCACAGTTCATCATCGCGTGATAACCCGACGCGAAGCCGAGCAGTCCCGTCATCCCCACGTCAAACGGGTTGTCGGGCTCGAGGAATTCCTTCCCGCGCATCGCGTGCACGATCGGGGCATTCAGCGTGCCCGCCAGCTCGATCACTTCGGCACGCGCCCCCGCGCAGCCCGCGCCGCCGAGGATCGTCACCTTCGTCGGCGTGTTGAGCACCTCGGCCAGTCGCGCGATCTCGCCATCGGACGGACACACCGTCGGTCTCGGCGCTGCGTACGGCCGGCGCACCGGCGCCTCGACCGCGTCGCGCAAGGCGACATCTCCGGGCAGGACAATCACGGCCACCCCATCGCGCGAGAGGGCCGTCTGGATGGCGATCTCCAGGACGCGCGGCATCTGCTCGGGCTGGGACACCAGCTCGCAGTAGTGGCTGCACTGGGCGAAGAGATGCTCCGGATGGGTTTCCTGGAAGTACCCGCTGCCGATCTCGTAGCTCGGAATCTGCGCCGCGATGGCGAGCACGGGAACGCGGCTGCGCTGACAATCGTAGAGCCCGTTGATCAGATGGAGATTGCCGGGTCCGCAGCTTCCGGCGCACACGGCCAGGCGGCCGGTGAGATGCGCCTCCGCGCCGGCGGCAAAGGCGGCGGTTTCCTCGTGTCTCACGTGAACCCAGCGAAGTCGGTCCTGCCGGCGAATCGCCTCCGTGAGCCCGTTCAGCGAGTCGCCCGCCACGCCGTAGATCCGCTCGACGCCGTGCGCGAGAAGGGTGTCGAGCAACAGCGACGCCACGTTCCTCGGAGCCATGGGACGTCCCCCGAGCTTCTCACACCGCGAGGTAGGCCTGGCGGACGTCCTCGTCGGCCAGGAAGTCGGCCATGGAGCCGCGGTAGCGCACCATGCCGTTCTCGAGAATGTAGACGCGCGTCCCCAGCTCGCTGACGAAGCGCACGTTCTGCTCGGCGAGGACCAGGGTGAGCCCGCTCGCCTTGAGGCGCTCGAGCTGCTCGCGCAGGGTCTCCACCACCAGGGGGGCCAGGCCCTCCGACGGCTCGTCCAGGAGCAAGACGTCGGGGCTTCCCATGAGCGTCCGGGCGATGGTGAGCATCTGCTGCTCGCCCCCCGACAGCGTCCCGCCGAGCTGACGCCGGCGCTCGGCGAGGATGGGGAACAGCTCGAAGACCCGCGGCACCGTCCACGCCTGGCCGGTCCCGTTCCCCCACGTCCGCCGCGCCACCTCCAGGTTCTCGTGAACGGTGAGATTCCGGAAGACGCGGCGGTCCTCGGGTACGAAGCCGATGCCGAGCCGGGCGATGCGGAACGGCGCGAGCCCGCGAAGGTCGCGTCCGCGGAACACGATACGGCCGGAGCGCGGCGGTGTGAGCCCGATGACGCTCCGCACCGTCGTGGTCTTGCCCGCCCCGTTCCGCCCGAGCAGGCACGTCACGTCGCCCGCGTCCACCTCGAGCGAGACATCGAACAGGACGTGGCTCTCGCCGTAATAGGTCTCCACGTGATGGAGCTCGAGCAGGGCCATCAGTGACCGCCCTCGGCAGGCTGCCCGAGGTACACGCGCTGCACCTCGCGGTTGGCCCGCACCTCGGCGGGCGCGCCCTCGGCGAGCACGGCGCCCTGATGGAGGACGGTGATGCGCCGGGCGGTGGCGAACACAACATCCATGTCGTGCTCGGTGAAGACGACGGTGAGCCCGGTGGCGTGCGCGATCGCAGCCACCAGCTCCATCAGCTCGTGTCGCTCGCGCGGGGCCATGCCCGCGGTGGGCTCGTCGAGGAGGAGGACGCGCGGAGCGCTCGCCAGGGCGATCGCCATCTCGAGCCGACGCTGGTCGCCGTGGGACATGATCCCGCTGGGCTTGGCCGCCTGCGCGCAGAGGCCCACGCGCTCGAGGAGGGCCATGGCCTCGTCGCGGTAGAGGCGCCGGGCGGAGGCCAGGACGTTGTAATGCCGCCGGTGGTGGCTGAGGAGCGCCGTCTGCACGTTCTCGAGCACGCTGAGGCGGCGAAAGATGCTGGTGATCTGGAAGGTGCGCCCCAGTCCCCGCCGGGACAGCTGGTGCGGCGGCAAACCGCTCACGTCCTCGCCGCCCAGGTAGATCGCGCCCGAGTCGTGGGCGATGTCCCCCGTGATGAGGTTGAAGAAGGTGGTCTTGCCCGCCCCGTTGGGCCCGATGATGGCGCGCAGGTCCCCCGGCGGCACCGCGAGGTCCACCCCGTTGACGGCCTGGACGCCGCCGAAGTGCTTCCGGAGGGCAACGGTCTGGAGGACTAACCCTGCCGCGCCGGCCGCGCCCATGGCCACCTCCCGAGCAGACCCACGAACCCCTGCGGCAGCACGACGACCACGAGCACCACCACCCCGCCCAGGAACAGCGGCCAGTACACCGGCCACTGGCGGCTGATGAGCCACTCCAGCACCTTGAAGGCGAAGGCGCCGGCGAGGGGCCCGAAGAACGAGTGCACGCCTCCGAGCAGAGCCACCACGAGGGGCTCGAATGACTTCGTGAAGAAGGCGAAGTCCGGAAACACGCTCCCGTTGTAGAAGGCGAAGAGCCCCCCGGCCACCCCCGAGAATGCCCCGGAGATCACGAAGGCGAGCAGCTGATGGCGCCGGACGTTGACGCCGATGAAGCGGGCCCGCCGCGGGTTCTCGCGCACCGCCCGGAGGGCGTAGCCGAATGGCGAATCCACGATGGCGTGGAGGGCCCACAGGCTCAGACCCACCACGGCCAGGACGAAGTAGTAGTAGGCCATGGGCGACTTGAGGTACGGCGGCGGCCACACGTCGAGGAGGCCGTCATCGCCACCGGTCAGGCTCTTCCACTTGAAGATGACGGTGTAGACAATCTGCCCGAAGGCCAGTGACAGCATGGCGAAATAGGTGTGGGTGAGGCGGACGATGAAGAACCCGAAGAGAAGCGCCCCGAGCCCCGCCACCACCGGCGCCACCGCCAGGGCCAGCAGCATGGGCACGCCGCCCCGTCGGCTGAGGAGCGCCGCGGCGTAGGCGCCGAGCGCGAAGTACGCGGCGTGGCCGAACGACAGCATCCCCCCGAAGCCCATCAGGAGATTGAAGGCGGTGGCGAAGAGCCCGACGATGGCGATCTCGGTCAGGAGCTGGAGAAAGAACGGGGCCAGAACGAGCGGCGCCACCGCGACGGCCACGAGGAGGGCAAGGAGCGCGCGAACCGAGACCATCGCTAGGGCTCGGGAGTGCCGAGCAGACCCCACGGCCGCACGATGAGGACGACGGCCATGAGGGCGAAGAGAAGGACGATGGACACCGCGGGAAAGATGAGGATGCCGAAGGACTGGAGCAACCCCACGAGCAGCGCGCTGATGAAGGTGCCGGCAAAGCTCCCGAGCCCGCCGATCACGACGACCACGAAGGCGGTGGTGAGGACATCGGCGTCCATGCCCAGGGCCACCGCCACCGTCGGCGCGGCCAGGGCCCCGGCGAGCCCCGCAAGCCAGCTCCCGAACACGAAGACCTGGGTGTAGAGGGCGGCCACGTTCACCCCGAGCGCGCCCAGCATCTCGCGGTCCACGGTCGCGGCCCGGATCAGCATGCCCCACCGCGTCCGGTAAAAGATGAACCACATGGTGATCGCCACCACGGGGGCCAGCCCCAGCACGAGCAAGTAGTAGGACGGGAAGGGCTGCCCGAAAATCCTCACGGATCCCGCCAGCGCGTCCGGGCGTGACACGCTCTTGTTGTCCGGTCCCCACGCAAGGAGCACGAGGGTGCCGATGACGAGGATGAGCCCGAAGGTGAGGATGAGCTGCATGAGGGGGTCGCGGTGGTAGATCAGGCGCAACAGCCCCAGCTCGATGGCGCCGCCGAGGAGGGCGACCCCGACCGGGGCCAGGAGCAGGGCCATCCAGAACGATCCCGTGTGCTCGGGCAGGAGCTCCACGAGCGTGACCATCAGATATGCCCCCACCATGTAGAAGCTGCCGTGGGCGAGGTTGATGATGCGGGTGACTCCGAAGATCAGCGACATCCCGACGGAGACGAGGAACAGGAACATCCCGACGCTCAGGCCGCTCATCACCTGGACGGTGATGAGCGGCCCGTTGGTGATCCAGGGGAACAGACCGGTGAGGGCCTCCACCCCCGTGGGCCGAGCGCTACTTCTTCTTCTCGGCCGCGGCCGCCCGCAGCTTGGCAACCTCGTCGCAGCTCTTGACGAGGTCCTTGCCGTGCGTCTCCTCGATGCTGGCCAGGACCGGCCGGCCCTTCGCGTTCATCTTGACCACGCCCACCCACTGCGGCGGGATGGCCTGCATGTCACACCCGCGCATGATGACCTTGCCCCACGGGAACTCCATCTCGTAGCCTTCGGCGAGCACCGCGATCACCCGGTCGGTGTCGGTGCTCTTCGCTCGCGTGATGGCCTCGGCGATGATGTAGGCGCTCGCGTATCCCCAGGAGGCCCCGAGGGTGGGTTCCTTCTTGGTCCGCGCCTCGTACTTCTTCACCCACTCCGCGAGCTTCGGATGGCGTGTATGCATGCCCTCGTCGTACCAGGCGAAGCCCGGGCTGATGGCGTTCACCGGCGCTTCCTTGGCGAGGGGGTCGAGCTCGTCCGGGTTGCCGACCGAGGCGCTGAACAGATGGACCTTGTCGAAGAGGCCGAACGGCCGCGCCTGCTTCACGAAGGCGATTTCCTGGGCGCCCCACACCACGCTGAGCACCGCCTCCGCCCCCGACTGGAGAAGCGCGGTGACGTAGGAGCTGTGGTCCGTCTCCCCGAGCTTCGGCCAGTTCTGCTGGACCACCTGCACGCCGGGCTTGAGCTGCTTCAGGTAGGTGATGAACTCCTCCCACACGTTGTGTCCGTACTCGTAGTCGGGCGAGATGTGGGCCCACTTCGTGTACGGCATGGTCGCCGCCTTCTTGGCGAGCGCGCGGATGTACTGGTTCACGTTGTTGGTGGTGTGGGCGACGTACCGGTGTCCGTCGTCCCACGTGAGCCGCGAGGTCTGACAGTGGGTGGCGAAGTACAGCGTCTTCGTCTCCTTGGCATAGGCCGAGATGGCCAGACCCACGCCGCTCGAGATGCACCCCGCCAGGAAGTCGACCTTCTCCTGCCCCACGAGCTCGCGGGCCGCCTTCACCGCCTCGTCCGGCTTCAGCTTGTCATCGCGGAAGATGAACTCGAGCGGGCGCCCGAGGACGCCGCCGGCGTCATTGATCTCCTTGGTGGCCATCAGGAGACCCTCCCGGTACGGGAAGGTGTACACGGTGGCGAGTCCGCTGTAGGAGTTGATCTCGCCGATCCGGATGGGCTTGCCCTGGGCGGCGGCGGGTCCCGCGGCCGTGACGAGGACGAGCACTCCGCTCAGGACGCTGCTCCACGCCGGGTGCCATCGCCGCATCTGCATGGGGTCCCTCCCCGCGCCGGACGGCGCTGCGGACGGTCGAAAGGTGGGGCGACTCTTACCCGCAGCCTCATCGGTTGTCAAGGCAGTTCTTGCCCGGCCCCGGTTGTTCCCCGCATGGCCGGGGGTCGCGAGCCGCCGCGACCTCTGGCGCCGAACCGGCGCGAGCGACCCGGTCCGCCCCTCGACCTCCCGGGTCGCCCACACGCCCGGAACGGCGCCGGTCAGGCGGGCACGACCTCGTCCGTCCAGACCTTGAAGCTCGCCAGGATCGCCGGCCCGAACGTCATGCTGATGGCGACGTCTGCCGCATCGCGGCCGCGTGCGATCAAGACGCGGCCGATCCGCGGCTGGTTGTTCCGAGGGTCGAACGTGTACCACCGGCCCCCGATGTACGCTTCGAACCAGCCCGCGAAATCCATGGGGGCATCGACCGGAGGCACGCCAATGTCCCCCAGGTAGCCCGTGCAGTACCGGGTCGGGATATTGAGGCAGCGACAGAGCGCGATGCCCAGGTGCGCGAAGTCCCGACACACCCCCTGGCGTTCATTGAAGGCTTCCCATGCCGTCCGCGTCGCCCGCGCGTACTCGTAGCCGAAGGCGATGTGCTGATGGACGAAATCGCAGACGGCCTGGACCCGCGGCCAGCCGGGCGCCGTGGTGCCGAAGAGATCCCAGGCGATTGTGGACAGATGATCGGTGTCGCAGTACCGGCTGCCGAGCAGGTACACGAGCGTGTCTTCCGGGAGCGCTTCGACGGCGTGCTGCTCCGCGTGACGCGGCACCGGCTCGGGCTCGCCGCGATCGTTGATGAGCGCGTCGGCCGTCAGCCGGATGCGCCCGGGAGGGGCGACGATGCGGCTGCACCAGTTCCCGAAGCCGTCGCGATACATCTTCACCGGCACCGGCGGATCGGTGAGCAGATGGTCGGGTCGCGCCAGATCCGAGGCACGCGAGTAGTGCACGTGCAACGTCAAGATCATCGGGGTGAACTGCGCGCACTCGTAGATCAGTTCGTAGCCCAGTCGTATCTGCACGTCGACCTCTCCGTCTGGCTCATTTCGCCGGCCACGCCGCGGGCGGGCAAGCGGACACGGCGCGGATTCGGCACCCAGTTCAGAGTATGCCTGCGGCGAGCTGGCGGCCGCCCATTCGGCGCATGCAGCCACGAGCCGGACCGAACACCTCGCGTTCGCAGCGCCACCCCGTTCGCCCCGGGCGGGAGCTCGCGCCCAGTCGACGGCCCCCGGCCGCCTTGACCCGCCCGGCGCCGGGCATGCCCGCCGCCCGCGCATACACACGAGCGTCAGCCGAGATCGCACGAGGGTGCGGGCGTGCGCAGACCAGAATCTCGTCCGCCGCCCGAAAAGGACGAGCCCTGCCGGTGCGGCAGGGTCGAGCCGCTGCCGCCGGCCGACCGGCCCCGGGATCCCGTCGCGACGGACGACGCCGAACGGGCCATGAGCGCCGCGACCGCCGAGCGCCGTCGCGTGTGATCCGCCGGCGGCCGGCCGCGGGCTCCTCGGGCGCTACGCCGGAGCGGGGGGCTGCCCCGGCACTCCGCCGGCCGGCAGCAGTTCGTCGATCGCCGCCATCAGCACGTCGTTGGTGAACGGCTTGGCCAGCACCGTCGCGGCGCCCATCCGCTTGGCCATGTGGAGGTAGTCCACCGCACTTCCCCGCCCGCCTCCCGAGAGCTTGGTGGCGCGACTCGCCGCCTGCAACAGCGTGCCGAGGTGCTTGTCCACCTCGGGATTGTCCTTCAGGATCAGCCCGGGAGAGCTCGGCATAGCCGACGATCGCGGCCAGGATGTTGTTGAAGTCGTGCGCGATCCCGCCCGCCAGCGTGCCGATGGCCTCCATCTTCTGCGCTTGCCGGAGCTGCTCCTCGAGCGTGCGATAGTCGGTGACGTCCTCGGCCGTGCCGACGATTCGGTGGACGGTGCCGGCGGTATCGCGAATGGGAAACGCGCGGGAGTGAATCCACCGCACGGCGCCATCGGGCCGAATGATGCGGTAGGTCTCGTCGTAGTCGCCGCGCGCTTGCAGTGTGGTCGCCGCCGTTCGCACCCGCTCCCGGTCTTCCGGATGGACGCCCTCGATCCAGGCCTGCTCGGCGTAGGCGCTCTCGCACGTGCGGCCCCAGACCGCTTCGTACGCCGGGCTGACGTACACGAGCGCGTTCCTCTTCGTGTCGAGCATCCACAAGACCTCCTGGATGTTCTCGATCACCTGCCGGAACCGCTCCTCGCTCTCCTGCAGCGCCGCCGTTCGATGCCCCACTCGCCGGCTGAGCGTGCGGTTCCATCCCACCAGGCCCGCGATCAGGAGGAGGGCGGCGGCCACCGCGTAGCCCGCGTAGACGAGGTAGCCGCTCCCGTCGAGGGGGCGGCCAAACCACTTGTCGTCGATGCGCTTCAACTCACCGGGTCCGACGGCCGCGAAGCCCTCCACCACCGTGCGCAGCAGGGCCGCCTCCCCTTTTCGCACCGCACCGTGAAACGCACCGACATAGACGGGGGCCGAACGCCGGAAGTCCGCCTGGATGCCCAGCTTGTTCAGGAAGTAGATCGCCGGCGGGGCATCGATCACAAAGACGTTGATCCGCTGCTGCTGCGCCGCCTCGATGACCGCCTCGTAGTTGGGAAACAGGAGCACGGTCGTCACCCCGTTGGCCGTGAGCAAGTCCACGGCGTTGTCCCCCGCCTTGGCGGCGACCGGAAAGCCCTTCAGCGACTGGAGATCCGTGATGCCGGACATGTCCGTGCGAAAGAAGATGGGCACTTCGATCGACGCGTACGCCGGACTGAACTCGAAGTAGGCCCGGCGCTCGGCCGTCTCGAAGATGGTGCCGATCACGTCGAACTCACCCGCGCGCATGCGCCGAAGCGCCTCGCCCCAATCCATCCCGCGGATGTCGACCGCGATCCCGGTCCTCTTTTCCCAGGCCCGCCATTGATCGACGAGGATGCCCTGCAACGTTCCCTCATCTATGACGGGACCGGCTTTGGACCGATGGCTCCACCGTACCGAGGATCCGTCGGGCGAGCGGCGCGTCCAGAGACGGCGACAGCCCCGGCTGGAAGGGCGCATCGGCCCTGGAGCGCACCCGGCACGCCCTGACAGGGCGGACACCGCGCCACCGGGGTGAACGCGCCACCCGGGTCGTGGAACGGGTCGAACCGGACCGGCGGCGGCGTCCGATGACGGGCACGCCGCGAGACGGCCCGGGCGGCCGCCCCTCAGGTGGGCTCGATCGGCATCCGCGCGATCCCGAGCCAGGCGATCGGCGCCCCGGCCTTCTCGGCCGCCTGCGCCTCCGGCAGCGAGCGGTCCCAGTCGGCGGCGATGAAACGGCGGGCGGTGACCCCAGCCGCGGCGTCGGAGACCAGCCACAGGAGCGGTGGAACCATGATCTCCGGCTGCAGCATCTTGTTGCGGTCCCCGGCCTCCTCACCGACCAGCGGGGTATTCGTCACCCCGCCCGGGACCAGGACGTTTGCGGTGACGCCGGTGCCCAGGAGATCCGCGGCCAGCACCGCGGTCGCGGACTCGGCGGCCGCCTTGCTCGAGCCATACAGCAGGTAGCCCGCGCGGACCATCGTGCCGAGGCTGGTGGTCACGGTGATGATCCGGCCCTGCCTGGCGTTCAGCATGTGCGGGACCACGGCGCGGGCCATCATGATCGGCGCGGTGGCATTGACGGCGAGGAAGCGGCTCCACTGCTCCGGGGTCGCCTCCCAGAACCGTATCGGATTCCTTCGCTGATCCCCCCGCACCGACGCCTGGCCAATGCCCGCATTGTTGACGAGTATATCGATCCGGCCGAACCGCTCCCGCGCCGCCACCACGATCTGGTCGAACACGTCCGGCTGGGTGAGGTCGGCCTGATAGCTCAGGACGGAGCCGCGCCTCCCGGCCATGGCGGTGACCAGCGCCGCCAGGGCCGACGCATTCTGATCGACGGCCACGACGTCAACTCCGCTGTCGGCAAGGCCGAGCGCCATCGCCCGGCCGAGTCCGCTGGCCGCACCCGTCACGATCGCGGCTTTCTCCCCTGTCGCCATTGCCGTTTCCTCCCCATGACCGCCGCGTCGAGCCCGCGGCGACTCCATCGTGGTCCTCCGGAACACATCGCTTGGGACACGCGGTCGCGCGCCCGATCAGCCTAGGTTCGCCGACTGATCCGGTCAAGGCGTCCAACCGCCCGGGTCGCTGGCGCGCCCGTCCGGGTCAGGGGCCTTCGCTGCGTCGGGGTGCGCGGGTAATGGCATGCGGGTAATGGCATGGCAGTATAGTTCTTGACATGGCGCGGGCGACCCTGTAGGGTATCGCTTGGTTTAGGGTTCACTCGGTTGCCGATTCGAAAGATTCGAGATCAACGCCGCGAGGACCTCTGGTCCGCGGCGTTTTTTGTTTGCCCTCCACTTCAGGAGGGGTCCCCCGCCATGGTGGCGGGGTTTCACCGAGGCGCACGCCTCAGAAGGAAGAGGTTGGTTCAATGGCACAGGGAACGGTCAAGTGGTTCAACGACGCGAAGGGCTACGGGTTCATCACTCAGGAGGCGGGCGACGACGTGTTCGTGCACTTCAACGCCATCCAGGCGCAGGGCTTCAAGAGCCTGGCCGAGGGCGATAAGGTCGAGTTCGAGGTGACCAAGGGGCCGAAGGGCCTCCAGGCCGCCAACGTCCGCAAGATCTAGCGGAACGTCTCGACCGGGAGGCCGGTTCCCGCTCGGGGGCCGGTCTCCCGTCCTCCTCCGCGCCAAGAGCCTCTGGGGCGGGCGGTTCCCCCGATGCGGCGGCGCCCCCTTCGGCGACCGTTGACATCGCCGGGCTTGACTTGTCCTCATGTCTCGGGCATCGTGCGCACCACTCGGGATCCATCGTCCGCTCCTTCCCACGACGACGTTCAGAAGGAGGCTCCGATGCCCTTTCATCGCCCCGGCTCTCGCGCGTCACTCCCCTCTCGCCGTCGATTCCTCGGCCAGGCCGCCCTGGGCGCCGCCACCCTCGCCTCGGCCCGCGGCTGGGCCACGGCGGCGGCGGCACCGTATCCGGACTGGATCGCCGCCAGCCCGAAGCCGCCCAAGCGGGGCGGAACGCTCACGCGCGCGACCGCGTGGGATCCACCCCTCCTGGATCCGCGGTACACGCAATCCGTCGGGCTCTTCCAGTTCGCCGGCCTCACCAGCAACCGGCTGGTGCGCCACGTCTTCCCCGACGAGGCAAGCGGAGCGGGCGATCTCAGCCTCAAGGGAGATCTCGCCGAGAGCTGGCAGCCGAGCAAGGACTTCCGGACGTGGACGTTCAAGCTGCGCCAGGGCGTGAAGTGGCAGAACGTGCCGCCCCTCAACGGGCGCGAGCTGACCTCGGCCGACGTCAAGTATTGCTTCGAGCAGTACGCCAAGGAAGGTGTGCAGGCGATCAACTTCCGCGAGATCGAGGGCATGGAGACGCCGGACACGCACACGCTGCGCGTCCATCTCAGCGGCTCCAACGTGCTCTTCCCGCAGAGCCTGGCCGAGCCCATCGCCATCATCTTCTCGAAGGAGGTGCTCGAGGAGGACGGCGACCTCAAGAAGCGCTTGATCGGCACCGGGCCCTTCATCCTGAAGGAGCACACTCGCAAGGTGCGCGTGGTGCTGGCGCGCAACCCCGACTACTTCGACACGGGCCGGCCGTACGTCGACGAGTACATCATCCTGTCCACCCCGGACGCCGCCACGCGCCTGGCCGCCTTCCGCACCGGCCAGAGCGACTTCATCTGGCTGGCCAGTCCCGGCGAGGTGGCAACGGTCACGAAGACGAACCCCAATGCCGTCGTGCAGTCCTACCACAACACGCTCACCCCCTTCGGGATCGCGCTCGCCCAGGACAAGCCACCGTTCAACGACGTGCGGGTGCGGCGGGCGATCTCCCTGGCCATCGACCGCCAGCAGCAGGTGGAGACCATCTTCGAGGGTCACGGCATTCTGGGCTGGGGCGTGCCCTACATCTACTACCAGGACACCCCGCCCACGGCGGCCCAGATGGGCCCCTACTGGCAGCACAAGCCGGCGGAGGCGAAGAAGCTCCTGGCCGACGCCGGGCACCCCAACGGCTTCTCGACCACGCTCTTCTACTACGAGTACTTCCCCCAGATGACGTCCCAGGTGCAGCTCGTGCAGCAGGATCTCAAGCGGCACCTCAACATCGAGGTCAAGATCACCAAGCTGGACTACACGACCTACTACGGCCGCTACGTCGAGGGCAAGTGGGACGGGATGTCATGGGGGTTCCAGTCCGGCCACGCGGTGGGACTGGACGAGCGGACCTTCCAGTACATGCACTCGAAGTCGACCAAGAACTTCTTCCGTGTCAACGACCCCATGATCGACGAGCTGACGGTCAAGCTCCGCCAGACCTCCGAGCGCGCGGAGCAGCGGAACATCACGCGCAAGATCGTCGAGCGCGAGCTCGATCAGGTCCTGCGCATGTGGATGCCCTACAGCAACGGCTTCCTGGTCTTCCAGCCTCACATGCGCAACGGCGCCGCCCCGGCCCTTCGCCGGACCGACGCCTATGGCTCGCCGACCGTGGCGCGAGTGTGGCTGGACAAGTAGCGAGGGAGGTGCGGTAGCGCGGCGAGGAGGGCATCCGCATGTACAAGTACGTGTTCCGGCGGATCCTCCTCGCCGTTCCCGTCCTGCTCATCGCCTCGCTGATCGTCTTCGGGCTGATGCGCGTCATGCCCGGCGACGCGCTGACCGCCCTGATGGCGGAATCCGGCAACATGGGCGAGAAGGAGCTGGCGAAGCTCAAACACGATCTCCAGCTCGACCGCCCGTACCACGAGCAGTATCTGCTCTGGCTGTGGCAGCTCGTGAGCCTCCGGCCGGGCGACTCGATCTTCACCGGCGAACCCATCGCAACCAGCCTGGCCAAGGCCATCCCGGTGACGCTGGAGCTGACGGTGCTCGCCATGATCCTGGGGCTGGTCATCGCCATTCCCATCGGGGTGCTTTCGGCCACGCGCAAGGATACGCCGTCGGACTACATGGGGCGCGTGGTCGCGGTGTCCGGTCTGTCGCTCCCCGACTTCTGGCTGGGCACGCTGGTGATCACCTTCGCCGCGATCTGGTTCCAGTGGATTCCCGCAATCGGCTACGTGAGCTTCTGGGAGTCGCCGTGGCGCAACCTCCAGCAGTTCCTCCTCCCCGCGGCCGTGCTCGGCTTCCGCCTATCCGCCGCCACCATGCGGATGACGCGCTCGACGGTGCTGGAAGTGCTGCGCGAGGATTACGTGCGCACCGCCTGGGCCAAGGGCCTGGGCGGCCGCATCGTCGTCTACAAGCACGCGCTCAAGAACGCGCTCATCCCCGTGGTCACCATCGTGGGCGGGCAGCTCGGCGTGCTCCTCGCCGGCACGGTGGTGGTGGAGACGATCTTCGCGCTCCCGGGCATGGGCCGGCTCACCGTGGAGGCCATCATCTTCCGCGACTACCCCGTCGTGCAGACGAACGTCATGCTGGTGGCGGCCACGCTGGTCGCGCTGAACCTGCTCGTCGACCTGACCTACGCGTGGCTCGATCCGCGCATCCGGTACCGGTGATTCGTCCCCGAGGAGGTCGCGTGTGAACGGAGAGCGGGTCGCCGGCGGCGCGGGGGTGTCCGCCGTCACCTCGCCGGTGGCGGCCATCGCGGAGGTGCCCGTGGTCGGCCGGATCGACGGCGCGCGGGCGCTGGGGCTCGCGCTGCGCCGGCGGCCGCTCGGCGCCGTCTCCGCAATGCTGCTCGTGATCCTCGTCCTCACCGCGATCTTCGCCGACGTCCTGGCCCCGTACGATCCCCTGGAGACCCGCCCCGAGATCCGGCTGGCGCCCCCGAGCTGGCAGCATCTCTTCGGCACCGACGACATCGGCCGCGATGTCTTCAGCCGGGTCGTGCACGGCACCCGCATCTCGCTGTGGGTCGGCTTGCTCGCCGTCGGCATCGGGACCGTGGCGGGCATGATCATCGGCCTCGCCTGCGGTTACTGGGAGGGCCGGCTCGACCTCAGCCTGCAGCGCGTGATGGACGCCGTCCAGGCCATCCCCGGGCTCGTGCTGGCGCTGGCCATCGTGTCCGTGCTCACGCCCAATACCACCAACGCGATGCTGGCCATCGCCGTCGTCATCATCCCCGGGAACTCGCGGATCGTGCGGGGCGCCGTGCTCTCCGCCAAGCAGAACCGCTACGTCGAGGCGGCGGAGGCCCTGGGCTGCCGCCACGCTTCGATCATCGTCAGGCACATCCTGCCCAACGTGACGGCGCCGATCCTGGTCATCGCCTCGATCTGGCTGGGCAACGCCATCCTCATCGAGGCCACGTTGAGCTTCCTGGGGCTCGGCACCCAGCCGCCCACGCCGTCCTGGGGCCTCATGCTGAGCAGCACCGGCCGGGCCTTCATGGAGCAGGCGCCCTGGCTCGCGATCTTCCCCGGGCTGGCCATCAGCCTGGCCGTGCTCGCCTTCAACCTCTTCGGCGACACCCTGCGCGACGCCTGGGACCCCAAGCTCCGCCAGCGCTGAGCCACCGGCGCGGCCGCGGACGCCCTTCTCGCCGGCGCCCCTCTCGGTGGTAGGATCGGCGTATCACGCCGCATGCGATGCGTAGAGAGGAGGCCTTCCATGGCTCACAAGGGTTTCTCCCACATCGGCCTGTCCACGCGGGATCTCGACACGACGCGCGAGTTCTACGAGAACGTGCTAGGCCTGAAGCCGGTGCGCTGCGACATCATCAGGATCAAGGAAGGCGGCCAGATCCGCCACATCTTCTTCGACACCGGGCGCCATCAGCTCCTCGCCTTCATGGAGGCGCGCGGAGTGCCGGGCGTCCCGGCCGACTATGACGCCGCGATCCACCGGGGGCTCGGGGTGCCGAGCGCCTTCTATCACTTTGCCTTCGAGGCGGGGTCGGAGGCCGAGCTCGTGGAGAAGCGCAGCGATCTCCTCGCCCGGGGCGTCGACGTCACGGATGTGGTCGACCACGACTGGGCGAAGTCCATCTACTTCAAGGATCCCAACGGGATCCAGCTCGAGTACTGCTGCTTCACGCGCACCCTCGACGCCGACGACGCCCGGATGCGGGCGCGCTTCGAGATGTCCGTCCGCCGGCTGGGACTGGAGGACGAGAGCGCGCTCGACCCGGCGAACCGGGTGGCCCTGGACGCTGAGGAACCCGCCACGGCCAGGTCATGAAGGACTCCCTCCGGACCACGCTGCGCGACCTGATGGCGCTCCACGGCGCCCCCGGTTTCGAGCAGTCGCTGGTCCAGTACTTCCAGAAGCGGGTGGGCGCGCTCGCCGATCAGGTCGACGTCGACCGCTATGGCAACGTCACCGCCACCAAGCGCGGACGCCTCGAGCACCCCCGCCTCATGCTGAGCGCTCACTTCGACGAGATCGGACTCATCGTGAAGGCCGTCGAGCCGAACGGGTTCCTGCGCTTCGACCGCCTCGGCGGCGCCGCCGACGCTCTCCTCCTGAGCCGGCGCGTGATGGTGAACGGCCGCTTCGGAATCATCGGGGCCAAGCCGGGGCATCTCCAGTCGCCGGAGGAGCAGGCGCGGCCGGCCGCCGCGGTGGACATGTACGTCGACGTGGGGGTGTCCAGCGCCGAAGAGGTGGCGGCGATGGGCATCCGCGTGGGCGATCCGGTGACGTTCATCGGCGAGCTCGGCGAGTTCACCGGCGGTGACCGCGTCTGCGGCAAGGCCATGGACGACCGCGTCGGGGTGGCGATCCTGATCCAGATGCTCGAGGAGCTCCGCGAGGTCACGCCCC
Organism: Binatia bacterium; assembly: GCA_035544455.1. Classification (GTDB taxonomy): domain Bacteria; phylum Methylomirabilota; class Methylomirabilia; order Rokubacteriales; family CSP1-6; genus DATKEI01. The sequence continues at coordinate 16,685 of DATKEI010000350.1, read as the reverse complement.
ACGGCACCGTCCTCGTCGTCGGCACCGTGCTCGAGCAGGTGGGGCATCGCGGGGCGGCCATGGCGGCGTTTCGCCTCGAGCCGGACTACGCGGTGGCCGTGGATGGTCTCTCCGCCGGCGACACCCCGGACTCGAGCCCGACCCGCGACATCGCCGTGCGCATGGGCCACGGACCGGTCGTGCTCCTCGCCGCGTCGACCCGGCCCTTCCGCGGTGCCATCGCCCACCCGGCCATGAAGCGCTATCTGCTCGCCGCCGCCGAGTCGGACGGCGTGCCGGTACAGCTTGCCACGCATCTCTTTCGCGGATCCACCGAGGCCTCGACCATCCACCTGAGCCGAGGCGGCGTCCCCGCGATCAGCGTGGGGGTGCCGCGGCGCTATTCGTACTCCCCGAACGAGACGGTCGACCTCAACGACGTGGCGCACGCCGTCCAGCTCCTCACTCGCTTCGTGCGGGACATGCACACCCACGTCGACCTCGGCTTCCTGTGATGCGACAGCCTCTCGCGTCCGGCCTGAGGCCAGATCGATGAAGCCGCCGATCAGATGGCCCCGCGGCATGACATCCGCCGTCTGCCTGACGTTCGACCTCGACGCCGAGACCGCGTGGATCTCGCGCGACCCCGAGAACATCAACCGGATCAGCGTGCTCTCGATGGGCGCCTACGGCCCGAAGGTGGGCGTGCCGCTGATCCTCGACTTCCTCGACGCCAACGGACTCACGGCGACCTTCTTCGTCCCCGGCTGGACAGCGGAGCACCACCCCGCCACCGTGGCCGAGATCCATCGCCGCGGACACGAGGTGGGGCACCACGGCTACCTCCACGAAGGCCTCGAGGGGCGCGCGCGCCACGAGGAGGAGGAGATCCTCGTCAGGACCTCGCGCATCCTCGCCGACATCACGGGGGCGCCGCCGGTCGGCTACCGCGCCCCGCTCTACGAGATCACCGCCGAGACCACCGACCTGCTCCGCGCGCACGGCTTCCTCTACGCGAGCAACCTGCTCGACACGCTGTGGCCGTACCTGCACCCGGGCGCCCCGCCCCTGGTGGAGCTGCCCGTGCAGTGGCTGCTCGACGACGGGCCGTTCTTCGCCTTCGGCTTGCGGCCGCCGCTCTATCGCCAGATCTTCCCCCCATCGGCGGTGCTCTCGGCGTGGAAGGACGAGTTCCGCGGCATGCACCCGCTCGGCGGGGCCTACACGCTCATCCTGCACCCGCAGTACATCGGCCGGCCCTCGCGCCTCTTGATGCTCCAGGACCTGGTGGACTACATGCGGACGTTTTCGGGCGTGTGGTTCACCCACGGCGCCGAGCTCGCCCGCCACGCGGCGAGCGAGGCGGCGGGCGCGGGCACGGACGGGCGGCCCCTGCCGGACGGCCCGCCCGCGTTCTCGCCCCGCCCCCGCGCGAGACGCCGCCCGGCCCCGCGGCCCCCGCCGGCGCGCCGGCGACGCTGACCCGGCCACCGCCAATCCCGCGATGAGCAAACCCACCCCCGTGCCCGACGGGCCCGCCAGCGGAAAGGAGGCGTCATGACCTCGAGCATCAAGCAGCGGATCCTCGACGCGCTCGACGCCGCCGCGACGATCGAGCTCGCCAGATCGCTCGTCCGCATCCCGAGCTACACCACCGACGAGACGGCGGTGGCCCGCTTCCTCCACGACCTCTTCCGCCGCGAAGGCTTCGAGTCCGGGGCGGCTACGACGAGGGCTCGGCCGACCGGTGGACCTCGGTGGAGCAGATCAATCGGCTGCAGCCGTGTCTACGGACTACCGGACGAACAGCCGCCGCTCGAGCTGGGTGAGGCGCTCGGGACCGCTCTCGGTGACGAGCACGGTCTCGCTGAAGCTCATGCCGCGGGCGCCGGTGTACATGTGGAAGACCATGCCGGGCTCCAGCACCCAGTCCGCCGTGGGCACGAAGGCGCGGGTGAAGTCGCTCGTCCGCGGCGGGTGCGTTGCGCCGTAGTAGCCGAGCGTGTAGCCCGTGAAGTTGTCGTAGCTCTCGCGAAGGCCGGCGTCGAGGACGCGCGCGCGGCACACCCGGTCGACGTCTCGCGCCACCGCGCCGGGCTTCATCGCCGCGATCTGGTCGTCCTGTATCTCGATCAGCCGGGCCGCCGTGTCGGCCTGCTCAGTTGAAGGGGGGCCGATCGCCGTCGGGCGCATGAGGCGGGCGCTGTAGCCGCTGATGGACGGGACCAGCTCCATGTGAAGAATGTCGCCCTGGCTCAGCCGGTGGTCGCCGAGGAGGCCGTGTAGCGTTCCCGAGCGCGCGCCGGCGGTGATCGGGCCGGTGCGGGCGGTGTCCGCGCCGAGGCGAAGGAAGGTGCGGCTCGCCGCGATCGCCGCCGCGCGCTCGCTCACGCCCTCGCCGACGGCCGCGACCGCCTCGCGCATCGCCTGGTCGGCGATGTCGGCGGCCCGGCGGAGGTACTCGATCTCCCGGGGCGACTTGCGGAGCCGTAGCTCGCGCAGGACAGTCGAGAAGTCCACGAACGTGGCGCGCGGCAGCGCCCGCCGGAGCGCCTCGTACGTCTGGACGGTGAGATAGTGCGAGTCGGTCTCGACCCCGAGGCGGGCGTCTGCCCACCCCCGGGCGCTGATGGTGCGGACGATGGCCTCGACCGGATCCTGGGTGTCCGCGAAGCAGACGCGATCGTGGAGCCAGCTCCGCTCCAGGAACGCCGGCTCGTCGAGGCGCCGGAACACCATCACCGGCTCGCCGTCGGCCGGCACGAGGCAACCGTGGTACCGCGAGCCCGATGCGTGCCAGCCCGCGACGTAGGCGAGGTGCTCCGTTTCGTCGACCAGCAGCACATCGACGCGCCGGGCGGCCATCGCCGCGCGCACGGCCTGGAGGCGATTCTCGTACTCGGCCCGGGGGAAGACAAGCCGCGCGTCGTCGCTCACGCTGAAACCTCCTCCGTGCTCGACATGGGCGCCATGATAGGAGGCACGTTGGCGCGCCGCAACCGGGTGCCCGTGCCGCCGTGCTGCCCGCCCTGTGCACGAGCGCGTGTCTTGCCTCGCCGCTTCCCCCTCACTCCCCCTCCGGGGGCGACCGGGGGCGAGGGAGCCCGACGTCAGCATCGACCGAGCACCCCGAATGGTGTCGAGGCGTCGTGATGGACGGGAATGGGCGCGCCCTCGACGTGAGGCCCGCCTCGACCTGGGCTCCCGCTTCGACCTGGGCTCCCGCTTCGACCTGAACTCCCTCTCGACGCGGGAACCCGCTGACCCGAAACCCGGCTGACCCGGAAACCCGCTTGACACTGGCCGAAGCGGCGTGCTACCCCCGTCACACTCTGCGGGCACCGCGAGAGACCGTGGCGTCATTTCCGCCCGGGCTCACGCCCGGAACCCGCTGAAGGACAGACCCGAGATGCACACGCCATGGGCAACGGGTGCCCCATGTCTGGCCGCGGGGCGAAGCACCACCACCCGCCAGCTACCACCAGCGAGGAGGACGCGATGATCGAGCACAGCGAGGAGCGCGGCGGGACACGAGCCCGGGCGATGGGCATCGGATCGGGCCAGCGCCTCACACGGCGCACCTGGCTGGCGGGAACGGCGGCGGTGGCGGCGACGTCCGCCGGCCCGCTCGGGCGGGTGCCGCGGGCGAGAGCAGCCGGCAAGGTCGTCATCCGCACGATCGGCGGCGCGTACGAGGAGGCCAACGTGAAGGCGATCTTCGAGCCCTTCACCAAGGCCACGGGGATCGAGGTCGTCAAGGTCCCGGCCAGCCTCGGCAAGCTGCTGGCCATGTTCGAGGCGGGCCACATCGAGCTCGACGTGGTCGACGCCGGCGAGCTGGGCCTGCTATCGCTCCAGCAGAAGGGTGCCCTGGACAAGATCAACTACACGGCCTGGAAGCTCACCAACCCCGAGGACATGGACCACCGGCGGGACGAGATGGTGGCCGACATCCTCTTCTCGACGGTCCTCGGCTACAACACCCAGGTCTTCCCGAGCGGCAAGCACCCCCGGAGCTGGGCCGAGTTCTGGGACGTGAAGAAGTTCCCGGGCCCCCGGACGCTCACGGACCTGGCGGCGGGAGCGATCGACCTCGAGTTCGCGCTGCTGGCCGACGGCGTGGCGAAGGACAAGCTCTATCCGATCGACCTCGACCGCGCCTTCAAGTCCCTCGATCGGGTGCGCCCGTCGATCCGGAAGTTCTGGGACACCGGCGCGCTCTCGGCGCAGATGCTCGCGGACAAGGAGGTCGTGCTGGGATCGATCTGGAACGGGCGCCTGCAGGCCGTTGCCGACAAGGGCGCTCCGCTGGCGATCGAGTGGAACGAGGCCGCGCTGCAGGTGCAGTTCTGGGGCATCATGAAGGGCGCCAAGAACGCGGAGAACGCGCAGCGCTTCATCGAGTTCGCCTGCCAGCCGCAGATCCAGGCCGCCCACGCCGGCCTCATCCCCTACGGGCCTTCCAACCGTCAGGCGTTCAAGTACATCAAGCCCGACGTCGCGGCCCGGCTGCCCTCGAGCCCCGAGCACAAGGCGAAGGCGTTCCTGCACAACGCCCAGTGGTGGGCGGACAACCGGTCGAAGGTGAGCGAGCGCTGGTCGCAGTGGCTCCTGCAGAAGGGGTAGGCGCCGGCGCCGAGGTCAGGCTTCACGAGCTGACGAAGACCTTCGGGTCGGTGGTCGCGGTGCAGGACGTCTCCGTGACCATCGACCCGGGATCGTTCTTCACGCTGCTCGGCCCGAGCGGCTCGGGGAAGACGACCACCCTGATGATGGTGGCGGGCTTCGCGTACCCCACTCGCGGCGAGGTGTTCGTCGACGGCGCGCCGGTGGCCGGCCTGCCGCCCCAGAAGCGCGACCTCGGCATGGTGTTCCAGAGCTACGCCGTGTTCCCGCACCTGACCGTCTTCGATAACATCGCGTTCCCCCTGCAGATCCGGCACGTGCGGCGGGCCGAGATCCGGCAGCGCGTGGGCGAGGCGCTGGAGCTGGTCCGGCTGCGAGGTTACGACGGGCGCCTGCCGCGCCAGCTCTCGGGCGGCGAGCAGCAGCGAGTGGCCCTGGCCCGCGCCCTGGTGTTCCGGCCCCGCGTCCTGCTGATGGACGAGCCGCTGGGCGCGCTCGACAAGAAGCTGCGGGCCCACATGCAGCTCGAGCTGAAACACATCCAGCGGCACCTGCACGTCACGGTCATCTACGTCACGCACGACCAGGAAGAAGCCCTGACGATGTCGGACCGCGTGGCGGTGATGCAGCGCGGCCGCATCGAGCAGGTGGGCCCGCCGGCCGAGCTGTACGAGGCGCCGGCCAGCCGGTTCGTGGCCGACTTCCTCGGCGAGTCGAACTTCGTGGACGGCGTGGTCACCGGCGCGTCCGTCGATGGGCGCTGGCTCGTCCGCGCCGCCGGGGGGCTCGAGTTCCAAGGCGTCGGCGCGGTGCCGCTCCACGCGGGCCAGGCGGTCACGGCGGCGATCCGGCCCGAGAAGCTCGTGCCGCTCGACGCTGGCGGCGCCGCGCCGGGCGGCTCGGTCAACACGTGCAAGGGCACGGTCGACGAGGCCATCTACGTAGGCGACGCGACCCGCTACCGGGTCGCCCTGGGAGGCGACGGGGCGCTGACGGTGAAGGTGCCGAACCGGCTCGGTCTGCGCCAGCACGCGGAAGGCGAGGCGGTGGCGCTCGCCTGGTCCCCCGAGGAGACGCGGATCTTCCCCCGCAGTGACGCATGAGCCCGCGCGCATGAGCGCACGCGCACCGATGTCGCCCGCGGAGGCCCCCAGCACCGGGGGGGCGCACATGTCAACGGTCGACGCCTCGCGGGCGCCCGAGCGCCGCGAGGCGCGCCGCTACCTGCTGCTCTTGCTTCCCGCGGTGCTGGTGCTGCTGGCCCTGTTCGTCTACCCGCTGCTCGGCATTGTCGACCGGAGCGTCTACACGCCCCGGGCCGGTTACACTCTCGAGTTCTACGCCCGGATCTGGCGCGTGCCGGTATACCTGACCGTCATCTGGCGCACCTTTCAGATCTCCGCGCTGGTGACGCTCCTCTGCCTGACCCTCGGCTATCCGCTCGCCTACCTGCTCGCCACGCTGCGCCCGCGGGTGGCCCAGCTGCTCATGATCGTGGTGATCCTGCCGTTCTTCACCAGCATCATCGTGCGGACCTATGCCTGGATGGTGCTGCTCGGGCGCAACGGCGTCGTGAACCAGTCCATGACGTGGCTCGGGCTGATCGACGCGCCGCTGGCGCTGCTCTACAACCAGGGCGGCGTCCTCATCGGCATGACCTACGTGCTGCTGCCCTACATGGTCCTGACGATCTACAGCGTCATGCGCGGCATCGAGCCCGGCCTCATCCGCGCCGCCCACAGCCTGGGGGCCTCGCGGGCGCAGGCCTTCCGGCGCGTGTTCCTGCCGCTCTCGCTGCCGGGGATCGCGGGGGGGACCCTCCTTGTGTTCATCCTGAGCCTCGGCTTCTTCATCACGCCCGCCCTGATGGGCGGCCCCGGGGACGTGATGATCGCCATGCTGATCGAGCGCGAGGTCGAGTTCACGCTCAACTGGTCGTTCGCCTCCGCGCTCGCCGTCATCCTGCTGGTGCTGACGCTGATCGGCTTCGTCGGCTACAACCGGATCGTTCGCCTGGAGCGCATCTTCGAGGCCCGCGGCTGATGGCCTCGCGATGGCCCGCCGCCGGCCTGGCCGCCGCGATCGTGCCCGCCGCCCCTCGGCGAGGGGGTCCGGGGCAGGAGCGGCGATCGCTCCGCCCCAGCGGCAACTGATGGGCGAGGGTCAGCGCACCGGGCCGGGCACGGTGGCGGTCGCCGCGCTGGCCGCTTTCGTGCTCCTCTTCCTGATCGCGCCGGTGATCATCATCCTCATCGTGTCGTTCAGCGGCGCCGACTACCTGCGCTTCCCGCCGCCCAGCCTGTCGCTCCGGTGGTATGAGCGCTTCTTCGGGGTCGCCGCCTGGCGCCAGGCCATCTGGGTCAGCACCCAGGTGGCGAGCCTCACCATGGTGTTCGCCACCGTGCTCGGGTTCCTCGCCTCCCTGGCCCTGGTGCGGGGACGCTTCCGGGGGAAGGGCGCGATCTACGCCTTCCTGCTCTCGCCGATGATCGTGCCCACCATCATCACGGCGATCGGCCTCTACTTCTTCTTCGTGCGGATCAAGGCCACCGGCAGCATCCTGGCCATGGCCCTCGGCCACACGGTGCTGGCGCTGCCCGTCGTCGTGATCATCATCGCCGCCACCCTGCAGGGCTTCGACGTCCGCCTCGAGCAGGCCGCGCTCAGCCTGGGGGCGAGCCGCATCACCGCGCTCCGGCGGGTGACGCTGCCGCTCATCCTGCCCGGCGTGCTGACGGCGGCGCTGTTCGCGTTCCTCACCTCGTTTGACGAGCTGCTGATCCCGCTGTTCCTCTCCGGCGTCGAGGTGCAGACGCTGACGGTGCGGGTGTGGAACAGCCTCCTGCTGGAGGTCGATCCCACCATCGCCGCCGTCAGCTCGTTCCTGATCGCCGTCACCGCCGCCGTCCTCGGCGCCAGCGCCGTGCTCCGGGGACGCGGCGAGACACCAGGGAGCTGAGAACCATGAACCAGTCGCGCTGGCGAGACGTGCCACCGCTCCGCCGGGCCGCCCCGAGCGCCGGGGGTCTTCGGGGGCGGCGGGCGCCCCTCCTGTCCTGAGGCCGCCCATGGCCCTGCACTTCAGCACGAGGGAACTGGCCGACCGGCGGCGCCGCGCCGGCCGGGCGATGATCGCGCGCGGCCTCGACGGCCTCCTGCTCTTCCGGCAGGAGAGCATGTACTACTTGACCGGGTACGACACCAGCGGCTACAGCATGTTCCAGGGCATGTATCTCGGGGCGGACGGCACGCTCGCCCTCTGCACGCGCTCGGCCGACCTCCGGCAGGCGCGCATCACGTCCGTCGTCGAGGACGTCCGGATCTGGCGCGACCGCCAGGGGGCCACCCCGGGAACGGACCTGCGCCACATGCTGGAGAGCCTGGGATGTCGGGGCAAGCGCCTCGGCGTCGAGTACCACGCCTACGGGCTGACGGCGCAGCGCGGCCAGATGGTGGACGCCGCCCTGCACGGCTTCTGCCGGACGGAGGACGCCAGCGACCTCGTGCGGCTCCTGCGCCTCGTCAAGAGCCCGGCCGAGCTGCGGTACGTCCGCCGGGCCGGCGAGCTCGCCGACGCCGCGCTGGCGGTGGCCAACCGCCTCACCGTGCCGGGCGCCGCCCCGGGCGCGATCTACGGCGAGATGATGAAGCCCATCCTGGCCGGCGACGGCGACCCCTCGGCGAGCCGGTGGCCCATGGGCAGCGGCCGTGAGGCCCTGCTCGTCCGCTACCACACCGGGCACGGGCCCATCGCCCCGCGCGACCAGGTCACGTTCGAGTTCGCCGCCGCGTACCGCCACTACCACGCGTGCCTGATGAACGTCGTCGTCACCGGACGCGTCGATCCCCGCCATCAGGACATGTTCCGAGCCTGCCGCGAGGCGCTCGCCGCGTGCCAGGCGACGCTGCGCCCCGGCCGCACCGTCGGCGACGTCTTCGCCACCCACGCCCGCGTGCTGACCCGCGCCGGCTACGGCACGCACATGCTCAACGCCTGCGGCTACACGCTGGGCGCCACCTACCCCCCGACCTGGATGGACGAGCCGATGATCTACGCCGACCACCCGCACGTGCTGGCGCCGGGCATGGTCTTCTTCATCCACATGATCCTGCTCGACAGCCGCACCGGACGCTCCATGTCGCTCGGCGAGACGTCGATCATCAGCGCCCGGGGTTCGGAGCCCGTGACGCACGCACCCCGGGAGCTCGTCGCCAACTGAGCCGGCCCGACCGGCCCGGCGGGTCAGGGTCGACGGGGAGAGGAGCGCGGGCCCCGGGCTGTTGCCCAGCGCCTGCCGGCGGCGCCTCGGTCCGCAGCGGCCCGGCGGCGCGCGACCGGCCTCAGTCGAGATCGAGGGGTTCGCGTTTGGGGCCGAGGGTCTGCATGGCCTCGAAGCCGTTCTCGACCATGTCGCAGTACAGCTCCACGCGGTTGCCGTCCGGATCGGGGAAGTACACGCTCCGCGACACGTTGTGCTCGGTCGTCGCCTCGATGGGCACGCCCATCGCCTTCAGCTCGCGATAGGCCTCGCGCAGCTCCTCGAACGATCCGAGCCGCCAGGCCACGTGGTGCAGGCCGGCCTGCGGACCCCTGGGCGCCTCGTCCGTAGCGAGCTGGAACAGCGCCAGCTCATGGTGCTCCTGGCCGAAGCTGAGGAACACGGCGCCGTGCGCGAGGTCCTCGTGCGACACCTTGAGCCCCAGCGTGCGCGTGTAGAAGTCGCGCGACGTCCTGGCGTCGCGGACCTTGAGCACGATGTGGCCGAGCGCGCGTGCCTGGATCATGTCCGCCTCCTGGTCTGCCGTCCCGTGGTCGAGACTCGTGTCATGCCCGCGCTCCTGGCGGATGCGCAACCGCCCCGGCACGTCGCGGCCGTATTCCCATCATGCCCCGGTCACCCGGCCAGGTAGTCGTACGACGACAGCACGTGCATGCGGACGATGTGCAGGTACTCCTCGATCTCCACGTGCTCGTCGGCCTGGGCCATGCCGCGCGGGAACGGCCCGTGCACCAGCCCGGGGATGCCGCGCTGCCGCCACAGCCGCGCGTCGGTGCCGCCGAGGCTGACGATGGGCGCGGGGTCGGGTCGGCCCAGGGCCCGGGCGTTGGCGCGGAGGATGCCCACCATCGGATGGTTGGGGTCGCACACGCTAGGCGCCGAGAAGTTGATCTCCTCCATCTCGGCCTCCGGATAGCGCGCGGCGATCGCCCGCACGCGCGCCATCACCGCGTCCTTGGTCGCGCCCGGCGGCAGGCGGATGTCCGCCTCGAAGAAGCAGGTGCCGGGCACCATGTTGACCTTCTGCCCGCCGTGGATGACGCCGATGTTCACGGTGATCTTCTGCACGATGTCCTTGGCCCCCGGGCCCTGGGCCTCGTCGATGGCCGCGGCGGCGCCGGCCAGGGCGTCGGCCACGTCGATGGGCACCTGCGCCGGGATGGCGGTCAGGTCCTCGAGGTCCACGATCATCCGCGCCGTGATCTTGGTCGCGCTCGACGTCAGGTGCGTGTAGGCGCCGTGGGCGCCCGGCGTGCGCACGGTGAACCGGAGCCACAGCGGACCCTTCTCGCCGAAGCGAATGGTCAGGGGGCTGCTCGGCTCGCCGTTCAGCAGGCAGTCGCCGTGGACCTCCGGGTGATGCTCCATCAGGTAGCGGGCGCCCCAGGGGCCGAACGTCTCCTCGTCGGAGACGGCGGTGAGGGTCAGCCGCCCGCCGATGCGATCGCGCAGCCGGTGCAGGTAGCGATAGGTGAAGATCGAGGACGACGTCCCCGCCTTCATGTCGGCCACCCCGCGCCCGTAGATCTTGCCATCGGCGATGGCCCCGCTCCACGGGCCATGGGACCAGCGCTCGTTGGTCTCGTCGGCCGGGAACACGTCGATGTGGCCGTTGAGAACCAGGTGATGGCCGGGCCGGGCCCCCTCGAACGCGCCGACGATGTTGGGCATGGTCGGCTGCGGCGCGATGATCCGGAACGGGAGCTGGTTGCGCTCCAGAAACCGCGTCACGTGGGCGGCGGCCAGGGTGGTATCGCCGGGCGGGTTCGGGCTCTTGGCGCGGACGAAGTCGCACAGGAAACCGATGATCTCCTCGCGGTCCTCGTCGATCCACCGCAGCAGCTGCGTCCTGGCGTCGTCCATCGCGGTCTCCTCGCGGGCTGAATTGCCAGGGAGCTTACCTCAGGCAGGCCGCCCGCGCTCGCCCCGGTGGCCTGGCCGTCCCCGCCGGCTCGGCCTTGGAGTCCGTCGATCACGGCCCGGCTCCCCGCGGGCCTCGCGAACGTGATGCGCTGGCGGTGGGCGCCGCCGCTCGCCTCGCTTCACCCGACGACAACATCCGCCCCGCCTCGCCGAGACAGGCGCTCCCCGGAGACCTCCAGATTGACAGCGGGCGGCGGATGATCTGACGTCGACTATGCCCGCGTGGTTTCGCAGATAGGCGAGACTCCCCGGCAGATCGCGAATCATCCCTGACGAGCATGTCCATTGTTACGGTCTGGACGAGCTCCGGGCCGAGCCTCCGGGAGATCCGCCACCCGTTCCCCACCCGAGACCGCGGGCCCCCGGCACGCCCGCGGCGCGCCCGATTCGACCGGGCCAGTCACCTTCTGGGAGGAGGCGATCGTGTAGCATGTCCACATGAAGCAGGGCGCCGACCCCATCGACCTCTCCATCGCGCGCGCTCTCGCGGAACGCGTCGGCCGTGCTCTCGGAGATCGTGTCCGGAGGGTCATCCTCTTCGGCTCGCGAGCTCGTGGCGAGGCCAGCCCGGACAGCGACTTCGACCTCCTCGTGGTTCTGCGCGATCTGACGCCCGCGCAGGAGCGCCCGCTCCGGCTGTCCCTCTACCGCGCGCTGCGCGGCGCCGGGGTCACCGCGGAACCGTGGGTGATGGCGGAGGAGGAGTTCGAGGAGACGAAGTCCGTCGTGGGAGGGCTCGCCCATCCTGCCTTCAACGAAGGAGTGCTCCTGTACGAGAACGCCTGAGCAGTGCCGCTGGGACTTTGTCCTCGCATGGCTCGCCAGGGCCGACGAGGATCTTCTCGCCGGCCGGCTGATCCTCGCGGGGCAGATGCCGACCTACGATCTGGTCGGCTTCCACGCGCAGCAGGCGGCCGAGAAGGCGCTCAAGGCGCTCCTTGTGCGTCACGGGGTGCGGTTCGACAGGGCGCACGATCTCGGCCAGCTCCTGGCGCAAGCCGAGCCGGTGGCTCCCGGCACAGCCGAGGCTCTGGCCGAGGCCGAAGAGCTGACCGCGCACGCCGTGTCGACTCGCTACCCCGGCCGCGAACCGCCTCTGGATCGACAAGAGGCCGCGCGGTGGCTCGCGGTCGCGGACGCTGTGCTCACTCGCGTGCGCGCCCTGCTCCAGCCCTACCTGGACGCGGGGCGTCCACCGGGATAAACAGTGGCCATCACTGAGACGGGAACGGTGATCTTCTCGCATGATCGCCTGCCGAGGGGATCGGCCGGGTTCTGCGCCTCCGCGCGACCCTCACCCGCGTGGCAGCGCCCCGCCATGGCCCTTGACGGGCCGTTAGACGGTCGATTAGATTGTCGACCATCGACCGGTTTCGGAGACTGGTAGCACCTATCTATCTCCCGAGGGATATCGCGTGGCGATTGCTCTGGTCTCGCCCGGCGTCAACCGAGAGATCGTCCGCCGGTTGCAGGGAAACGCGTACATCGGCATGGTCTCGGGGTCGGTCAGGAGCTGGACCTGCGCGGCCACCCTAGCTCCCGGCACCCATCGAGGGCTCAAGGCGATCTGGCCCTCCTGCGCAGGCCCGATTGAGGTGACCAGTCGCGCCGGCGGCCGGACCGGGTGAGGCCGTGGACCATCCCGTTCGCTTCGCCGATCCCGGGCTGCTGATGAAGCGCGTCACCGAAGCCCTGCGCGAGGCAATCGTCTCCGGCCGGCTCAAGCCCGGCGAGCGGATCCGTGAGCGGGAGCTCGGGGAGAGCCTCGGCATCAGCCGGTCTCCGCTCCGCGAGGCCATCCGCACCCTCGAATCCGAAGGCCTCATCACCTCCGTGCCGCATCGCGGCTCGTGGGTCACCGAGCTCACCGCCGCCGACTTCGCCGAGACGAACGAGGCGCGGATCATGCTCGAGACCTTCGCCGCGCGCCTTGCCTTCGACCGGCTCGACGAGGCGGCCCTCGCCGCCCTCGATCACTCCATCGCCGAGGCGCGCCAGGCCGACCCGAACCTCCGCGGCGCCGAGGACTTCGAGATCGCCCTCGCCTTCCACGACCGCCTCGTCAGCGCGTGTGGCAACTCGCGCATCATCCAGCTCTACGGGGTGCTGCGCGCCCACCTCCTGCGCTATCACTACCACGCGGTGACCATGCTCGGCCGCGACCATCGGGCCATCGAGGAGCACGCCGATCTGGTGGCCGCTCTCCGGGGGCACGACCTCGCCCGGTTCGAGCGGCTCCTGACCACCCACCTGCGCCGCGCCACCGAGGAGCTTTCGCTCCTCTTCCCCGCCGTGCCCGCCTCGCGCGGGGTCTCCCGGCTGCGCCCGCCCGTCCCGTCCCCCGCCGCCTCGTCCCGCGAGACATCGCCCCCACCCCCCGACAACCCGCCAACCCGGCCGACACAGAACAGGAGGCGCTCATGAAGCGACAGGCGTGCATGTGGATCGGTTCCACCTTCGCGGTCGCGGCCCTTCTCGTCGTCGCCGCCTTCCTCCCGTCGAACGCCCAGTCGAAGCCCATCAAGCTCGGCCTCCCCCAGCCCCAGAGCGGCCCGGTCTCCTTCGCCGGGGTCACCTGCGCGCGATCCGCCCAGATCGCGATGGACGAGATCAACGCCAAGGGCGGCATCAACGGGCGGAAGCTGGAGCTCGTCATCCGCGACGACGAGCACAACCCGACCAAGCACGTGGCGGCCGTGCGGGAGCTCGTCGAGAAGGAGAAGGTCGTCGCCCTCTTCGGGCCCACGGCGAGCACGGCCGGCCTCGCCGTCGCCCCCATCCTGAACGAGGAGCTCCACGTGCCCATGCTGCTGCCGTTCGCGGCGGCGACGGACATCGTGTGGAACAAGGCCTGGCAGGAGAAGAAGCCGAACTACCTCTTCCGCTACGGGATGTTCGACTCCGGCCAGGCCCGGGCCCTCGTCGAGTTCGCCACCAGGAAGCTCGGCAAGAACAAGCTCGCCATCCTCGTCGAGAACTCGGGCTGGGGGGAGGGCGGGCGCGTCGAGATGGCGAAGACGCTCAAGGAGATGAACATCACGGCGCTCGCCGAGGAGAAGTTCAACTTCAAGGACACCGACCTCACCGCGCAGCTCGGGCGCGTCCAGCGCTCGGGTGCCGACCTCGTCCTCTTCTACGGCCAGGTCGCGGAGGCGAACGCGATGCTCCGCACCATGGCCAAGATGGCGTACCGTCCCCCGGTGGTCTCCGCGTGGGGCATCGCCAATGCCCAGTTCTGGAACAACGCGAAGGAGCTCGGGGAAGGCGTCTACGTCCTGACGACGGCGACCCCGGACGGCCCCCAGCCGGCAGCGCGCCGGGGCCTCATCGAGGAGTTCGAGAAGCGCCACGGCAAGGGCAGCATCACCTCGTTCCCCGGTGCGCTTCACTGCTACGACATCGTGAAGCTGGTCGAGATCGCGGTGCGGAAAGTCGGAGACGACCCGACGAAGATCCGCGAGGCGCTCGAGGACATCGCCGGCTTCAAGGGCGTGCTCCGGGACTTCGACCGGCCCGTCTTCACCCAGGATCGCCACGACGCCCTCCTGCCGGGGGATCTCCTCATGACGCGCTGGACGAACGGCGAGATGCTCCCGCTCTGAGGGCTGGCCGCGAGCCCGATCTCGCCCGCCGGCCCTCCCCGGGTCCCGCCGCGCGCGGACCGGGTCAGGGCCGGCGGCGCCATGCCATGTCATTCTTCCTCCAGCTCGTCCTGAGCGGCACCGCCGTCGGCGCGATCTATGGCCTGGTCGCCGTCGGGTACAGCATCACCTACACGACGGTCCGGGTGCTGAACTTCTCCCAGGGCCAGTTCGTCATGCTGGGAGCGATGGTCGGCCTCACCCTCCACGTCTGGTGGGGCTGGCACCTGATCCCGACCCTCCTGGTCTCGATCGTGGTCCTCGCCGTCTTCACCGCCGGTGTCGAGCGGATCAGCGTGCGCCCCTTTCTCGGCGCGGAGTCGATGTCGTGGGTGCTGAGCACGCTCGCCGTCGGGATCATGGTCGAGAACGCGGCCCAGCTCGTGTGGGGGCGCGAGGCTCTGCCCTTCCCGCCCGCGGTGGGCGGCGAGCCCATCCGGTGGCTCGGGATCGGCATCTATCCCCAGGAGGTCCTGATCCTCGGCGCGAGCTTCCTCCTGATGGCGGTTCTCGACGGTTTCTACCGGTGGACGACGACGGGCAAGGCGCTCCGGGCGACCGCCTACGACCTCGACGTCGCGAGCCTCATGGGCATCAACGTGAGCCTGATGGTCTCGATGTCGTTCGCCATCAGCTCCGGCCTCGCCGCCATCGCCGGCATCCTGGTCGCGCCGGTGACCCTCGCCGAGGCCACGATGGGGAACATCCTCGGGCTCAAGGCCTTCGCCGTCGCGATCATCGGCGGCCTCGACAGCCCGCGCGGGATCTTCATCTCCGCGCTCGCCTACGGGATGTTCGAGGCGCTGTGTGCCGGCTACATTTACCCCGGTATCCGCGACGCGCTCGGGTTCCTCCTCGTGATCCTGGTCCTCCTGATCCGCCCCTCCGGGCTCTTCGGGCGCGTCCAGATCGAGAAGGTGTGACGGTGCCGCCGGTCGCGCGCCTCGTCCTCGCCGCCGGCGGCGGTCTCATCGCCCTCCTTCCCCTCCTCTCCGGCTCGAACTACTACCTCTTCCTGGCCACGCTCGTGGCGATCTACGCCATCGTGGGGGTCGGCCTGAACCTCCTCGTCGGCTACCTCGGCCAGGTGTCCCTCGGCCACGCCGCCTTCTTCGCCTTCGGCGCCTACACCGCGGCCATGGTCGGGAAGGCGCTCGACGGCGTTTCCCTGCTCAAGGCGAGCGGGCTCCACCTCTGGGCTGGTCTCGTCCTCGGCGTGCTTGTGGCCGCGCTGGTGGGCGCCGCCGTCGCGTACCCCGCCCTCCGGGTCAAAGGTCCCTACCTCGCGATGGTCACGATCGCGTTCGGGATCATCGTCTTCTCAGTGCTGATGGAGTGGACGGCCTTCACCGGCGGGCCGCTCGGCATCACCGCCATCCCGAAGCTCCACGTGGGTGGCTTCGTGCTCCGCGGGCCATGGTTCTACGTCCTGTGTCTCGCGTGTCTCGGGGGGGTGCTCGTGTTCCAGCGAAACTGGGTCGGCTCCCCGCGCGGCCGGAGCTTTCAGGCCGTCAAGCAGAGCGCGGTGGCGGCGGCCGCGGTCGGGATCTCGGTGCACGGCACGAAGCTCGCCGGCTTCGTCCTGAGCGCCGCCCTCACCGGGCTCGCCGGTGGGCTGTTCGCCTTCCACCAGGCCTACATCAGCCCGGACTCCTTCGAGTTCCTCCACTCGATCTTCTTCGTCCTCATCATCATCTTCGGCGGCAAGGGCACCCTCCTCGGGCCCGTGGTCGGCGCGCTGTGCCTCACGCTCCTGCCCGAGATGCTTCACCGCTTCGAGCAGTTCCGCCTGATCGTGTACGGGGGCCTGCTCGTCGCCGTGATGTACGGTCTGCCCCAGGGCGTGGTGGGGGCGGCCGAGCAGTGGCTCGGGCGGTGGCGATCCGCCGGCCGCGCGCGCCCACGCGTGGGCGCGGCCGATCGCACATCGGCGCCGGCCGCGATCGATCGCGTCCCGGCCCGGCCGCCGCGGGCGGCCACGCATCTCTTGCGTCTCGAAGGCCTCGGCATGCAGTTCGGCGGGCTCCGGGCAGTGGACGGCCTCGACCTCGAGGTGCGGCCCGGCGCCATCCACGCGCTGATCGGCCCGAACGGCGCGGGCAAGACCACCCTGTTCAACACGGTGTCCGGCATGTTTGCACCGGATGCCGGCACCATCCGGCTCGGCGGCCGGCCCATCCAGGGCGAACCCGCCGACCGGGTCGCGGGTCTCGGCCTCACGCGCTCCTTCCAGATC
>DATKEI010000349.1:0-3251 GCA_035544455.1 Binatia bacterium | reverse complement strand
GATCGAGCGGCTCCACGCGGAGCAGGAACTGGGTCGGGGGCAGGTAGAGGGCGGCCACGTGCACGAGCAGGGCGGCCGCGGTGGCGGCGAACAGGAAGGGATTCGACCATGGGGAAAGCGAGAGCACCGAGCGCCGCTCGGATCGGCAGCTGCCGACGTGGAACACCTGGAAGAGCACCATCGTGGTCAGCGCCACCGTCTGGGCGCGACCGAGGTGCCCGGAGGTCTCGAGCTCCCACCGGAACATGAGCAGCGTCCCCGCCGCCATGACCAGCCCGGTGAGGAGGGTGCGCTCCCACAGGAGCCGGGAGATGATCCCCTCGCCCCTCGCCCGGGGCGGCCGCTCGAGCACGCCCGGCTCGCCCGGCTCGAACGCGAGGGCGACGTCCTGGAGCCCGTTGGTGACCAGGTTCAGCCACAGGATCTGCGCCGGCAGGAACGGCAGCGGCCACTGGACGACGAGGGTCGTGAGGATCGCGAGCACCTCGGCGGCCCCGGTGGAGACCAGGAAGAAGGTGACCTTCCGGAGGTTGTCGAAGGTGATCCGCCCCTCCTCGACCGCCGCGTAGATGCTCACGAAGTTGTCGTCGGCCAGCACCATGTCGGAGGCTTCGCGGGCGACGTCGGTCCCGCTCTTGCCCATGGCCACGCCGATCTCCGCCGACTTGAGCGCGGGCGCGTCGTTCACCCCGTCCCCGGTGACCGCCACGACCTCGCCGTGGCTCTGGAGGGCCTGGACCACGCGGAGCTTGTGATCGGGCGCGACCCGGGCGTAGATCGGGACCTCGAGCACCCGCGCCCGCAGCGCGGCGTCGTCCATGCTCCCGAGCTCCACGCCGGTCAACACGGGGGAGTCCGCGGAGGCAATGCCGAGCTGCTCGCCGATCGCCCGGGCGGTCCCGGCATGATCGCCCGTGATCATGACGACACGGATCCCCGCCGCCTGGCATCCCGCGATGGCCTCGCGCACGCCCGCGCGCGGCGGGTCCATCGAGCCCTGGAGCCCGAGGAAGGTGAGGCCGGCGGGCTCCTCGACCCGCTCCGGGGCGGGCGGCCGCTCCAGGACGCCGGTCGCCATGCCGAGGACACGGAGCCCGTCGGAGGCGAGCGCCCGGGCCGCCTCGAGGACGACCGCCGGGTCCAGATCGACGACGCCCTCCGCGGTGCGTAGCTGCGTGCACATGGCCAGCACGCGCTCGGGCGCCCCCTTCACGAAGACGACGTGCCGATCGTCCTCGATCCGGATGCTGGCGGAGTACTGCCGCTGGGGCTCGAAGGGGATCTCGGCGTAGATGGGGTAGCGGGCCCGGACCTCCGCCGGCTCGAGGCCGAGGCGCGCGGCCGCGACCAGCAGCGCGGCCTCGGTCGGGTCGCCGTGGGTCTCGTAGCCCTCGTCGGTCCGGGCGATGTCGGCCTCGTTGGTGAGGACCCCTGCCAGCAGGGTCAGGCGCAGCGACAGGTCCTCGGCCGGCACCACCGTCCGGCCGTCGCCCAGCATCGCTCCCGCCTCTCCGGTCCCCGCGTCGTCCACTGTCCCCACGTCGCTCAGCGTGAAGGTCCGGCCGCCGGCCCAGATCCGCTGCACCGTCATCCGGTTCTCCGTCAGCGTGCCCGTCTTGTCGGAGCCGATCACCGTCGTGCTGCCGAGCGTCTCGACGGCCGGCAGCCGCCGGATGATGGCGTTCCGGCGCGCCATGCGCCGCACGCCCAGCGCGAGCGTGATGGTGAAGACGACCGGGAGCCCTTCCGGGATCGCCGAGACCGCGAGGGCCACCGCCACGATGAACATCTCGGCCACCGGCTCTCCGCGAGCCACACCGAGGGCGAAGGCGGCGATCGCGGCCCCCACGACGACGAGTCCGACGACGTGAGCGAAGCGGGTCATGCGCTGCTGCAGCGGCGTCTCCGCGCGCTCGCCCGTCCGCACCAGCCGGGCGATCGCCCCGAGCTCGGTCGCCGCACCGGTCGCCACGACGTAGCCGCGACCGCGGCCGCTCGCGACCACGGAGCCGGCGTAGGCCATGTTCGTGCGGTCCCCGATCACGAGGTCGTCCTGGTCGAGCCGGGCCGTCATCTTGGTGACCGGGACCGATTCGCCGGTGAAGAGCGACTCGTCCACGAGGAGGGCGGTGGCCGAGCCGAGGCGGAGATCGGCCGGCACCCGTCCCCCCGACTCCAGGAGGACGAGGTCGCCGGGCACCAGCTCGCGGCTTTCCACGTCCCACTCCCGGCCCTCGCGGATGACCCGCGCGTGGGGGGCGACCAGGTGCATCAGCCCCCTGACCGATCGCTCGGCCTTGCGCTCCTGCACGAAGCCGATCAGCGCGTTCAACGCCAGCACCACCGCGATGACGATCGCGTCGGCGAACTCGCGCAGCAGGAGGGTGACGACCGTCGCGACCAGCAGGATGTAGATGAGCGGGCTGGTGAACTGGTGGAGCAGGACCGCCCAGACGCTCGGTGGCGGAGCCTCCTCGAGCTGGTTCGGCCCGTGGCGCTCGAGGCGGGCGGCGGCCTCCACGCGCGTGAGGCCGCGTGCGCTCGTGCCGAGGCCCGACGCGACCTCGGCATGGTCGAGCACGTGCCAGGCCCGCTGTCCCCCCGGGGAGACGTGCGCCGCGCGCTCGCTCAGGGGTCGGCCGGTCATGATGCGCTCGCGTATCGTGCGGCGCCGATGAGCCCGACCATGTCGTTGAGGATCAGGCGGACCGGCATGGCCTCGAGCAGCGGGCGCATCCGTCCCTTTCTGAGAAAGCCCTCGCGGAAGGCCGGCTCCTTCATGCGCGGCAGGATCCTCGGCGCGATGCCGCCGGCGATCCACACGCCACCCCGGGCCATGACCTTCAGCGCGAGGTTGCCCGCCTCGGCGCCGTAGATCGAGACGAAGAGATCGACCGCCTCGAGACACAGCGCGTCTTGCCGGTCGAGGGCGGCCCGGACGATCACCACGGGACCCGGGTCCTGCTCGAGCTCCCGGGTGAGCCACCGCGGCTCCTCGCCGTGCCCGGAGTCGCGGAGGAACCGGTAGAGCTCGTAGAGCCCGGAGCCGGAGAGGACGCGCTCGTAGCTCACCCGATCGTGCCGGGCGAGCACGGAGATCAGGAGATCCACCTCGAGGGGCGTGCGCGGGCCGAAGTCGGCGTGCCCGCCCTCGCACGCGAACGGGCGGTGCCTCCGCCCGTCCCAGTACGCGCCGGCTTCCCCCAGCCCGGTCCCGGCGGCGATGATCGCGCGGTTGCCCTGGACCCCGG
>DATKEI010000348.1:0-2148 GCA_035544455.1 Binatia bacterium | reverse complement strand
CAACCAGCCCGTGCCGGTGGTGGTCGAGCAGGTCCGCCTCGCCGAGTCGCTCGGGTACGACACGGCGTGGATCACCGACACGCACCTCGTATGCCGCGAGCTGTGGGTGACCCTGGCCGCCTGCGCCCTCGGCACCTCGCGTATCCGGCTCGGGCCGGGGGTCACCGTCCCGCACACCCGGCACGTCTCGGTCACGGCGAGCGCCATCGCCACCCTCGACGAGATGGCGGAGGGCCGGGTGTGCATCGGCATCGGCACCGGGGGCAGCGCCGCCCAGACGATGGGGCTCACCCTCGCCCAGACGGCGCGCGTCGCCACCCTCGAGCACCAGGCGATGTCGATCCGCCGGCTCACGCGGGGCGAGCCGATCCGGTTCGAGAGCGGCACCGAGGGGAGGATCGCCTGGCTGCGCGGGCCCCGGCCCATCCCGATCCACGTGGCGGGGTCGGGGCCGAAGATGCTCCGCGCCGCCGGCCGCCTGGGCGACGGGGCCATCATGTACGCCAGCGTCGATCCCGACATCCTGCGGGCGGGGCTCGGTTGCGTGGCCGCCGGCGCCGCCGATTCCGGCCGGGCCCTGGCGGATCTCGACGTGGGCATCTGGGCCCCGATGTCCATCGGGCGGGACCGGGTGCTGGCGCGCGACCACGCGCGGGGCCGGGTGGCCTCTGCCCTGCGCCATCCGCTGCCGGTCCCGTTCCGCGACGAGGATCGCCCGGTCGTCGAGCAGCTCCGCGCCGGCTACGACGCCTTCGAGCACGCCACCGCGGCCTCGCGTCACCGCGAGCTCGTGCCCGACCGGCTCGTCGACCTGATGGCCCTGGCCGGCGCTCCGGAGGACGTGCGCGAGCAGGTCCGCCGCGTGATGACCGTGCCCGGGATCGGGCGCATCATCATCCTTCCCCAGGTGCCGGCCGAGGGCTTCATCGGCCGCGAGAGCATCCTGCGCATGTTCGCCGAGGAAGTCATGGCCCGGGTGGCCTGATCGGCCGTCCGGGGGATGGTCTATGATGTCGCCATGCCTCTCGTTTTCGCCGCCGCGCTGCCCCATACGCCGCAGCTCCTGGTGCGCCCGGAGACGGAGGACCGGGACCTCGTGCTCCGCGTCCACCGGGCCTACGGGGCCGTGCGCGAGTGGCTGACGGCGACCCGGCCCGACGTCATCGCGGTCATCGGGGGGGACCACGTCGAGGGCTTCTTCCTGGACGCCGTGCCGGCCCTCGCCGTCTTCGTGGGCGACCGCGTGTCGGGCCAGTTCGACCGGTACCGGTATACCTTCGATGTGCACGAGCCGCTGGCCCGGGCCATCGTGGAACAGGGGATCGAGGCCGGTTTCGACCTCGCGTACTCGCAGGATCTCAGGCTCGACTACGCCTTCTACGTCCCGCTGCACTTCGCGATGCCGGCGCCCGCGCTGCCGATCGTCCCCCTCTACGTCAACGTGTACCTGCCGCCCCAGCCCACGCCGCGGCGCTGTCATGCCTGGGGCCAGGCCCTCCGGGCCATCCTGGATCGGCGGCCGGAGCGGGTGGCCCTCATCGCCTCGGGCGGCCTGTCGCACTATCCCGGCACGGATCGCTACGCCTCGCCGGACTTCGAGTGGGACCGACAGCTGCTCGGCACGCTCGCGGAGGGCCGCGGCGCCGACACGGCCGGGCTCACCGGGGACGAGCTGGACAAGGCCGGAAACGTCGAGCTGCGGACGTGGATCATCCTGCTGGGCGCGCTCGGCGACGCGCGGGCCGAGGTCGTCTGCTACGAACCCTCGTGGCACCACGGCAACGCGGTGGTGACCTGGCCCGTCCGCTGACGATGGACAGCCACTACTTCTTCCCGCCCGCCCACGCGTATCCCCTGAACCGGTGCCTCTTCCGGCTCAAGTCCGACGAGGTCTTCCGCGGGCGATACCTCGCCGATCCCACCGGCGCCATGACCGAACTGGGCCTGGCCCCGGAGGCCCAGGACGCGCTCCGCGCCGTCGACCGCGACCGCCTCGTCGCCCTGGGTGCCCACCCGTACCTGGTGTTCATGGCCGGCCTCCGGCTCCGGATGGAGCGGGAGGCCGCCTCATTCGAGCGCTTCTGAGGAGGTTGCCCATGCGCCACCGCTGGTTCGCCCTCGTGCTGCCGCTGATGACCGCCGCTCTCT
>DATKEI010000347.1:0-2716 GCA_035544455.1 Binatia bacterium | reverse complement strand
TCTCGTGGAGCGGGACCGGCCAGACGTGCTGGTGAGCGACATCGGCATGCCGGACGTGGATGGCTACGAGCTCTTGCGGCGCGTGCGGGCGCTGGGCCACGCGCGGGGCGGCGCAGTGCCCGCGATCGCGCTCACCGCCTTCGCGCGCTCCGAGGACCGCACGCGAGCCCTGCGCGCGGGGTTCCTGGTCCACGTGTCAAAGCCGGTCGAGCCCTCCGAGCTCATCGCCACGGTCGCCAGCGTTGCCGGGCGAACCGGGCCGCGCGCATAGGGTGCTCGGCACGGCCCGCGAGGCGAGAGACATGTGCCGCGGGGACGAAGCCCGTCGCTCCCGTGGAACCTGCCCACGGTGGTGGCCGGCCGGGGTGTCTTCGAGTACGTGTACTTCGCCCGCCCGTCGCGCTGGGCGCCGGGCACACCACGTCCGGCGTCGCCCCGGCAATGGGGGGGCTCGCCACCGGCCGGTGAACGCCGGCGGGTACTCCCCTGCCCGCCCGGCGCCAGGCCCACTCTCCAGGACGCACCCGGTTCCTGCCGGGTAGTTCTTACTTGCGCTCGTCCCCGGCGAGATTCGCGCGCATCCGCACGTGCTTCCTCCGGTGAGCGCCGGCGCGCTCAAACCTGTCCCCGTCTGTCCCCGCCCGGTGTCCGGCCCGGGCCGCGGAACACCACGAACCCCGCTGATTGCGCATGACGGCGCCACCGGGCCGGGCCGTTGCGCAGATGGGTCGCGTCAGGGCATCGCTGGCCCTGGCTGCATGCGTCGTGGCACGCTGATTGCCTTGCGTCCGCCCATGGCGGCTCCGGCGAGAGAGACCTGGCTGTACGCCACCCATGACCCGCCTCACGAACTCGGCGGCAAGCCGTCATGGATCAGGAGGGGCAACCGTCATGAATCTCCCCGGCGGCGGCAACGGGATCGGCCCCGGGCATCGGGACGGGAACCACCTGTCCGCGCGATCGCGCATCCTGTCGCTTCTGGCGGGAGCCGTGGCGCTCGGCGCCGCCCTGAAAGCCGCTCGTATCCCCCTCGTCCTGGCGGGCGGATACTTGCTCTACAGGGGCGCCCGCGGCCGCTGCCCCGTTCAGGTCATGGCCAGTGGCCGACCCACGACCGTGCACCGCTCCGTCACCATCGTCGCCCCGCCCTCCGACCTGTACCGATTCTGGCGCCGTCTCGAGAACCTGACGCGCATCATCCCCGCCATGGAGACCATCGCCCCGGAGGGAGAAACGCGGTACCGGTGTCGCGCTCGCGCGATGGGGTTCATGGTCGAATGGGATGTCGACGTGGTCGAGGACGTGACGGATGGCCTCCTGGCCTGGGCCTCCGCCCCGGGCTCCGCCCTCGACATCCAGGGGCGCGTGCAGCTCCAGCCTGTCACCGGACGAGGCACCGTCGTGGCGGTCACGCTGACGCACCGGCTCGCCGCCTCCTCCATCGGTCCCGGGCTGGCGTTGCTGGTCGGGCGGGGGCCAGAGCGGTGCCTCACCGAGGCCCTGCGGCGGCTCAAGCAGTTGATGGAGGCGGGGGAGGTCCCGAGCGTGCGCCAGCAACCCGCAGGCGAGCGCTCCCTCCTGGGCCGCCTTGCCGAGATCGTCACCCCCGCTCCCGCCGGTGGCCGCGCATGAAGGCGGTCGTGTGGCACGGCACGATGGACGTCCGGGTCGAGGACGTCCCCGATCCTCGGATCGTGAACCCGCGAGATGCCATCATCCGCGTGACCTCGACGGCCATCTGTGGCTCCGACCTGCATCTCTACGGGGGCCTCATCCCCACCATGCGGAGCGGCGACATTCTCGGGCACGACCCGAACCGTCCCGCTCCGACGCGCGGCCCCGAGACCGCGCCCCGCGCGCCGGGCACTCCGGACCTCGCATGATGCCGGGCCGTATCGCCTGGGCGATCACCGCGGCAGCCCTGGCCGCCGGCGCCGTGCGTCGCCGGCGCCGGCGCCGCGAGGAGGAGCGCGCCCGGTATGATTTCCGCGGCCGGACCGTGCTGATCACCGGCGGGTCCCGCGGCCTCGGACTCGTTCTCGCCCGTGAGTTCGGGGCCCATGGCGCCCGGATCGTGCTGTGCGCCCGGGACTCGGCGGCGCTGGTCCGCGCGCAGCGCGATCTCCAGGGCGCGGGGGTGGCCACCCTCATGGTTCCGTGCGACGTCGGGATCCGCGAGGACGTGCAGCGGGCCGTACAGCGGGCCATGGATCACTTCGGCGACATCGACGTGCTCGTCAACAACGCCGGCGTGATCGTGGTTGGCCCGGCCGAGACGATGACCCCGGCCGACTACGAGGAAGCGATGCGCGTCCACTTCTGGGGGCCGCTCCACATGGTCCAGGCCGCCCTGCCGAGCATGCGGCGCCGCGGGGGCGGCCGCGTCGTGAACATCAGCTCCATCGGCGGCAAGATCAGCGTGCCGCACCTTCTGCCATACGCGGCGAGCAAGTTTGCCCTGGCCGGCCTCTCCCAGGGGCTTCGCGCCGAGCTCGCCGCCGACGGGATCCTGGTCACGACCGTGTATCCAGGCCTCATGCGCACGGGGAGTACTCGCCAGGCGCTGTTCAAGGGTCGCCACCGCGCGGAACACACCTGGTTCAGCCTGGCCGGCACTCTTCCCCTTCTCTCCATGAACGCCGAGCGGGCGGGCCGCGAGATCGTCGCGGCGTGCCGCCGCGGTGACGCCGAGCTCATCCTGTCGCCCCCCGCCCGC
>DATKEI010000346.1:0-5668 GCA_035544455.1 Binatia bacterium | reverse complement strand
GCGCAGACCTTGTACTCGGGGATCCGGGCCGAGGGGTCGAAGGCGGAGTTGGTCAGGAAGTTGACCGCCGACTCCTCGAGCTTGACGAAGGGCACGAAGATCGAGCCCGCCCGCACCGCCTCGGTGAGCCGGGCATGCCCGACGAGCTCGCCGCGGCGCGAGACCACGCGCAGCCGCGCCCCGTCGTCGATCCCGAGCTGTCGGGCGTCCGCGGGGTGGAGCGCGATCTCCAGGCGCGGCGCCAGCTCGAGCAGCCCCTGTACCCGCCGCGTGAGGGTGCCGCCGTGCCAGTGGTACAGCAGGCGCCCGGTGTTGAGCACGAACGGATAGTCGCGCTCCACTTCCTCGGCCGACGCCGGCCCCTGCCGGACGGCGACGAAGCGGGCCTTCCCTCGCGGGAACGACTCCGCATAGAGGTAGGGCGTCCCCGGATGGTCCGGGCTGGGGCATGGCCACTGCAGCCCGCCCCGGGCGAGCCGCTCGTAGGACATGCCGGCGGCCGCCGGCCACAGCGCCACCATCTCCCGGAAGATCTCGCCGGGATGCGCGTACGCAAAGCCCGGCGCGGCGATGCCCAGCCGCTGCGCCGTCCGCCGCGCGAGCTCGCCGGTGATCCACCAGTCCGGCCGCGCCTGGCCCGGCGGCGGCAGCACCTGGCGCACGCGCTGGACCCGGCGCTCCGAGTTCGTGAACGTGCCGTCCTTCTCGGCGAAGGCGGCCGCGGGCAGGAACACGTGGGCGCGCTCCGCCGTCTCGTTCAGGAACAGGTCCTGCACGACCAGCGTCTCGAGCTGGTCGAAGGCCTTGGCCGCGTGGTGCAGGTCGGGCTCCGAGAGCATCGGGTTCTCGCCCACCACGTACATCGCGCGGATGCGCCCGTCGAGACACCCGTCCACCATGTCGGTCACCACCAGCCCGGGGTCGGCGGGCGGCCGCACGCCCCAGGCGCGGGCGAAGCGGTCGAGCTCGGCGGGCGCGTACGAGGCGTAGCCCGGCAGGTTCGTGGGGATGCAGCCGGCGTCGCCGCAGCCCTGGACGTTGTTCTGCCCGCGCAGCGGCGAGATCCCCGAACCCGGAAAGCCCATCTGCCCGGCGGCCAGCGCCAGATTGAGCAGCGCGTGGGCGTTCGCGGTGCCGTTGATGTGCTGGGTGATGCCCATGCCCCAGACGAGGCAGGAGCCCGCAAACGGGGGGCGCGCGTACCACCGCGCGGCCCGGGCGATGTCCGGAGCCGGCACCCCGGTCACCGCGGACGCGTGCTCGAGGGTGTAGGGGGCCAGCGACTCCGCCCACGCCTCGAAGCCCTCCGTGCGCTCGCGGATGAACCGCTCGTCGGAGAGCCCCTCCTCGAGGATGACGCGGGCCATGGCGTTGAACAGGGCGACGTCGGTGCCCGGCCGCTCGCGGATCCAGAGGTCGGCCTGGTCGCACAGCTCGATGCCCTTGGGGTTGACCACGATGAGCCGCGCCCCCCGGCTCACCGCGCGCCGGAAGCGGATGGCGATGACGGGGTGATTGGCCGAGGCGTCCGCTCCCACCACCATGACGCAGCCGGCGTCCTCGTAGTCCTGGTACGAGTTGGAGGTGGCCCCGGACCCCATGGACACGAGCATGGCCTCGACCGAGGGCGAGTGGCAGAGGCGCGTGCAGTGATCCACGTTGTTGCTGCCCATCACCGTGCGGACGAACTTCTGGATGACGTAGCCGTCCTCGTTGGTTGCCTTGGCCGAGGCGAGGGCGCCGAAGCGGCCGCGCTGGCGCGCCAGGCCGTCCGCGGCGGCGTCCAGCGCCACGTCCCAGCTCACCTCGTGCCAGACGCCATCGCGCTTCACCATGGGCGTGGTCACGCGATCCGGCGCGTGCACGAAGCCGGTGCCGAAGCGGCCCTTGACGCAGAGCGTGCCCTGGCTCGACGGACTGTCTGGGATGTCGTCGGCCATCACGGCGAGGCGCCCGTCCGCGCGGACGCCGAGGCCGATGCCGCACCCCACGCCGCAGTACGGGCAGGTGGTCTCCACGCGCGTCACGATCGGCGCCGGCGCCTCCTTCGGGCGCAGCGCGCCGGTGGGGCAGGTGGCCACGCACTGGCCGCACGAGGTGCACACCGAGGACGCCATGGGCCCGTCCCCGAACACGCTGACCCGCGTCGCGTGGCCCCGCCCGGCGAGGGTGATGGCGCCGATCTGCTGCACCTCGCCGCAGGCCACGGTGCAGCGGCCGCAGAGGATGCACGCCTCGCGGTCCAGCACGAAGAACGACTTGGTGTCGTCCACCGCGGCCCGGTGGAGCGGCCGGTAGCTCGGCTCCTCGACCCCGTGCTGCCGGAGGGCCTCGCCGACCTGCTCGAAGGTGCTCCGGCCATCGCCCTCGACCAGCATCGAGCGGGTCAGGTCGAGCACCGCGCTCCGGACGCGCACGGCGTCGGGGTGCCGCGTGCTCACCACCAAGCCCGGCCGCACGCGGGTGTGGCACGCGGCGGGGAGCCCCCGCTGGCCATCGATCTGTACCAGGCACGTCCGGCAGGCGCCGAGCGGAGGACGGTCCGGATCCTTGCAGAGCTGGGGCAGGGCGATCCCCAGGCGGTTCACCGCGTCGAGAACGGACGCGCCCTCGGGAACCTCGATCGCCGATCCGTCGACAGTAACAGTCACGCTCATGGCGGAGTTCCGGTCATCATACATGCCCGGAGCCGCTCTCGCCGAGCGCCCCGGGAAACTCGCGGAGCGAGGACAGGAGCGACAGCGGGGCGGCCTGGCCGAGGCCGCAGAGCGAGGCCAGACGCACCACCTCGGCCAGCGCGGCGACGGGGCCGGACGGGACGGGGCCGGGGCCGTCCAGCAGGTCGCGCAGCCGCGCGGTGCCCTCGCGGCACGGCGTGCACTTGCCGCACGACTCTCGCGTGTTGAAGTCGAGCAGGACGCGGGCCACGTCGCGCACGGATGCCGCGGGCCCCAGCACCGCGATGCCGCCCGTACCCGGGTTCACCGGGCCCCCCGGCACCAGAGGCTCATCGAGCTGGCGGGGGTGGACCAGCACGCCCGACGGGCCGCCCAGGACCACGGCCTTGACCGGTGCCCCGCCGGGGACGCCACCGCCCAGCCCGACGGCGATGGCGCGAAGAGAGGTGCCGAGCTCCATCTCCACGATGCCGGGCCGGGCGACCTCACCCGAGACCCCGAAACATTTGACGCCGTGCCCGCCGCCGAGGCCCGTCCACCAGGACGCGCCGCGCCCGACGATGAGTGGCACGGCGACGAGCGTCTCCACGTTGTTGATCACGGTGGGACGTCCCCAGAGGCCCGCTTCCACCGGGAACGGCGGTTTGGCGCGGGGCATGGCGCGCCGCCCCTCGATCGACTCCATCAGGGCCGTCTCCTCGCCGAGAATGAAGCCGCCCGCGCCGCGGCGCAACTCGACCTCCACCGAGAAGTCGCTCCCGAGGACGCCGTGGCCCACCAGCCCCGCGCGGCGGGCATCCTCGACGGCGCGGGCGAGGCGCGCTGCCGAGAGGTTGGCCTCGCCGTGCACATAGAGGAACACCCGGCTGGCGCCGGCGGCGTAGGCGGCGAGAAGCGCGCCCTCGAGCAGGCGGTGGGGATCGCCCTCCATCAGGTGGCGGTCCTTGAAGATACCGGGCTCGCCCTCCTCCCCGTTGACGATGAGATACGTCGTGGGCGCCCTGGCCGCGCGCGCGCCTTCCCACTTGACGGCGGCCGGGAAGTAGGCGCCTCCGCGCCCCGCGAGGCGCGCCGCCTTGACCTCGTCGATCACCCGCTCCGGGCGGCCCTCGGCCAGCGCGCTCGCCAGGGCGGCGTACGAGCCGGCGCGGATGGCCTCGGCGATGTCGCCCGGGTCCACCGCGCCGCAGCGTGCCGTCAGCTCGCGGCGCTGCCCGGCCAGAAAGTCCGCGAGGGCGCGGTCCTCGGCGGGAAAGGCGCCGTTCGCGACGGCCTCGATGAGCGGCGGCACCCGTCCGGCGGTGACGCCGGCGAGGTGGCGCGCGGCGCCGTCCGGCGACTCGAGGTGGACCGACGGAGCGGCCCAGCAGGCGCCGGAGCACCCGGTCACGCCGACCTCGACGTCGAGGCCGCGCTGCTGGGCCTCGCGCGCCAGCGCCTCGAAGGTCTCGGCGGCGCCCACGGCCAGGCCGCAGCTGCCGATGGCCACCCGCAGGCGCGTGAGGCGCCGCGCGGGCAAACGCGCCCAGGCCGCGATTGCCGCGAAGCGCTGGGCGGGGAGCCCGTCGCTGGCCGGAGGACCGATCGCCGGTGCTCCCGGCGGCGGGGCCGTCCGGGGCAGCGGCCCTCGCAGCACGCGCGGCGCGTCCCGTCTCTCGACGCGGCCGAGGTAGCGCCCCTCGACCTCGACCATGGGCGCCATCGCGCAGTTGAACGCGCAATCCAGATGTTCGAGGGTGAGGGAACCGTCCGCGGCCGTGCTGTCGGCGGCGATGCCGGCCTCCCGCTCCAGAGCGTGCAGCACGTCGAGGCTCCCGCGGACGCGACAGGCGACCCCCGTGCACACCCGCACGATGCGAGTCCCCGGCTCCTCGAGTCGCAGCTCCGGGTAGTGGGTGGCCACGCCGTATACCTCGCTCCGGGGGATGCGCAGGTGCTCGGCCACGGCGATCAGCGCCTCCGGAGAGATCCACCGGTCGTGGTGCTGGACCCGGTGCAGCGCGGGCAGGAGCCAGGCGCGCTCTCGCGGGAAGGGGCCGAGCAGGGAGGCGTATCCGGTCATGAGGCCGCAGGCGGGCGGTGCGCGGCGGGAGGCATCCTCAGCGCGCCATGGGCAGCGGGTCGCCGACGCGCGCCTCGGCGAAACCCTTCTTCCGGAGCTGGCATGCGTCGCACTGACCGCAGGCGCGCCCGTCGGGCTCCGGCTCGTAGCAGGACCAGGTGAGCCCGAAGTCGAGCCCGAGAGCGTGGCCGCGCGCCACAATCTCGGCCTTGGTCAGCGCGATGAGGGGCGCGTGGATGCGGAACCGGCTCGTCCCCAGGGTCCCGGCCCGGGTGGCCAGGTTTGCCATGCGCTCGAACGCCGCGATGAACTCGGGCCGGCAGTCGGGGTATCCGCTGGCGTCCAGGACGTTCACGCCAATGAAGATGTCCTCGCTGCCCACGACCTCTGCCCAGGCCAGGGCGTGGCTCAGGAAGATCGTGTTGCGCGCGGGCACGTACGTCACCGGGATGCCGGCGCCGATCTCCCCCTCGCTGCGCCCCTTGGGCACGGCGATGTCGGCGGTGAGCGCCGAGCCTCCGATGGCCCGCAGATCGAGGCGGAGGACGAGGTGCTCGTGCGCGCCGAGGGCGCGGGCCACGCGCCGGGCCGATTCCAGCTCGCGCACGTGGCGCTGCCCGTAGTCGAAGGAGAGCGCGTGGCAGCGGTAGCCCTGCGCCCGCGCCACGGCGAGCGCCGTCGCCGAGTCGAGCCCGCCGGACAGCAGCACCACCGCCGGCCCCGCGGCGCCGGGCGGCGCCATCGCCTCGCTGTCCCGAGTCGGAAGTTCGTGGACTCGCGGCGCCGGGCGGGGTGGGGGTCCTCCCCGCGGGACCGTATCTTCTGCGGATTGCCGAAGCCACCCACCACCCCTCTCGTGGCCCCATTGAGTGCCGGTAGCGCTCCGCGACACAGCGTGTCCCGCGGGGAGGGCCCCCACCCCGCCCGG
>DATKEI010000345.1:0-5115 GCA_035544455.1 Binatia bacterium | reverse complement strand
GTTGTCGGCCGGGCCCTCGAAGGCGACCTGCAAGGCCCCGCCTTCGAGACTGACCTGCAGCCGGGCGGCGCCGTGCTGGTGCGAGCGGTGCTGGTGGGACGGTGTGTCGGCGGCAAGGGCGGGGGCGGTGGTGAGCAGCGCGGTGAGGAGCACGGCATGGACTCGCACTCTGGGCCTCCTTCGGGGACCCCGCCTCTGGCGCGGGGGTCCTGAGCGACGAACGGATGGCCGCGTGGTCGCGGCCCGGAACCGGTCGGTCAGGACGGACGAGGAGGAGCGCGGGCGCCGCTCGGACAGGCCGGGCGCCCGGTGGCAACGGCGAGGGGCTGAGGCGCGGCGTCGGGGCCCGGGGCCGGCGCCACGGCGAGCGTCGGGCCCGGCGGCGATGCCATCGCCAGGTACTCGGCGACGACGTGCAGCGCACACGGCGCGTCGTGCTGATCAAGCACGTGCTCGATCTCATGGGCGAGCGCGGTGATCTGCGTGGAGACGAACAGCGCGACGAGCAGGGCCAGGACCCCACGGCATCGCGGCCGCGGAAACAGGACGCTCGCGCCGCCACCCGACGGCCAGCGCCCGGACTCGATACGGCGACCGCGGTTACCGGCAGTGGACATGGTCACCGTGCGGCCAGCAGGCGAGGCCATCCTGAGTGCGCAGCGGAGCGGCGTCGGTCCCGGGCATCGCCCGCGTTCCATCGGTAAGGTCACGGGGCAAGGGGGACCAGGGGGGCCAGCGTCCGAGGCGCCCGCCCGCGTCGGGGTCGAGCCTGATGGCGTAGTGCCGCCCGTCGTCGCAGGCCAGCCAGTCACCGTCGCGCGTGCAATCCGTCTGGGCGCCGGCCGATGCCGGGAACCCGCAGCCCACGGCGAGCGCGATCAGGGCGAGCCCCAGATAGGGCCGGCCCGCACGAGACGGCGCGCCGGCTGACGACGGCCGCTGGCCGGTTCGTTCCACGAGATCCCCTGCGCTGGCCTGGCGCTCTCGGGAGCATGGGTTCGGTCGGAGACGCCGAGGCCACCCGTCATCATACATGAACGTCGAGCACCTGCCGGCGCACCCGGGGGCCAGGCCGCTGAAAGCGGACAGTTCGCAGAGTGGACGCCGGGCGCCTCCCCTGGAAGCCGGTCAGTCCGCGCGAGGGTCAGCCCGAGCGCCGGCGATACGTGCACGCGATGCCCTCCGGTCGGTTCGTCGCGGCATCGCGGGCCAGCCGGCACTCGGCCTGGTATTCGGCGGCCACCTGGACGCGGACGGGCTCCACGACCGCAAAGGCGCTGTAGAAGGTCGGATCGTCGACGACGATGGCGAGCGCCCCCTGGGGCTCCGCGGGTGGGGTCACCACGGCAGTGAAGGCGTAGATCACCTGGGCCTTGTCCACCCGGACCCGGAAGTCCTTGACCGACGCCACCGGCACCGGCGACCCGTTGGCGGTGATGTCCAGGAAGTAGCCGAACGAACGGAAGGACTCGAGATGCCGCTCCTCGATCTCCTTGATGCCGGCAGGGGAGAAACCGCCGCTCCCATCCCGCTCGAAGCTCGTGAGGATGGTGCTGCTGAAGAGGTCATCGAACGCCCAGGTCACGCGCACCCCCGTGAACCCCGGGGAGCCGAAGACCACTTCCACGGAGGCGTCGATGAACACGTGGGGATGCGCGGCGGCGTCGCCGGCGAGCAGCATGCCGGCCAGGACTGCCGGCAGCAGCGCGTGGAGGAGCCGGACCTGGTTCACCATGGTCGAGCCGTCCGCTATGACTGCAGGAAGGCGTTGACCTCCGGAGTGCCGAGGGTGCGGTCGACGTAGCCGAAGGTGCCCTGCTCCTTGACCTCGCGCGCGGCCGCGAGGAGGCTGGTCATCGCCGCGCGGTAGAGCGAGGTCGCGAGGCTGATCCGGCGCACGCCGGCCGCCGTCAGCTCCGCCACCGTGAACGACTTGCCCTTGATGCCCACCATGAAGTTGAACGGTCTCGGCACCGCCGCGCACACGGTGCGTACGGCGGCGAGGTCGGGCAGGCCCGGGGCGAAGAGCACGTCCGCTCCGACATCGGCGAAGGCCCGCAGGCGTGCGATGGTGTCGTCCAGGTCGGGGTTGCCGCGCAGGAAGTTCTCGGCCCGGGCCGTCAGCATGAACGGGAAGGGGAGCGCGCGGGCCGCCCGTGCCGCCGCCGCCACGCGCTCGACGGCGAGGTCCAGCGGATAAAGTGGCCGGTCCCGGTCGCCGGTTGCGTCCTCGATGGAGCCGCCCACCAGCCCGGCGTCCGCGGCCAGGCGGATCGTCTCCGCCGCCTCCGCCGGCGCGTCGCCGAAGCCTTTCTCCAGGTCGGCGGAGACGGGCAGGTCGGTCGCGGCCACGATGACGCGGGCGTGGGCGAGCGCCTCGTCGCGCGTGACCTTGCCGTCGCGCCGGCCGAGGGTGCCCGCCGAGGCGCCGCTCGATGTCGCGAGCGCCGGGAAACCGAGAGCGGCGAGCGCGCGCGCCGAGCCCCCGTCCCACGGGTTCGGGATCAGGAACGCGGCCGGCCCCTCGTGCAGCTCACGGAAGCGGATGGCCCGGTCCTTCTGGCTCGTCGTCACGGTGTCCCTCCGGCGCGGGGATTCGCGATGATGTCGGCGGCGCGCGCGGCATCGGCGCGGTGGACGAGCACGCCGACCTCGGCCTGCGCGCCCACGCTGAAGGGGTGGAGCGAGGAGACGAGGGCGCCCCGGAGGACGCTCGGGATCCCCACGCTGTCGAGGAGGCCGCGGACGACCAGGGCCTCGCCCTGGTCCCGGCAGCGGCGGACCTCCACCAGCAGCGCGTCGTCTGGTGGCGGAGGCGGCGGAGGCGCCACCCGGCGCGACGCGGGAAACCGGATGATCTTGCCGCGCTGCTTCACGACGCCAGATTACCAGGAGAGACGCGCCGTCGCGACCCCAAACGGCCCCGCGGTCAGATCGGCGGGCGGCCGGTCGCATCCGGGATCACGGGCAGGATCATGCGCGACGGGCGGGCGCGCTCGTGGAAAACGGTGTTGTCGGCCACCGCGCGGCGCCGGTCGCGCCCGATCGGCTCGCCGGTGTTCGGGTTGACGTCGAAGCGCGGGAAGTTCGAGCTGGAAATGTCCAGGCGCAGGCGATGGCCGGGCATGAACACATTGCTCGTCGGATAGAGGGTGATGCCGATCTCCACCGCCTCGCCAGGGCGTACCAGACTCCCCTGCTCTCGGCCGCCCCGGTAGCGCAGCCGCGCGATGCTGTCGCTGAGGTTCAGCGCGTACCCGCGCGGGTACCAGGGGCTCGGCGGATAGACATCAATCAGCTTGGCCGTGAAGTCGGTGTCCGGCGCCGATGTCGCCACCCACAGCATGACCTCGATCGGGCCCGTCACCTCGAGGGGCTCGGTCAGGGGATCGGTCTCGAACACAAGAACGTCGGGGCGCGCGCCCAGGGGCAGGTACGGCGGCCGGCACCCGAAGAAGTCCGGGCCCTCCTGCTGGTCGAAGCCCCCGGCTCGCATGACGTCATGGGTGCGGTTCCCGCGGCCCGAGTACGTCGGATCCCCGATTCCCGGGGGCAGCGGCATCACGTCGCGCAGGGACGACACGTTGCCCCCGATCGAGGGAACGGGGTTCGCCGGGTCGAAGCGGTAGGTTGTGCTCGAGACCGCCGGCGCCGGGAGATCGCGGCGGAGCCCGCCGTCTTCGTGCAGGAAGTAGTCGGTGAACACGGTTCGGGCAAGCGGCCACTCCTGCTCGTCCCGCCACCGGCCCCCGTGGACCAGCCGGCCCCCGCCCGAGCGCTGGCCGGATCCCCCGCCCATGACGAAGAGGCGGATCGGGGCCTCGGCGTCGAGTCCGTTGTCCACCCCCCGGAGCCAGCGGTCGAACCACCGGAGGTGCAGGTCGTCGAAGCTCGCAAGCGCGGCGGCGGGACCGAACTCGACGTCGCCGGCGTAGGACAGCTCGGGAGTGGTCGCCCCGTGCGTCCATGGCCCCATGAGCACGCGGATGGGGCCGCGCTTGGCGGGGGCGAGCCCGGCCCAGTTCTGCCAGGTGCCGCGCGTATAGGAGTCGTACCAGCCGCCCACGAGGAGGACGGGCACGTCGGGGAATCGGTCCCAGTGAAGGCGCGGGTTCAGGCTCGGGTGTCGCCAGTACTCGTCGTAGTCCGCACGGGTGAGGATCTCGAGGGCCCACTTCTCGTAGGGGGGGACGAGAGCGAGCTGGGTCTGCCCGCGCCGGATGGGCATCCGGCGCAGCCAGTCGCTGAACACCGGCGCGCCGAGGTTGAGGGCGGGGGTGACGAAGGGCCGGGCCGTGAGCGCCCGCTGCGTGTTGTACGCGGAGTGCCAGAACGCCCACGCCAGGAAGCGCAGCTCGAGGGCTCCGCCGTGGCGCACCGAGCTCTCGTGGGCATCCGCCCCGCTCATGTTGGGGACCATGGCGTGCAGGGCGTCGGGGCCGAGCCCGGCCATGGCGGTCTGGGTCCAGCTCGACCAGGAGCAGCCGAAGGAGCCCACCGTCCCGTCCGACCACTCCTGCCGCTTGATCCACTCCAGCGTGTCGAAGCCGTCCTCGGCCTCGGGCAGGAGGAAGTCGACCAGGCCCTCCGAGCCGAAGCATCCGCGGCAGTCCTGGTCGATGACGACGTACCCGCGCGAGGCGAACCAGCGCCCGGGGCCGAGGGTGGCCTCCGTCTCCGTCTTGTTGTAGGGCGTGCGGTGCAGCAGCGCGGGCCGGGGGCCGGGAAGCGGGCGCCCGGCGCGAGCGGGGCGGTAGAGGTCGGTGGCCAGGCGCACGCCGTCGCGCATGGCCACCATGATGTTCTCCTCGACGTGGACGTCGAACTCCGGCCGGGCCGCGCGGGCGGCGGGGTCGATGGCGCGCACTGGCTCTCCTCCGCTCACCGGCCGGGCCGCGCCATCTCGGCGCCGAGGAGCCAGTGGTCGACGGTTGAACGAACCCCCCGCCCCGCGGTGCCGTCGGCGGTTAGGGCGGGCGCCGCCGCGATCGCCGCGGGGCGCGAGCGATCCTATGGCGCGGCGGGGGCGGGGTCAAGCAGGAGCTAGCCGTCCGAGTCAGGGATGTGCCGGCAGAGCGCCGGGCGGGGCGGGGGCCCTCCCCGCGGGACACGAAC
>DATKEI010000344.1:0-11645 GCA_035544455.1 Binatia bacterium | reverse complement strand
CCGGTCGCCGAAGACCGAGGTGCGCGACAGCGCGATCCACGGCAAGGGCCTGTTCGCCCGGCAGGCGATCGCCCGGGGTGAGATCGTCGCCGTCAAGGGCGGCCACGTCCTCACCGGGCCGGAGTGGGCAGCGCTCGAGCGCGATCTCGGGCCGGCGGACATCCAGATCTCGGAGGATCTCTTCATCGCGCCCGTGCGACAGGAGCAGCGACATGGGAGCATGCTCTACACGAATCACTCGTGCGAGCCGAACCTCGCCATCCAGGGGCAGATCGTCCTCGTGGCCATGCGGGAGATCGCCGTGGGCGACGAGCTGACGATCGACTGGGCGACCACCGACGACGGCGACCACGAGATGGCGTGCCGATGCGGCGCGCCGGGCTGCCGCGGCTTCATCACCGGGAAGGACTGGATGAAGCGCGACCTGCAGGAGAAGTACCGGGGATGGTTCTGCTGGTTCCTCCAGCGGAAGATCGACGGGCTGCGCTCCCGGGCGCCATGAGCACCGAATGGATGAAGGGACTGACGAGGAGCGGAGGAACATCTCCGCCCTACGCGGTCTTCACGTGGACGCATACTGGCCAGGGCGGCCCCTGTCCGCCCACCGGCAAGAAGGTGGCCTCGATCTGGCATGCGGGTTTGCCAGGCGCGAGCTCGGCTGGGTCTAGCCCGAAACGGTCCGCCTCCCTGCCTTCGCGTTCCCGGCCGCGGCGTCCGGTCGGGCGGGCCGGCCTCCGGCGAGTGTTGCTTGCCCACGAGGGGCGGGGCCGGGGGGCGGTGTCACCCTCGCTACCGGAGCGCGAAGCCCGTGTAGCCGCTCGCGGCGACCTGGTCGCAGCGGTCGCGGTACTTCGGGGCGCCGGCGGCGTAGACGAGAAAGGTGCGCTTGTCCTTGCCCGCGAGGTTCGAGTTGATGCCCGTCATCCAGGAATCGACCTGGGTGAAGAGCATGCGGCGGCCGCTGTCGTGCACGTGCTCGGTCCAGCCGCGCTCGGCCTCCGGGGTGGCCTCGACGCGGGTGTGCCCATGCTCGCGCATGTGGCGGAGGAGGGTGGTCACCCACTCGACGTTCTGCTCGATGCAGCGCGGGATGTTGCAGAAGGTGGCGGCGTTGTGAGGCCCGACGAGGGTGAACAGATTCGGGAACCCCTCGACCTGGAGCCCGAGGTAGGTGCGTGGCCCCTCGGCCCACTTGTCCTTGAGCCGCCGGCCGCCGGTGCCGCGGACGTCGATCCGGTCGAACGAGCCCGTGATGGCGTCGAAGCCGGTGGCGTAGATGATCATGTCGAAGTCGTACGCGGCACCGCTCGTCTTGACGCCGGCCGGCGTGATCCGCTCGATCGGCGTCTTCCGCAGATCGACGAGGCGAACGTTCGGCTGGTTGAAGATCTCGTAGTAGCCGCTCTCGAGGGGCACGCGGCGGGTGCCGAAGCCGTGGTTGGTCGGCGTCAGCGCCGCCGCGACCTCCGGGTCCCTCACCCGGTCCCGGATCTTCCCGCGCATGAACTCGGTGATGGTGGCGTTGGCCTCGCGGTCGATCAGGACGTCGCGGAAGTTGCCCATCCAGATTCCGAACCCCGGCTCGCGGTAGAGCTTCTCGTAGAACGCCTCGCGCTCCTCCGGACTCACCTCGAGGGCGTTGCGCGGGTCGGCCTGGTGGATGAAGCAGCCGAAGGAGTCGCGGCAGATCGCGAAGATCTCGCGATAGGTCGCCTTGATGCGGGCCTGGGTTGCCGCGTCGATCGGGCTGTTGTGCAGGGGCGCGCACCAGTTCGGCGTGCGCTGGAAGACCATGAGCGCGCCGACCGTCCTGGCGATCTCGGTGATGGCCTGCACGCCGGTCGCGCCGGTGCCGATCACCGCGACGCGCTTGCCCGCGAAGGTCACCGGCTCATGCGGCCAGGTGGCAGTGTGGTAGGACTCGCCCCGGAAGCTCTCGATGCCCGGGATGGCCGGCATGACCGGCGCCGACAGCGGCCCGATCGCGGTGATCAGAAATCGCGCGTGGGCCCGCCGGCCGGCGGCGGTCTCGATCTCCCAGCGGTTCGTCGCCTCGTCGTAGGCGGCGGCCCGGATGCGGCTTCCGAACTCGATGTCGCGGCGCAGGTCGAGCGTATCGGCGACGAAGTTGCAGTAGCGCAGGGTCTCGGGCTGGGCCGCGAAGTGCTCGCTCCACTCCCAGTCGCGCAGGATCTGGTCGGAGAAGGAGTAGCCGTACGTCCAGCTCTCGGAGTCGAACCGGGCCCCGGGATAGCGGTTCCAGTACCAGGTGCCGCCCACGCCGTCGCCGGCCTCGAAGACCCGCGCGCTCAGCCCCAGCTCGCGCAGCCGGTGGAGCTGGTACATGCCGGACAGCCCGGCGCCGATGACGATGACGTCGAACGTCCCGGCCGTCGCCGCGCTGGTGGCCGGAGCCTCTGGTGCCGACATGACGCCCTCCCCTCTGTGTCCCGTGCATCCGGGCTGGGGTCGGCACCGGCCCAGGTGCCGAACCGGCGGGGGGCCCCGGGCGACCAGGCGACGGCCATCGCAGAGATGCCGGGCACCTGACGCGAACCGAACCCGTGTGCGACGCGCTTCCAGCGCGAGTATACCCCCCGAACGACCTTGTCTTCCTCGCCGGTGGCATCGCCCGCGCGCTCGAGCCGGCGAGGGCGGCCCGTGCGTCTCGGAGCCGGGCCACTTGCGCGCCGCGGTAGGCTGATCGTGCGCGAAGAACCGGATCCGTCGTCCTCGAGGAGAGCCCCATGACGGCAGACGAAGCGTTCCGGAAGGCGGTCATCCTCGGCCCCGGTGAGGGCCGGGTCTACCCGATGGGCCGGATCGGCGCGGTCTTCAAGGCGGACGGGCCGGAGAACGAATCGCGCTACTCGATCTCCGAATGGTGGCTCGCGCCGCACACGCAGGGCCCCGGCGCCCACTCCCACCCCGAGGACGACGTCTTCTACGCCATCGAAGGCACCATGAGCGTTTTCCATGAGCGTTTTCGTGGGTGAGGAATGGACTCACGCTCCCAAGGGCTCGTTCGTACTGGTTCCCGGGGGCGTCACCCACGACTTCGAGAACCGGGGGAACGTCCGGGCTGGAGTGCTCAACCTGTCGATCCCGGGGTCCTTCGAGCCCCACATGCCGGGCATCGTGCGGTGGTTCACCGAGCATCCGCCCGGGTGACATGAAGTTCATCGGGCGCCTTGCCGGCAATCCCGGCGCCGCGGGTCACGCGGGCGAGGCGCGGCGGCGCCGTCCGTGGGGGGGCACCCCGGGGGTTGTCGTCCCGCGCCGTCGCGCTGCGCCTCACGCAATCAGCGGCGATGGTCCACCGGCGCGCCCGACGGCGCGGTCAGCGGCGGCGAGCGCCCCGACTCGCTTGATCCGTGGCCGTGTCGCGAGCGGGCGCCTCTTCTTCCTCTTCTTCGGTCTCAACGTCTTCAGCGTCAACGTCCTCGTCCTCGACGTCGAGATCTTCGTCAAGCTCATCCTCGTCATCGTCAAGGTCGAGCTCGTCAGCGTCGACCTCGTCAGGGGCGTCGCCCTCCTCAGCCGGGATCTCGACGAGGTCCAGCCTGTCCTCCCTCCGCGCCTCCTCCGGCGCCTCGCCGAGCACGACACCCTCGCCATCCACCGGACTGCCCGCCGTGAACGGCGCCTCGTCGGTGGCGTCGGCGACATTGGCCGTCGCCCGCGCGCGATCGTCGGGCGGTTGCGTGCCCTTCGCTGATTGTGTCTTGCCCTGCTCGCTTCGCCTGGCCCTGGTCATGTGACTCCCCCTCCTCGGCGCGATCGCCTGGGCGTGACTGGTCCCGCTGTCGCCTGCTTGCGGGAATGACGTCGCTGCGGGCAACTCGCATGCCACCCACCTCGCGCGCCGTCACCAGTACCGGAGGCGCCCGACCTGGAGCCCCCCGGGAGCCGCGGGGGACCTGCCAGGGCGCCCGGGGCGTGCACCCACCGCTTCGCGGCGGGGCGCCGACGTAGGTTGTGCTGTGTAACAACGTCGCGCGCCGCCCGCGCACGACGGGGCGGCCTGCCAGGCCGCGGCGCGCCTCTGGCCGGCCGCGGGCGTTGACATGCCCGGTATGCTGGGAGTTGGTGCTCATCCGCCTGCGCTGGCTCACCACGATCGCATCCTGTCTCCTCCTGCTGTGCCTGTCCGCGGGCGGGGAGGGTCGCGCGCAGCCAGTCGCCGACGTCAGCCGCGCCGACGCTGCGGTCACCAGCCGGCTGTCGCGCGCGC
The DNA here is from genome assembly GCA_035544455.1 of Binatia bacterium. GTDB lineage: Bacteria > Methylomirabilota > Methylomirabilia > Rokubacteriales > CSP1-6 > DATKEI01. The sequence continues at coordinate 7,411 of DATKEI010000344.1, read as the reverse complement.
TCCAGGGCCCGGCCGGCTTCCGGAACGCCGATCCCGATTACCGCCGCGCGCCGATCGTCGCCCGCGCGACCTCCTTCGTCCTGGGTGGCACATGGCTCTGGCCCGAGAAGCGAGTCGCCTCACTGGCGGCGGTGCCGCCCGACCTCGCCACCCTCCGCGGGAATCGGGGCGAGGCGACCGTCACATGGGTCGGCCATTCAACCGTGCTCGTCCAGCTCGACGGGGCGACGTTCCTCACCGATCCGACCTGGGCTCAGCGGACGGGACCATTCGGAGGCCTGGTCGGCATCGGTCGCTACACCCCGCCCGGGATACGGTTCGAGGACCTCCCCCCGATCGACTTTGTCCTCATCTCCCACGACCACTACGACCACCTGGACGAGCCGACCGTGCGCCGCCTGGCGCGCATCCACAACCCGCGGTTCGTGGTGCCGCTCGGGATCAAGAGCTGGCTCGCCGACCGGGGAATCGCGAACGCGGTGGAGCTCGACTGGGGAGAATCGACCACGCTGAAAGGGCTCACCATCGTCTGCACTCCCGCCCAGCACGGCTCCGGGCGGACCCCCTTCGACCAGGGGCGCCGTCTGTGGGCGTCCTGGGCCGTGCTCGGGTCGAAGCGCTTCTACTTCGGCGGTGACACGGGGTACTACCGTCACTTCAAGGACATCGGCGACGAGTTCGGCCCCTTCGATCTCGCCGTCCTTCCCATCGGGTCCTACACGCCGCGCGAGCATACCCGGCACGTCCACATCTCGCCGGAGGACGCCCTTCAAGCTTGGCTGGATCTGCGGGGTGCCCGCTTCCTGGGCGTTCACTGGGGAACCTTCGGCCTGGCCCGCGAGCCTTACGACGAGCCTCCCCAGCGGCTGGCCGCCGAGGTGGAACGCCGCCACCTCGACCCCGGGTCCATCTGGGTCCTGCCTCCCGGTCAGACCGAGCGCTGGTAGTGGCCCGACAGACGGGCTTCCGCGCCTTTCGCTCCCGCTAAACAGCGGCGCCACGGCCGCCGCCGGGGGTGGCATGCCGCTTCTGGCACCCCCCGTGCATCCGGGTGAGGCGCAGCAGCGGAGCGAGCGGGTCCGACCTCAGGGCGCGTGACCCAGTGCGTCAACCATCGCCGTGGAGGAGCGCCCCCGTGAGAGCAAACCCCGATACACGCAACCGATGCGCCCGGATCGCCCTCGGCCTCGCCCTCCTGACTGCGGTCGGGTGCTCGCGGGTGACGCCGCACGTGGCCGTGCCGGATCTCGCCGTCCACGATCCCTCGTTCCTCGCCACCATCGAGGCCATCACCGGGGCCCCGGCCACGGCGCAGAACGAGGTCACCTTGCTCCTCAACGGAGACGAGATCTTCCCCGCCCAGCTCGCCGCCATTCGCGGCGCGCGCCAGACGATCACGTACGCGCAGTACTTCTACGAGGACGGACCCAACGCACGCGAGATCGCGGAGGCGCTCGCCGAGCGCTGCCAGCACGGCGTGAGGGGACACGTGTTGCTCGACGGTTTCGGGACGCTCATGATGCCACCGGAGTACCGAAAGCTCATGGAGGACGCCGGCTGTCGCATCGCCGTGTTCCGGCCGATCGGGCGGGTCGAGATCAACCGCACGAATCACCGGAACCATCGGCGGATCCTCGTCGTCGACGGACACGTGGGCTTCACTGGCGGATCGGGAGCGAGCAGCAAGTGGATGGGCAATGGGCGGACGGCCGGGCACTGGAGAGAGACCGACGTGCGCCTTGATGGGCGGGCCGTCCGCTACCTGCAGGGCGCATTCGTCGAGAACTGGCTCGAGGCCACGGGCGCCGTCCTGGGGGGCACGTCGTACTTTCCCCCCCTCGAGGGCCAGGGCGGCGCCGTGGCCCAGGTCATCACGAGCTCGCCGGCGGGCGGCAGCTATGCCATGTACTCGATGTTCCTGCTCGCGATCTCGGCCGCCCGCAAGAACATCTACATCACCAATCCCTACTTCCTCCCCGACGCGTCCCTGCGCTACGCGCTGCTCGCCGCCGCGGGGCGCGGGGTGCGGGTGGTGGCGCTGGTCCCGGGCGAGATCGACAACAACGTGGTGCGCCAGGCCAGCCGCCGGGAATTCGGTCGGCTCCTGGAGGCGGGCATCGAGCTCTACGAGTACCGCGCGGGCCTGCTCCATTCGAAGACGATGGTGATCGACGACGTCTGGGCCACCGTGGGCAGCTCGAACTTCGACAACCGCTCCTTCGCTCTCAACGAGGAGCTCAACGTCGCGGTGTACAACCGCGACCTCGCCCGGCGCCTCGAGCAGGTCTTCATCGAGGACCTGGCGCACTCCCGGCGCGTCGAGCTCGAGGAATGGAAGCGCCGCGGCCTCCGCGCGCGGATCCTCGAGTGGCTAACCCTCCCCCTCTGGCCGCAGCTGTAACAACGCGCACGGACCAGCCACGCCATCGAGCTGGTCCACGTGCAGCACGGGGCGATGCCCGACCTCCATGTCAGGTGTGCGGGCGATCGCTTGGCGCCAGGCGAGTCGGGGCGCGCCCGCGCCGGGCGCCGGGCGGGCGAGACATGTCCCACATCCGCGCCGCGCAGCAGCCAGACGTCGAGAGTCGCCGGTCGTGGCCGGGGTGAGGCTGGCGATGGAAACACCGGACACGCCGATCGCGGCGACGCCCAGCGCCGAGCTCGGGCAGGAATGGGCCCTGGTGCTGACCGCGACCGATATCGGCCACCGGCTCGAGCCGACACCCGCGGGCTGGACGCTGCTCGTCCGGGCCACGGACGCCGACCGCGCCGCGCGCGAGCTGGCGGACTACGAGACGGAGCGCCGCTCCGGGACGCCGATCGAGGGGGAGGCCGTCCCCGCCGGTGGGCCCTGGCTCGGCGCGGCTGTGGCCGGGCTGCTCACGGTGTTCTTCGCCATCACTGGCCCCTGGGCTCGTCGCAGCGTCTGGTTCGAGGGAGGAGCGGCCGCGGCCGCGCTCATCCTCGATGGCGAGCCCTGGCGCGTCGTCACCGCCCTCACCTTGCACGCGGACCTCGCGCACGTACTCGGCAATGCGCTCGCCTGCCTCGTGCTGGTGACCGCGGTCGGCCGGTTGCTTGGTCCCGGTCTGGGGCTCTGGCTGGTGCTCCTGGCCGGCGCGGGCGGCAATGCTCTGGCTGCCATCGCTCACGGCCCCCTGCACGTCTCCGTGGGGGCTTCGACCTCGGCGTTCGGGGCCCTGGGCATCCTGGCCGCTCTACAGATCACCGGGTGGCGCCGTCCGACCACGTCGCGCCGCGCCTGGGTGGTGGGAACGACCAGCCTGATCCTCCTCGTTCTGCTGGGGGCCGCCGAGCGCGCCGACGTGCTCGCCCACGCGTTCGGGCTCGCGGCGGGCGGCGCGCTCGGCCTCGTCGCCGCGCTCGCCCTCCCGCACCCTCCGGGGCGGCCATGGCAGGGCGCGCTCCTGCTCGCCGCGGCGGCCTCCGTCATCGCCTGCTGGACCGCGGCCGTGAGCACGCTCTCGTGGTCTTGACGGGTGCCGGGCGAGAGGTTTGTCGCGCTCAGGCGCCCGGCGTCGCGAACGCCCGCGCGCGACGGAGGCATCGCCCAGTCACTTTCTGAGCGCCGGGCAAACGGGCGTCCCGGACGGCTCGCCGGCAAGGAGCCGTGCCCGCTCCTCGGCGGTCAGCTCCCGTCTCGCGTCTCGACACGCCCTCGACGCCCATGCCTCCAGCCCGGCATCGAGCAACAAGAGTCGCCTCTCGGTGCCCACGGCAAGCACCTTCCCGTCGCGACTGAACTGGATGCTGGTGATGATGTCCGGGCCGAGCGCGATCTCCGGAGCCACGGGCGTGGCCCGCCTCCAGTCGCCACCACGGCGATAAAAGCGGACCCTTCCGTCTGCGCCTCCGACCGCGACGGTCGTTCCGTCTGGCCGGAAGGCCACCGCCGAAAGCGCAGTCGGGGCCGCGGCGGCGGCCAGCCGCTCGCCGGTCGCGGCATTCCACCATCCCAGGTCTCCGTCCGGTCCGGCGGTCGCCAGCACCTGCCCGTCCGGACTGAAGGCGAGAGTCGATATGGGCCCCCCGTCGCCCAGGAACAGCGGGGACTCGTCGCGATCGAGATGCCACACCGCGGCCGCCCTGTCCGTCGCCGCCGAGGCCAGCACGTGCCGGCTCCGCGGGCTGAACGCCAGGCTCGTGATGGCGCCGTTGTGCCGGTACCGGAGGGTGCGCGTCACCGCGTAGCGCATGGCCTCGGCCTCGCGCGAGAGCCTGATGATCCCGTGCTGGCTCCCGGAGGCGAGCAGCGACCCGCTGGCGTCGAACGCCACCGCGGTCACGATCGCCTCGCCGAGATCGCGCAGCGCGGGCCTCGCCTCGTCGGTGGAGGTCCAGAGCCTCACGATCGGGCTCGACGCGCTCCCGGCCGCCAGCAGCGTCGCGTCGCGCCTGAACGCGAGGCTGCTGACCAGCTCTCCCCGACCGATCGTCTCGGCGGCACCGAGGGTCCCACCGGCCACCCGCCAGAGCCGGATGACACCGGGCCGCGAAGGAAGACCGTCGCCGACCTTCGGCCGTTCGAGCGACCACCGGGGATCGAAGCTCAGCGCCGCGAGCAGGCGCCCGCCGTCGGCCAGGGCGAGACCGGTCACACCCCAGTCCGCGCTCGCCATCAGTGGCTTGCCGGCCGTCTTCTCCAGCCCGCGCACGATCGCTCCGAAGGCCTCCGGGGTGGGCGATATCGAGAACGCCTCCAGCGCCAGCCGGAGACCGAGCGAGAGATCCGCATCCATCACCTGGACCGCCTGCCCGGCGACGATGACCGACCGCCGCGCCGCGCCTTCGCCGGGGGCGGAAGACCGGGATGCCGGCGGCGCCCCGGTGCCCGCGATCGTCGCCATCCCGATGAGGGCGCACAACGCAATCACCGCCGCGGCGCGCATCGCGCTCATGTGATCTGAAGGGCACGGCTGGCGATCGCCACTGATGATCATGCTACATCCTCCCGCGGGACCCCGTGTCGACGAGCGCCCCGAGCCCCGGCGTTCTCCCTCGCCGCCCGCGCCGCTGCACGCACGACAATACGGAGATGGCGTCGACCTCGGCGACGGAGGCGCAGCGCGCCGAGCGGGAGCGCGAGCCCGGGCGGGGCCGAGGTCGAGACGCGGCTGGCGCCGGGGCCGCGTCCACCGCCTGCTATAGTGTCCGGGCCATGAGGGACCCGCGCGAGGTTCCCGACGCGTTCTACGTCCCCGAGGGCGCGCGGTTCGTCGCGACTGGCCACACCCGAGGGCCCTGGAGCGCCGGGCACCAGCATGCCGGACCGCCGTCGGCGCTGCTCGCCCGGTCGATCGAGCGCGCGATGGCCGACGACCCCGCGCTCCGGGTCATGCGGCTCGCCGTGGAGCTGATGGCGCCGGTGCCCATCGCCACGATCGAGGTCGCGACCACCGTCCTGCGCGCGGGCCGCAAGGTGCGGCGGGTCGAGGCGGTGCTCACCGCCGACGGCCGGAGCGTGGCCCGGGCCGCGGGGCTCGCCATCCGCACCGAGGCCGTTCCGGTCCCGCCGGTCAGGCCGGATCTCCACGAGATGCCGGCCCCTCCCGAAGGCGGGACGCCGTGGACTTTCCCCGTCTTCCAAGGCGGGAGCGCGCGCGGCGGCTACATCGCGGCGGTGGACGCGCGATGCGTGCGCGGGGGCGTCGGGGAGAACCCCACCACGGTCTGGATCCGGAGCCGCGTCGCCCTCGTGGCCGGCGAGTCGCCCAGCCCGCTCCAGCGGGTGATGATCGCGGCCGACTCCGGCAACGGCATCGCCATCGTGCTCGACCCGGAGCGCTTCACCTTCGTGAACGCGGACCTCACCGTCCATCTCCACCGCCTCCCCGTGGACGAGTGGGTCTGCCTCGAGGCGATCACCGCGCCCGAGCCGGACGGGATCGGCCTCACGCGGAGCCGCCTCTTCGACCGCCGCGGCTCGATCGGCTACGGCCTCCAGACGCTGGTGGTAGAGGCGCGGCGTCGAGAGACCTCTGGCTGAGGCCCCTGGCCGCGGCGGCGCCCGCTGGTGGCGCTCGCTCGTCTTCCCACCGTCCGCCCCTTCGCCGCCTTGCCGAGGACGGCCCGCGATCCGATGTCACGGTCGGTGGGGGAAAAGTAGATGTAGTCGGTGGGGGAATTTGCTGCCGGGCGTGGATGGCACACCGTCACGCAGAGCCCGGCGGCGGATCGCCGCCGGGGCCGAGGACGTCAGTGCGGTCCGCAGCTGCTCCCGGCGCTGAGGCCAAGTAGCGCCAGCCGCGGAAGGCCGGCGCCCGCACCGGCGCGATGGCCGTCCACCGGCGCGGGTCGAAGATGAGCGCGTAGGCCTGACCCGCGCTGCCGGGTGGAGCGGGCGAGGAAGGGCCGTTCGCCCAGCCGAGGGTGAGGACCAGCGAGCGGGGCCCGCCTTGGCGCGGGCGCTGGGGGCGGCGAGGCATCTGGCTCCTCCTCGTCGGAGCCCCTCGAGAAGAACGCGGGCAGGGCGGCGAGGTCCGCCCGTTCGGCACGGTTCATGAGGCCGCGCCTAGCCCGCGATCAGCTATGGATGGCGGACGATGGCCACGATCGTGATCGTGTGCGACGCCGGCCCGTAGTGCCAGAAGATGCGGCAGGCACCGGGCGTGTTTTGTTCCGCGTAGGCTTCGAACACCTTCTCGCCATTGGCGCCCTTCAGGGAGCGGTACTCGTGCGTCTGTAGCCGGGCTCTGCGGGACAGGCATCGCTCCCGTGCCCATGGCCTTGACGGGGCGCGGGGCGGGGGGCAGTATCTGCCGCGATGCTTCCCGACAACCTCGGCTATCTCTTCGACAGCGCGTGTGCCCTCACTCCATCCCGGCCGGCCGTGTTCCAGGGCGACACCGTCCGCACCTACGCGGAGCTGGACGCCCGCGCCAACCGGGTGGCGAATGCCCTGGCCGCGCTCGGGGTGGCCGCGGGCGACCGCGTCGCGCTGCTGTTCAACAACGACATCCGCTTCCTCGAGACGCTCTTCGGCACCATGCGGCTCGGTGCGGTGGCGGTGCCGCTCAATATCCGAATGGGGGACGAGGCGCTGCGCTACGTCGCGGAGGACTCCGAGGCGGCGGTGCTGGTGGCCAGTGCGGCGCTGGCCGGGCGGGGGCGGATGCTGGCCGCGCAGATCCCGGCCATCAAGCACGTGATCGCCGACGGGCCCGCGGCCGACGGCGCGCTGGCCTACGAGACGGCGCTGGCCGCCGCTGCGCCCACCCTGGCCCGCCGCGCCACCGCCTTCGACGAGACCTGCATGCAACCCTACACGTCGGGCTCCACGGGCAAGCCGAAGGGGGTGCTGCTGACCCACGGCGGGCAGCTCTGGAACGCCGACATCATGCGCAAGGCGCTGCTCGCCGACGACACCGAGCGCGCGCTGATCGCGGTGCCG